>NZ_JANINU010000215.1 GCF_024508875.1 Phenylobacterium sp.
ATGGACAACGGCCGCCGCGGCCTCTCCATCCAGCGCTACAAGGGCCTGGGCGAGATGAACGCCGAGCAGCTCTGGGAGACCACGCTCGACGTGGAGGCCCGCACCCTGCTGCAGGTGAAGATCCACCACACCGAGGACGCCGACGACCTGTTCGCCCGCCTGATGGGCGACGTGGTCGAACCTCGCCGCGAGTTCATCCAGGAAAACGCCCTCGACGCCGAGGTCGACGTCTAGCGGACGGCGCCTACCGCGCGCCCGGTGCGGGCGACCCTCCCGGCTCGGTTGATCTCCCGCAAGGCGCGGGCGAGGCTCTTCTCCCAGGATCGGCCCTGTCGGCTTTTCGGCCGCTTAGCCGTTCCAGGCGAGGAGACCGATGGCCGACGCGGAGCATCTCTTCGAAGTCCGCGGTCTGACCAAGACCTACCGCACCGGCGCGGGAGAGGTAGCCGCCCTGCGCGGGGTCGACCTCGACATCCTCAAGGGCGAGATGCTCGTGCTGCTCGGTCCCTCGGGCTCGGGCAAGTCGACCCTGCTCAACGTCCTTGGCGGGCTCGACCGCGCCAGCGGCGGCCAGGTGATGTTCGGCGACCAGGACCTGGCCCAGGCCTCCGAGGTCGAGCTCACCCGCTACCGGCGCCGCGCGGTGGGCTTCATCTTCCAGTTCTTCAACCTGTCGCCCAGCCTGACCGCGCTCGAGAATGTCGAGCTGATCACCGAGATCGCCGACAACCCGATGAAGCCCGCCGACGCCCTGGCGCTGGTGGGCCTGCAGGCCCGGCTCGACCACTTCCCGGCCCAGCTCTCGGGCGGCGAGCAGCAGCGCGTCGCCGTGGCCCGGGCCATCGCCAAGCGGCCGCAGGTCCTGTTCTGCGACGAGCCCACCGGTTCCCTCGACAGCGCCAGCGGCGTGCGCGTCCTGCAGGCCATCACCGACGTGGCGGCCGAGGTCGGGACGACGACGCTGATCGTCACCCACAATGCCGTGGTCGCCGGGCTGGCCGACCGGGTCGTGCGCTTCTCCGACGGCGCCGTGGCCAGCGTGACGGCCAACGCCGACCGCCTCACGCCGTCCGAACTGGCCTGGTGAGCCATGCGCGTCCTCGACCGCAAGCTCCTGCGCGACCTGCAGCGGATGTGGATGCAGGTGGCCGCCATCGCCCTGCTCGTCGCCTGCGGGGTGTCGGTGGCGGTGATGGCGTTCTCGGCCCAGGAGGCGCTCAAGGCGGCCCAGGCCGACTACTACGCCGCCACCCGCTTCGCCGACGTGTTCGCCACCACCCGGCGCGCCCCGCTGTCAGCCGCGGCCGACCTCGCGCGGATCGACGGCGTCGTGGCCGTGGACGCCCGGGCGACGCGCAGCGGCCTGATGCAATTGCCCGGCGTGCTGCGCCCCGCCATCGCCACGCTCATCGCGCTCCCCGACCGGCCCGCCGCCGCCCTGAACCGCGTGGTCCTGATGCAGGGCCGCTGGCCCGACCCGCAGCGGACCGACGAAGTGGTGGCGCTGAAGACGTTCCTCGACGCCGCCCGCATCCCGCTGGGCGGGCGGCTCACCATGGTTATCGACGGCCGGCAGATGACCTTCACGGTCGTGGGCGCGGCGCTCTCGCCCGAGTACGTCTACGTCCCGGCCCCGGCGTCGATGATGCCGGACGACGCCCACAACGGCGTCTTCTGGGGGCCCCGCGCCGCGGTGGAGAAGGCGACGGGCCAGGGCGGCGCCTTCAGCGCGGTGTCGCTGAAGCTGGCCCGCGGCGCTCGGGAGGCCGCGGTGCTGGCGGCGGTGGACCGGCGGCTCGCGACCTATGGCGGACCGCCCGCCGTCAGTCGCGCCGACCAAGTCTCCCACAAGTTCCAGCAGGACCGCATCACCCGCTTCGGCATCATCGCCTGGGTGATCCCGCCGATCTTCCTCGCCGTGGCGGCCAGCCTCGTCCACATGGTCCTGGGCCGCCTGGTGGAGTCCGAGCGCGAGCAGATCGGCCTGCTGAAGGCCTTCGGCTACGGCGCCTTCGGGGCGGCCTCGGTCTATCTGCGCATCGCCGTGGTGATCGGCCTGCTCGGTGCGGCGGCGGGGGGCGTGCTGGGCGGCTGGTTGGGCGGCGTCGTCACCGGCGTCCTGGCCGACTACATGCGCTATCCGCACCTGGAGCTGCGGTTCTCATGGGGCGCCTTCCTCGCCGCCTCGGCGATCTCCGCGGCCGCGGCGGGTAGCGGCTCTCTGCTGGCGGTGGCCCGAGCCGCGGGCCTCAGCCCGGCGGTCGCCATGCGCCCCCGGGCGCCGGCCACCTACCGCAAGGGGCTCCTGGAGCGACTGCGCGGGTGGGGCGCGCTGGACCAGCCCACGCGGATGATCCTGCGCAACCTGGAGCGCTTCCCCGGACGGGCGGCGCTGACCCTGGGCGGCCTGGGCGTCAGCCTGTCCCTGATCGTCGGCTCGCAGTTCATGTTCGGCAGCTTCGACGAGATACTCGACCAGGCCTACTTCCGCGCCCGCCGCTGGACGGATTTCGTCGCCTTCGCCGAGCTGCGCGACGCCGGCGTCTCAGCCGAACTCGCGCGCCTGCCGGGGGTGATCGCCGCCGAGCCCGCCCGCTACGCCATGGTGCGGGTGCGCGCGCACGGACGCGAGGAGAGGGCATTCGTCCAGGGCCTCGACCCACAGGCGCGTCTCTCCCGTCCGCTGGACGGCGTGGGCCGGCAGATTCCGCTCAAGGGGCGCGGGCTGGTGCTCTCGGGGACGCTGGCCATGCGGCTCTCTGTGCATCCCGGCGACCTCGTGGAACTGGAGGTGACCGAGGGGCGGCGGCCGCGCGCCGTCCTGCCGGTGACCGCCGTCGCACAGGACTACGCCGGCCTGTCCGCCTACATGGACCGCCGTGAGCTCGGTCGGCTACTGGGGGAGGGCGACCTCGCCAATTCCGCCGAACTGCTGCTCGCCCCCGACCGGCGCGCCGACTTCTACGGCGCGGTCACCCGCGCGCCGCTGATCGCGGGCGTCGCGTCCCGCGCCGACACCATCGCCAGCTACCGGACGACCGTCATGGAGATCCTCTCGGTCGAGATGACCTTCTTCGCCGGCTTCGCGGCGGCCATCGCGTTCGGCGTCGCCTTCAACGTCAGCCGGATCGCCCTGTCCGAGCGGGCGCGCGACCTCGCCACCCTGCGCGTGCTGGGCTTCGGACGCCTGGAGTGCGCCTACATCCTGCTCGGTGAGCTAGCGCTGCTGGCGCTCGTGGCCACGCCGCTGGGCGTGGCGGGAGGCCTCGGCCTCGCCAACGCGCTCTCCGTCGCCTTCCGCGAGCAGGACATGCAGTTGCCGGCGATCATCACCGCCCACGGCTACGGTGTGGCCTTTTCCGCCTATTTCGCCACCGTGGCCGCCGCCTGCCTGCTGGTCGGCCAGCGCGTCTGGAGGCTCGATCTGGTCTCCGCCCTCAAGACCCGGGAGTAGCCGATGGCGCGCAAGCCAATGGTCCGATGGATGGTGATCGCGGGGCTGGCCGCCGCGGCGGCCGCGTTGCTGGTCTTCCTGTTCTGGCCGCGGCCGCTGCGGGTCGAGGTCGCGGCCCTGCGCACCGGTCCCATCGCCGAGAGCGTGGCCGACCAGGGCGTCGCCCGCGTCCGTCGCAGCTATGTGGTCTCAGCGCCCGTCGGCGGGCGGCTGGAGCGGCTGCCGGTCGAGGTGGGCGATCCCGTGGTCGCCGGCCAGACCGTGGTCGCCCGCGTGCGCCCGGCGCCCGCCGCCCTGCTCGACCCCCGCGCCCGGGGCCAGGCCGAGGCCGCCCTCTCCGCCGCGAAGGC
>NZ_JANINU010000216.1 GCF_024508875.1 Phenylobacterium sp.
AGGAATACCGCGTCGACGGCATGCCGCCCGAGATCGAGAAGCTGTGGGAGCAGGGGATCGCCTGGCTGAAGGAGGCCGGCTGCGAGATCGTCGAAGTCAGCCTGCCGCACACCAAGTACGCCCTGCCGGCCTACTACATCATCGCGCCGGCCGAGGCCTCGTCGAACCTCGCCCGGTACGACGGCATGCGCTACGGCCTGCGGGTCGACGGCGCGAATCTGACCGAGACCTACGAGAACACCCGCGCCGAGGGCTTTGGCGCCGAGGTGAAGCGCCGGATCCTGATCGGCACCTACGTGCTGTCGGCAGGGTACTACGACGCCTACTACCTGAAGGCCCTGAAGGTGCGCCGGCGCATCGCCGACGACTTCGACCGGGCCTGGCAGAAGGTCGACGCCCTGCTGACGCCCACCGCGCCGTCGGCCGCCTTCGCCCTCGGCGAGAAGTCGGACGATCCGGTGGCGATGTACCTGAACGACATCTTCACGGTGACGGTGAACCTGGCCGGACTGCCGGGCATGAGCGTTCCGGCCGGCGTGGACGCCAACGGCCTGCCGCTGGGCCTGCAGCTCATTGGCCGCAACCTGGACGAGGGCACGCTGTTCTCGCTGGGCTCGGCCATCGAGAAGGCGGCCGATTTCCGCGCCAAGCCCCAGAAATGGTGGTGAGAAATTCCTCCCCTTCGGGGGAGGTGGCTCGCCGCCCGGCGGCGAGACGGAGGGGGTCCTCAACGGTCGGATCGGACCCCCTCAGTCAGCTTCGCTGACAGCTCCCCCGAGGGGGGAGCAATGTCGCTGGACTCTACTGGATCTTGTCGAACTCGGCCTGCAGTTCCTTGAGCTTGGCGTCGTCGAGGGCGCCCTGGCTCATCGGGGCGACCTGGCTGAGGGTCATCGTGCCGATCTGGTCGTAGAACTGCGGGATCTGCGGCAGGGCCTTCTCGAGGGCGGCCTTGGCCTTCTCGTTCTTGATGAGCTCGCCGATGGGCGTGGTCTCGACCGAGATCTTGCCGGCGGCGGGCGCGGCGGCCGCAGCGTGGTCCTTGTGATCGTCTTGCGCGAAGGCGGGCGCGGCGACCGCGGCCACGGCGAGCGCGGCGGCGAGGGCGATAGTCTTCATTGGGTGTTCCTTTTCCCCGGTCTTAGCGCCGTTAAGACGCGCCGAACTTTGAGGCCAATTCCGGGCATTTGCGCAAGAGGGCTTCTGCGCCCGCTTCCCGTCTCGCGCGCGTAGCGCTAGTACCGCGGCATGAACGACACGACGCACGCCAAGCAGATTCAGGGCCGGACCGGCCCGTGGGAAATGGTCCTCGGTCTCGAGGTCCACGCCCAGGTCGCCTCGAACGCCAAGCTGTTCTCGGGAGCCGCCGTCGGCTTCGGCGCCGGGCCCAACGCGCAAGTCAGCCTGGTGGACGCGGCCATGCCCGGCATGCTGCCCGTCATCAACCGCCACTGCGTCGAGCAGGCGATCCGCACGGGCCTGGGCCTGAAGGCGAAGATCAACGAATGGTCGCGCTTCGACCGGAAGAACTATTTCTATCCGGACCTGCCGCAGGGCTATCAGATCAGCCAGTTCAAGGACCCGATCGTCGGCGAGGGCGAGGTGATCGTCGAGCGCGACGACGGCTCCACCTTCACCGTGCGCATCGAGCGGCTGCACCTGGAGCAGGACGCCGGCAAGAGCCTGCACGACCAGGACCCCAACTACACGTACGTCGACCTGAATCGGGCCGGCACGGCGCTGATGGAGATCGTCTCGCGCCCCGACATGCGCACGTCGGAAGAGGCCGCCGCCTATGTGAAGAAGCTGCGGACGATCCTCGTCTACCTGGGCACCTGCGATGGCGACATGGAGAAGGGCAACCTGCGGGCGGACGTGAACGTCTCCGTCTGCCGCCCCGGCGCCTACGAGAAGTACCGCGAGACCGGCGACTTCAGCCACCTGGGCACCCGCTGCGAGATCAAGAACGTGAACTCGTTCCGCTTCATCCAGCAGGCCATCGAGTACGAGGCGCGCCGCCAGATCGAGATCCTGGAGGACGGCGGCAAGATCGACCAGGAGACCCGCCTGTTCGACACGGTGAAGGGCGAGACGCGGTCGATGCGCTCGAAGGAAGAGGCGCACGACTACCGCTATTTCCCCGACCCCGATCTGCTGCCGCTGACGCTGGACCCGGCGTGGATCAAGCGCATCGAGGCCGACCTGCCCGAACTGCCCGACGCCAAGAAGGCCCGGCTGCAGTCGCAGTACGGCCTGTCGGCCTACGACGCCGGCGTGCTGATCACCGACCAGGCCCGGGCCGACTTCTACGAAGCCGCCGCGAAGGGGCGCGACGCCAAGCTGGTGGCCAACTGGGTGACCAACGACCTGGCCGCCAAGCTGTCGGCCGGCGGGATCGACATCGCCGACTCGCCCATTAAGCCGGCGGCCATCGCCGAGCTGGTCCAGTTGATCGAGGAGGGGGTGATCTCCTCCAAGATCGCCAAGGACGTCTTCGAGCGGATGTGGGCGGGCGAGGGCGCGGCGGGCGAGATCGTCGAGAAGCAGGGCCTGAAGCAGGTCAGCGACACCGGCGCGCTGGAGAAGATCATCGACGACCTAATCGCCGCCAACCCCGGCCAGGCCGCCCAGGTGAAGGAGAAGCCCCAGGCGATCGGCTGGTTCGTCGGCCAGGTGATGAAGGCCACCGGCGGCAAGGCCAACCCCGGCGTCATCAACCAGCTCCTGAAGGCGAAGCTGGAAGGGTGAGCGCTAATCCCTCCGCGTCAGGGGAGGGATGATCTCTAGTCCACGCGGTCGAAGATCCGGCCGCTGCCCATTTCCACGAGGGCGAAGCCGCCGCCCATGCGCACCCAGGCGTAGCCGTGGGGCGGCGGGCGCAAGCGGTAGCGGCGGTAGTCCTCGACCACCTCGCCGCGGTAGCCGTCGGGGATGTAGCCGCGACGCACGCCGGGCGTGGGCCGCATGTAGCTGGGCCGTGGGCCCTGCATGTAGTTCGGTCGCGGCTGCTCGACGTAGACGGGCGGGGGGTCGTCGTAGGCGCGGCGCTCGTCGTCGCGGCGGCGATCTGGCGCGTAGCGCGGCGGCTCGATGCGTTCCCAGCCGCGCGCGCCCCGGCGGC
Organism: Phenylobacterium sp.; assembly: GCF_024508875.1. GTDB lineage: Bacteria > Pseudomonadota > Alphaproteobacteria > Caulobacterales > Caulobacteraceae > Phenylobacterium. The sequence goes on from NZ_JANINU010000216.1 coordinate 3,122, forward strand.
CGTCGCCCCGCCGCTCTTCACCCCGTCGCTCGTCGCCGCGATCTATCCAGCCCCGGCCGCGGCCCTCGGAACGCTCCGCGCGCCCACGGCCCTGGTCGCCGTCGCCGGCGAAGGCCGGGGAGGCCAGGGGCGCCCCGGCGGCCAGGCAGGCCGCCGTCGCCAAAGTGAGCAGCAGACGCTTCATCTTGCCCGCACAGTCGCCGAGATTGGCTGAACTCTCCCTGAACGCGGCCTGGGGCCGCCACGACATCTAGGCCGGAACGCCGCGGCGCGGAAAGCGGCGATGCCGCCGCAACGCGTTCGCCGACCGGGTGCGGTCGAATGTCCCAGGCCGGTTTCCTGACGATTCGACAACGGCGGCCTTAACCATGTGTTCAGTCCGAAGTTGGTTTTCTTCCCTCGCGGACGGTTGAAGTCTCGAAAAGCGAGGCGGCCGGGCCGATGAGGATAGAAACCATGCTGGCGAGCATCGACATGAAGTCCGACGCCCTGCCGCTGCCGACTCCGGACGCGACGGGCGACGAGTTGTTCCGTATGGGCCTGCTGTATTCGACGGGCCAGGGCGGCGCGCCGCTCGACTACGTCTCGGCGCACATGCTGTTCAACCTGGCCGCGATGCGCGGTTCGGTCGAGGCCAAGGTATACCGCAAGGAAATCGCCGGCGAGATGCCGTCGGAAGACGTGGCCGAGGCCCAGCGCCAGGCGCGCCAGTGGTTGGCCCAGGGCTGATCGCCTGACAATCGCCGCAGGGTCGGGCTCGGCGAGCTTGGCCATCGGCGGTTGTCACAATAACATCGTTATTCGCCACTGGAGGCGAATCGATGGGCGAGCATCCTGGACTGGGGCTGAACCGCGCCGCGCTGGCCGGCCTGCTGCCGATCCTGCTCGTCAACGACGCGGCGATGATGGCGCTGCACGAGGCCTATGCGCGCACGGTCGACCACCTGCCGACCTTCCTCGCGCTCCACGACCCGCGCTTCAGCCTCTCCTACGACGGCGGCGTCGCCGAACGGGTCGAGTACCTGAAGTCGGCCGCCACCGTGATCGCGCTGGCCGTCTGCGCCCGCCGCGAGCAGACCCGCCTCTTCTGGGCCCTGGCCGCCGTCCACCTCTGGCTTCTGCTCGACAACGTCTTCCGGCTGCACGAGCGGGCCGGCTACCTCGCCGGACTGCTGGTCGCGCCCGACGGCGGCCTGACGCTCAGCTCGCGCGACCTGGGCCAGCCGCTCGCCTTCGCCGCCATCGGCGCGGGCCTGGCGCTGCTTCTCTGGCGCGCTTGGCCGCCACGGCCCGATCTGCGGCGGCTCGGCGGCCTGATGATCCTCGCCGCCGCCAGCATCGCGGTCTTCGCGGTCGGCGTGGACACGCTGCACGCCAGCGCCCTCGGGCCGATGTTCGGAGACCGCTTCTGGGTCCTGCTGGAGGACGGCGGCGAGACGGTGGTCCTGTCCCTCAACTGCGCCCTGGCGGTGGCCTTCGCCCTGTCACCCTACCGGGCGCCGCAGCAAACCGCATCGGACCCGCTAGGCAGAGCGGCTTCCGTCCGCTAAGAACCGCCCTCCCGCGGGCGCTGCGCCGTCCGCGAGCCGGTGACGTGGCCGAGTGGCTGAAGGCAACGGTTTGCTAAATCGTCATACTCGAAAGGGTATCGAGGGTTCGAATCCCTCCGTCACCGCCATCTCCTTCCCGGGCCGGCCGGGAGGTTCCCGATGATCCGCGAAACCTTCGAACGGGCCGTGGCCCGGCAGCGGCAGGGGGACTTGGCCGGCGCCATCGCCGGCTACCGCCGATGCCTCGAACTCGATCCCAGCATCGCCGTCGCGCGACATAACCTGTGCGTCGCCCTGCTGACCGCAGGCGAGCTGGAGGAGGGCTTCGCGCTCTACGACCTGCGCTTCGGCGCCGGCCGCCAGCCGGTGCGCAAGCCGGCGCTTTCGTTTCCCGAGTGGTCCGGCGAGCCGGTGTGGGGCCGATCGATCCTGATCTGGCCCGAGCAGGGGGCCGGGGACCACATCATGTTCGCCCGCTTCGTGCCCGAGTTGGTCCATCGCGGCGCGCGCGTGACGATGCTGGTCCCGCCGACGCTGGCCCGGCTGTTCGCGCCGCTGCCGGCGACGATCCTGGTGGCCGAGGGGCGTGTCAGCATCCCCACCCACGACTTCTGGAGCATGGCCGGCTCGCTGCCGGGCAAGCTGGGCGTCGGCCTGGCGAACCTGCCGGCCGACCGCTACCTGCCCGACGCGCCGCGCGGGGTCGGCATCGGGATCATGGCGCGCGGCAACCCGGCCCACGGCGCCGACCGCGACCGCTCTCTGCCGCCGGACGTGGCCGCCCGCCTGCTGGCGCTGCCCGGGGCGCGCAGCCTGCACCCGGACGACACCGGCGCGCGCGACTTCGAGGCCACCGCCGGGATCGTGCGCGGCCTGGACCTTGTGATCTCGGTGGACACCTCGGTGGCCCATCTGGCGGGAGCCATGCACAAGCCCACCTGGATCCTCCTCCAGGCGCAGGACCCGGACTGGCGCTGGATGCGCGACCGTACGGACAGTCCCTGGTACCCGACCGCGCGGCTCTTCCGGCAGCCGGCGCCCGGCGACTGGGACAGCGTCCTCAACGAGGTCGAGGCGGCGCTGCGGGCCCGCCGGGCGGCCGCCTGATTTCACTTGTATGACGCCGGGTCCGGCGGTGTGGTCTGGCGGCGCGGCCGCGTCAGACGGCCGGGACAGGGTGGACCAGGTGAAGGCTTACGACCTCGTCATCGTCGGCGGCGGCATCGGCGGCTCCGCGCTCGCGACCGTCATGGCCCGGGCCGGGCGATCGGTGCTGCTGCTGGAGCAGTCCGAGGCATACCAGGACCGCGTGCGCGGCGAGTGGATCGCCCCGTGGGGCGTGGCCGAGACCCAGACGCTGGGCCTGTACGACCTGTTGCGCGAGGCCGGCGGTCACCACCTCGCGCGCCACGTCACCTTCGACGAGCACAAGGACCCCGCGGCGGCGGAGGCCGAAGCCCTGCCGCTGGGCATCTTCCGGCCCGGCGTGCCCGGGCCGCTGTGCCTGGGCCACCCGAAGCATTGCCAGACCTTGTTCGACGCCGCGGGCGCGGCGGGCGCCGACACGCGTCGCGGCGTCCGGGTGGTCTCCCTGAAGACGGGGGAGGCGCCGTCGGTGGTGTTCGAACAGGACGGCCAGCTCCTGGAGGCCGCCGGTCGGTTGCTGGTGGGCGCGGACGGGCGGACGTCGATGGTCCGCGAGGCGGCCGGGATCGTCCTGCACCAGGACGAGCCGCACCACTGGTTCGCCGGCCTGCTGATCGAGGGCGCCCCCGGCTGGGACGACGACCTCCAGGCCATCGGCACCGAGGGCGACTTCGGCTTCCTGGCTTTCCCGCAGGGCGGCGGTCGGATCCGGCTGTACGGCGGCTACGCCCTGGACCAGGCGCGCCGCTTCAAGGGCGAGGACGGCCCGCGCCGCTTCCTCGACGCCTTCGCCATGCGCTGCGCGCCGGTCAACCGCCACATCGTGGAGGGCCGCCCCGCCGGCCCGCTGCTGAGCTACGTCAACGCCGACGCCTGGACAGACGAGCCCTTCGCGCCGGGGGTCGTGCTGGTCGGCGATGCGGCGGGGTGGAACGACCCGATCCTGGGCCTCGGCCTGTCGATCACCTATCGCGACGTGCGCATCGTCAGCGACATCCTGAAAGCCTCCGACGACTGGTCGCCCGCCGCCTTCGCGCCTTACGCCGAGGAGCGCGCCGAGCGGCTGCGACGCCTGCGCTTCGCGGCCAAGCTGCAGTCGGCGCTGGACATGGAGTTCGGGCCGCAGGCCGAGGCCCGCCGCCGCCGCTACCACGAGCAGGGCGCGGCCGATCCGACGCTGAAGCTGCACGGCGTGGCGGTCATGGCGGGGCCCGAGCTGGCGCCGCCAGAGATCTTTACCGAGGCCCACTGGGCGCGGGTGGTGGGCTGACGCTGGAGAGCACGATGGACATCGCCGACTACAACGCCCGCTGGCTCAAGGCCTGGACCGACAAGGACGTGGACGCCCTGTGCGCGTTCTACGCCGAGGACTGCGTCTATCGGGACCCGCAGACCGCCGGCGGCCTGAGCGGAAATGCGGCCTTGCGCGGGTACCTGACAGGCCTGTTCGCCGCCACGCCGCCCATGACCTACACGCCGGACGAGGTGTGGCCGATCCCAGGCGGCTTCTGCGGGCGGTGGTACTGCGAGATCGGCGAGGGCGGGGCGGGCGGACGCCTGCGGGGCTTCGACCTCGTCATCCTGGACGGCGACCGCATCGCGCTCAACGAGGTCTACGTCCACCAGATGCCCGCATGAGCGCCGTCTTGACCAAACCCGACATCCGCCGTCCCGGCGACATCGACGTCGCGTGGCTGACCGCCGTCCTGCAGGGCGCCGGCGTCGACGCCGTGGTGTCCGGCTTCGAGGCCAAGAACGTGGGCACCGGCCAGATCGGCGAGAGCGTCCGCTTCCGCCTCCGCTACGAGCGGGAAGGCGAGGGCGCCCCGGCGTCCATCGTCGGCAAGTTCCCGTCGCCCGACGAGACCAGCCGCGGCACGGGCATCATGCTGGGAAACTACCTGCGGGAGGTCCGGTTCTATCAGCAGCTCGCCCCCCGCGCCCAGGTGCGGACCCCGCGCTGCTGGTTCACCGACACAGACGAGACGGGCGGCGCCTTCGTCCTGATGATGGAGGACCTCGCCCCGGCCGAGCAGGGCGACCAGCTCAAGGGCGTCAGCCTGGATCAGGCGCGCCTGGTCGTCGAACAGGCGGCACGGTTGCACGGCTCATTCTGGGGCGACGAGGGCCTGGACGAGCTGTCGTGGGTGCAGGGCTCGAAGGCCGCGCCGCCCAGCGCGGTGACGCCCGAGCTGGTCAGCGGCCTCTGGCAGGGCTTCCGCGCCCGCTATGCCAATCGGCTGCAGCCGCACTGGATCGAGGTGGGCGAGGCGCTGACCAGCCGCTGGCAGGACTTCCACGCGCGGGAGCCGGGGCCGCGCACGCTGGCGCACCACGATTTCCGCCCCGACAACATGATGTTCGGCACGCCCGCCGGCGGTCATCCCGTCACCGTCCTGGACTGGCAGTCGTTCACCTACGCGCCCGGTGCGACCGACGTGGCCTACTTCCTGGCCGGCGCGTTGCCGCCCGACGTGCGCCGCGCCCACGAGGCCGAGCTGCTGGCCCTCTATCACGCGGAGCTGACCCGCCTGGGCGTCACGGGCTATTCGATGGACGACCTGCGCCGCGACTACGGCGTCGGCGCCTTCCAGCTCTTCCTGACGGCCTTCTTCGCCTCGATGGTGGTCATCCAGACACCGCGGGGCGACGACATGTTCATGCAGATGCTGGGCAGCGCGGCGGACCACATCCTGGACCACGACGCCCTGAAGGCGCTGGCCTGACGCTACGTCAGAATTACCGCTGGTAACTGATCATCGATCAGTTATCCTCCCGCGCAAATACGCAGGGGGGGTGGAAACCAGGAATGACGATCGAGCACTTCGACGTGGTGATCGTGGGGGCCGGGCTCTCGGGGATCGGCGCAGGCTATCACCTGAAGACCGCGTGCCCGGACCGCAGCTATGTGATCCTGGAGGGCCGCGACGCCATCGGCGGCACCTGGGACCTGTTCCGCTATCCGGGCATCCGCTCGGACAGCGACATGTACACCCTGGGCTACGCCTTCAAGCCGTGGACCGAGGCGAAGGCCATCGCCGACGGTCCGTCGATCCTGAACTATGTGCGCAAGACCGCGTCCGAGAACGGCATCGATCGCCACATCCGCTACAATCACATGGTCAAGCGCGTGAGCTGGTCCACAGAAGCGGCCGCCTGGACCGTCGAGGCCGAGGTGGCGGGCAAGGTCACGACCTTCACCTGCAACTACCTGTTCCTGTGCGGCGGCTACTACTCGTACGAGGGCGGCTACACGCCGGAGTATCCGGGCGTCGAGAGCTACAAGGGCCGCCTGGTCCACCCGCAGAAGTGGCCCAAGGACCTCGATTATTCTGGCAAGAAGGTCGTGGTGATCGGCTCGGGCGCCACCGCGGTCACGCTGGTGCCGGAGATGGCCAAGACCGCCGCCCACGTCACCATGCTGCAGCGCTCGCCCACCTACGTCGTCAGCCGGCCGGCCGAGGACAAGATGGCCAACAGCCTGCGCAAGTGGCTTCCGGGCAAGCTGGCCTACGACATCGTCCGCTGGCGCAACGTGCTGTTCGGCATGTACTTCTTCAAGATGGCCCGCGAGAAGCCGGCGGCCGTGAAGGCCAACATCCTGAAGATGGTCCGCGAGCAACTGGGCCCCGACTACGACGTCGATAAGCACTTCACGCCCACCTACAATCCCTGGGACCAGCGCCTGTGCCTCGTGCCGGACGCCGACATGTTCCAGCAGATCAAGTCGGGCCGCGCGAGCGTGGTCACCGACCACATCGACACCTTCACCGAGAGCGGCATCCGCCTCAAGTCGGGCGAGGAGCTGGAGGCGGACGTGATCGTCTCGGCCACCGGCCTTGTCCTGGAGGTCTGGAACGGCATCGAGGTCAGCGTGGACGGCCGCAAGATCGATGCGTCCCAGACGCTGTCGTACAAGGGCATGATGTATGAGGGCGTGCCGAACATGGCCTCGGCCTTCGGCTACACCAACGCCTCGTGGACGCTGAAGTGCGACCTGACGTGCGAATACGTCTGCCGCGTGCTGAACCACATGAAGAAGACGGGCCTGCGCCAGGCGACGCCGGTCAACACGGACCCGACGGTGACGTTCGAACCGTGGCTCGACTTCTCGTCGGGCTATGTCCAGCGGGCGATGGCCAAATTCCCCAAGCAGGGCAACAAGGCCCCGTGGCGGCTGGACCAGAACTACGCCAAGGACCTGATGAACCTGCGCTACGCCAAGCTCGACGACGGCGTCCTGCGGTTCACCAACCCGGCGGGGCAAGCCGCCAGGACGCCGGAGAAGATCGCGGCCTGATCGCGCTGGTCTTCGGGCGCACCCCGCATTACGAATGTAATCCGTAGTGTCGCGGAGCGTCCCAGATGGATCGAGTGCGCAGGCGCCGGCTCACCACCGGCCAGAAGGTGACGATCGCCGTCGCCGCCGTGGTGGCGGTTGCGCTGCCGGGCTGGTTCCTGGTCCAGAGCTATCTCGGCAAGCGCGAGGCGGCGCTGTTCCTGGCCAGTGAGGCCCGGGTCAGCGGCGCGCCTTGCCCCAGCCTGACGAAAGCCCAGTTCCAGGCGCGGGGGCTCAAGGCGCCCAAGGCGACCTACTACGAGGGCGTGATCTTCGGCCGCCAGTTCGGCCACATGGAATGCCGCTCGCTGCGGTATGGCGGTGGGTGGGGGACCAAGGTTTATCCCGTCTGCCAGTTCACCAGCCCGAAGTCGCTGAAGGTCACGACGCCGAAGGGCGAATGGTACTTCGCGCCCGGCCCAGGCCAGCCGGCGACCGTCGGCGCGCCGCACGGCGAGGCGCAGTGCGTCATGGCCTCGAACTTCACGATCGGGAAGCTGGTGGGCGACTGACCCGTTCAGAAGAAGAGGAACTCGCCGGCCTCAGCAGGCGTGGCAGTCGGCGAGGCCGTGGTCCGGCTTCGGGACGGGGGCCTCTGCGCCGCCCGCGCCGCCCCGGGGACGACGCGACGTGACGAAGTGGCCGAAATCCGAGGGAGGATTGCGGGTGGTCCACGCCTTGGGCCGCGAAAGCTGAGCCTTCAGGCGCGACAGGAGGTCGTCGAGGCTCTCATCAGAGCCGGTCAGATCCTGGCGGAAACTGCGCTCTTGCATGGGCAGGTCTTATACGCCCTTCAGGCGAGTGATTCCACTCCGCCGGCGCCCTACAGTGGCCAGGCTGCTCACGAGTTCGAGAAGAGGGAAGGGAGATTACGTGAAGCTCTACACATCGGTCGGACCCAATCCGCGCGTGGTGAAGATGTTCCTGGCCGAGAAGGGCATCGACGTCGACCGCATCGAGGTCGACCTGCGGGGCGGTGAGAACCGCCGGGAGCCCTACATGGCCGTCAATCCGGCCGGACAGACCCCGGCGCTGGCGCTGGAAAGCGGCGTGAACCTCACCGAGATCACCGCCATCTGCGAATATCTGGAAGAGATCACGCCCCATCCGCCGCTGATCGGGACCAACGCCGAGGAGCGGGCGCAGACCCGGATGTGGACCCGGCGGGTCGACCTCAAGATCTGCGAGCCCATGGCCAACGGCTTCCGCTTCGCCGAGGGCCTGCCCCTGTTCGAGAACCGCATGCGCTGCCTGCCCGAGGCGGCGCCGGGGCTCAAGGCGGTGGCCCAGGACGGGCTGGCATGGCTGGAGGCGAACTTCCAGGGCCCCTGGGTCGCCGGCGGCCGCTTCACCCTGGCCGACATCCTGCTGTTCGCCTTCCTGGACTTCGGCGCCGTGGTGGGCCAGCCGCTCGACCCGAAGTTTGCCAAGGTCTCCGACTGGTTCGCCCGCGTGAAGGCCCGACCCAGCGCGGCCGCCAGCGCTTGACACCAAACCGCCGCTGAGGGGTTTGCGGCTCATGCCCAGTCCTCCAGCGGCGGCCGTCGCGGCCGATTCCGACACCGACGCCCACCCCGCGCCCGGCGCGCCGCCGGACGGGCTGCCCACGCCGCGCCGCTACTGGTCCGTCGCCGCGATCTGGCTTGCCATGACCATGTCGGTGCTGGACGGCGCGATCGCCAACGTCGCCCTGCCCACCATCGCCCGTGAGCTGAACGCCAGCGCCGCGTCGTCCATCTGGATCGTCAACGCCTACCAGCTCGCGATCACCGTGACGCTGCTGCCACTGGCGGCCCTGGGCGACCGTCTGGGCTATCGACGGGTCTACATGGTCGGCCTGGCGGTGTTCACCCTGGGCTCGTTGGGCTGCGCGCTCTCGCAGACCCTGGAGGAGCTCACCGCCGCCCGCATCCTTCAGGGCCTGGGCGCCGGCGGGATCATGAGCATCAACTCGGCGCTGGTGCGCTTCACCTACCCCAAGCGCCTGCTCGGCCGGGGCATCGGCCTCAACGCGCTCGTCATCTCCGTCGCGGCGGCCATCGGCCCGACCGTGGCCTCCGCGATCCTGACGCGCGGCACGTGGGAGTGGCTGTTCGCGATCAATGTGCCGATCGGCGTGCTGGCCATCGCCATCGCCGCGCGCGCCTTGCCGCGGACGGTGGGCTCGGCCCGGCCGTTCGACTGGGTCTCGGCGGTCCTCAACGCCGTAGCCTTCGGCTTTCTCATCCTCGGCGCCGAGAGCGTGGCGCGTGAGGGGCTCGCTGCGGGGCTCTGGAAGCTCGCCGTCGGGGCGGTCGCGGCCGTCATCCTGGTGCGCCGCGAGCTTCGCCTGGACGCGCCGCTCGTGCCGTTCGACCTGCTCAGGATTCCGATCTTCGGCCTGTCGATCGCCACGTCGGTGGTCTCGTTCGCGGCGCAGATGACGGCCTTTGTGGGCCTGCCGTTCTACTTCCAGACGGTGATGGGCCGCAGCGCGGTCGAGACGGGGCTCTTGATGACGCCTTGGCCGCTGGCCGTGGGCGTGGCCGCGCCGCTGGCCGGGCGGCTAGCGGACCGCTACCGGGCCGGCGCGCTCGGCGGCGTGGGTCTGACCGTGTTTGCGGCGGGCCTCTTCGCGCTGGCGATGATGCCGCAGGATGCGTCGGACCTCGACATCGCCTGGCGGATGGCGCTGTGCGGGCTGGGCTTCGGCTTCTTCCAGTCGCCCAACAACCGAGCGATGGTGACCTCGGCCCCGATGCACCGCAGCGGCGCGGCCGGCGGGGCGCTGGCGACCGCACGCCTGCTGGGCCAGACGGCTGGGGCGGTCACCACCGCGGTCTTCTTCCACGTCGCCGGCACCCATGCGACGACCACGGCGCTGGCTACGGCCGGTGTCCTGGCCCTGTTCGCCGCCCTGGTCAGCCTCTCGCGCCTGAAGCTCGCGCCGCGGCCACGCCCGGAGCCGCTGGACCGGCCATCGGACGTCGCCGCCGGGCCTTAGCCCACTTTCCGGTCGCGGCCTTCCCAGTAGGGCTTGCGCAGCTCGCGCCGGAGCACCTTGCCAGACGGGTTGCGGGGCAGGGCGTCGATGAAGTCGACGGTCTTCGGCGCCTTGTAGCCGGCGATCCGCTCGCGGGCGTAGGCGATGATCGCGCCCGGATCCGGCTCCTGGCCCGCCGCGCGCACGACGATCGCCTTCACCGCCTCGCCCCACTTGTCGTCCGGAACGCCGATCACCGCGGCGTCCGCGACGCCCGGACAGCCCAGGATCGCGTTCTCGACCTCGGCCGGATAGACGTTCTCCCCGCCCGACACGATCATGTCCTTCACCCGGTCGTGGACAAAGAAGAAGCCGTTCTCGTCCATGAAGCCGGCGTCGCCCGTGCGCAGCCAGCCGTCGGGCCGGATGGTCTCGGCGGTGGCGTCGGGACGGTTCCAGTAGCCAGCCATGACGATGGGGCCTCGGATCTCGATCTCGCCGATCTCGCCCTGCGGAACCTCGTTGCCGGCCTCGTCGGCGATCCGGGTCTCCAGCGTCGCCCAGGGCCGGCCGCAGGAGCGCAGCAGCTCGCCCGTGTGTTCGGCCGGCGCAAGCGTCGTGCCCGCGCCGGTGGTCTCGGTCATGCCGTAGAACTGGATGAAGCCGCAGCCGAACGTCGCCGTCGCCTTGGCCAGCACCGCCTCCGAGATCGGCGAGGCGCCGTACGAAACGGTCTTAAGGCTGGAGAAGTCGGCGTTCTCCACGCCCGGCGTCTGCAGCAGCGCATTGATCATCACGGGCGCGAGGAACACGTGCGCCACACGCTCCCGCCCGAAGGCGTCCAGCACGGCCTGCGGGGCGAACTCGGCCTGCAGCACGATCCGCCCGCCGGCGGCCAACCCCGAGAAGCTGATGTTCGTCCCCGCCACGTGGAACATCGGCATCAGGATCAGCACCGTGTCGTCGGCTGCGTACGAGAAGCCGTCCACCAGGTGGCGCAGCTTCAGGAACGCCTCGTAGTTGGCGTTGCACAGGCGCACGCCCTTGGGCAGCCCGGTCGTACCCGAGGTGTAGAGCTGCAGCACGTCGTCGCTGGACTTGGGCGTCTCCAGCGTCGGGACGGGCGCGGCGTCGCGCAGGGCCGTGTAGCTCGCGAACGCCGGATGCTCGCCGCCGACCGCGATCACCTTCACCGGCCGGTCCGCATGCTCGGCGACCGTCGCGGCGCAGTCGAAGAACTCGGGCGTCACGAAAAAGACGTTGGCGCTGGAGTCCTTGAGGATGAAGGCGATCTCCGGGACGGCGAGGCGTGAGTTGATCGGCGCGAAACAGGCGCGCGCCTTGGCGGTCCCGAAGAAGATCTCGTACCAGGCCTCGGACGGGCGCCCCAGCCACGCCACCCGGTCGCCCGGCTTGACCCCCGCCGCCTGCAGCAGCCCGGCCACCTGGGTCGAGCGGCGGTCGAGCTCGGCATAGGTGAGGTCGCGCCCTTCGAAGTGAACCGCCACCCGCTCGCCGCGGTCGCGGCCGTGGACCGTGGGGATGTCCGTGAGGGTCTTGATGGGGTCGTCGAAGGTCATGGCCCGGCTGTCTCGCTCCCCCAAGCCATCGTCGCAGCGACGATGGCTCAGGCATTTTTGTATGTCGCGGCCATTTCCTTGAAAGGGCCGGGGCGGGCTGTTTCGCCCGTCACGCCGCGATTGCTAGCCGATCCCCGATCCGTCAACAAATCTGACGCTAGGTGACCGCCGAACGCGTGCGGTATTCCTGGGCCTCGTAAGCCCGCGTTTCGAGCACCTCGCGCAGGATTTCCACGGCGTCCCAGACGTCGGCGTGGCTGAGGTAGAGCGGCGAGAAGCCGAAGCGGGCGATGTCCGGGTCGCGAAAGTCGCCCATGACGCCACGGGCGATCAGGGCCTGGACGATCGCGTAGCCGTCCGGATGGGCGAAGGACACGTGCAGGCCGCGCTGGGCCATCTCCCGCGGGCCGGTCAGCACGAGGCCGTGGGCGGCGCAGCGGCTCTCCACGAGGTCGATGAACAGGCGGCAGAGGGATTGGCCCTTGGCTTCCACCAGCGCGGGGTCGGCCTCGAGCTGCAGGTCCAGGCCCGCTTCGAGGGCGCTGAGCCCCAGGATCGGGGGCGTGCCGCACAGCATGCCGCGGATATCGCCGGAGGGCCGGTAGCGCTCCTCGAACGCGAACGGGGCGGCGTGGCCCATCCAGCCCGACAGGGGCGAGCGGATCTGCGCCTGATGCCGTTCCGCCACGAACAGGAACGCCGGCGCGCCGGGGCCGCCGTTCAGGTACTTGTAGCTGCACCCCACGGCGAGGTCCGCGCCGACGCCGTTCAGGTCGCAGGCCACCGCGCCCGCCGTGTGGCACAGGTCCCACAGCATCAGCGCGCCCTTCGCCTGCACCGCGGCCGTGACGCCGGCCATGTCCCAGCGGCGGGCGGTCTTGTAGTTCACATGGGTGAGGATCACCGCGGCGGTGTCTTGGTCGACGGCGGCCACCACCTCGTCCGGCGGCAGGACCTTCAGCGTCGCCCCCGCCAGCGCGCAGACGCCTTCGAGCACATAGACGTCGGTGGGGAAGTTGCCGCTCTCCACGATCAGCGTGCGCCGACCGGGCTGGAGCGACAGCGCGCCGGCCGCGAGCTTGAAGAGGTTCACCGAGGTGGAGTCGGCGACCACCACTTCGGACGGCTTCGCCCCGATCAGCCGCGCCAGCTTGCCGCCCAGGCGCTGCGGCGCCTCGATCCAGCCGGCCGCGTTCCAGCTCGTGATCAGGCCCCGGCCCCATTCCTCGCGCACCGCGCGCTCGCTGCGCTCGGCGGCGGCGCGGGGCAGGGGGCCCAGGGAATTGCCGTCCAGGTAGATGACGCCTTCGGGCAGCACGAAGGCGTCACGGAATCGCGCCAGAGGGTCGGCGGCGTCGAGCGATGCGGCGTGTGCGCGGTCCATCCCGCCTCTTATCCCTTGGGTTTCGCATCCGAAAGGACGGCGCTCGCAGGCCGTGCTTAGATGCGTCGAACAACCGGGGTGCGGGCGCGAAGACCCGCTGGGGACGAGGGAACTTGCATGAACCGTTGGCGTAAGCTGGCGCTGGCCTCGACGGCGGCGCTGATCCTGTCGGGCGCGGCCTCCGAGCCGGCGCTGGCGCAGAAGAAGCCGCCCGCCGCTGCGGCGAAGGCCGTGAAGTGGCCCGGCCTGCCGGCCGGCGCGACCGAGGAATACATGACCCTGAGGGACGGCGTTCGCCTCGCCGCGAACGTCTACAAGCCGGTCGGCCAGGGCCCCTGGCCCGTGGTGCTGGCGCGGACGCCTTACATCAAGGACGGCGTCGTCACCGCGCAAAACCCCAAGCCGGGCGAGAACATGGCCAAGCAGGCCAGGCGCTATACCGACGCCGGCTACGTCTACGTGGTTCAGGACGTGCGCGGGAAGGGGCGCTCCCAGGGCTTCTACCAGGCGTTCGAGAACGACATCGAGGACGGCTACGACGCGGTCGAGTGGGCGGCCGCCCAGCCGTGGAGCAACGGCAAGGTCGGCATGACCGGCGGCTCGGCCCTCGGGATCACCGCCAACTCGGCCGCGCTGGCCGCGCCGCCGCACCTGAAGGCGGCGTATGTGATCGTCGCGCCGGCCGACCGTCTCTCGTACAGCTACCCAGGCGGCGTGTTGAAGGAGAAGGACACCATCGGCTGGCTCACCCAGCAGGGCGTGCCGCAGGAGACCCTGGACAAGACCCGCGGCCGCTCGCTGGACGACGTGAGTTGGAACCGCGTCGCGATGACGACGAACCGCAAGTACATCCAGATCCCGATCTTCAACGTCGGCGGCTGGTACGACATCTTCAACGGCGGCACGGTCGACAACTTCGAGTACCTGCAGAACCAGGGGGCGCCCGGCGCGCGCGGAAACCAGAAGCTGCTGATGGGCCCGTTCGGCCACGGGCAGCTCTCGGGCGACCTGGCGTATCCGGGGAGTGACCGCCTGGGCATCGCCGGCGATCAGGAGATCCGCTGGTTCGACTATTGGCTGAAGGGCCAGGAGAACGGGATCATGGACGAGCCGCCGGTCCAGTACTTCATGATGGCCGGCGCGAAGAAGGACGCTTTCTCGCCGAAGAACCGCATGATGACCTCGCCCAACTGGCCGCCGGCCTACCGCGAGGTCCGCTACTATCCGACGGCCGACAAGGGCCTGGCGACCAAGGCCCCGACCACGGCCGAGACCAAGCTGAGCTATCGCTTCGACCCGGCCGACCCGGTCAAGACCTTCGGCGGCGCCAACCTGACCTTCGAGCGGGGTCCGGAGGACCAGCGCCAGGTCGGCCAGCGCCAGGACTACCTGCGCTTCCAGACGCCCGTGTTGGACAAGGACGTGGCGATCGCCGGGCCGGTGAAGGTGGAGCTCTACGCCGCCACCGACGGTCCCGACACCGACTTCGTGGCCAAGCTGGTGGACGTCTATCCCGACGGCTACGAGGCGCTCGTGCTGGACGCGCCGATCCGCACCAAGTTCCGGAATGGGCGCCTGCCAGAGGACATCCGCATGATGACGCCCGGGGCGCCCGAGAAGCTGGTCATCGACCTGTGGCCGACGGCGATCACCTTCGAGAAGGGGCATCGCATCGCGTTGCACATCACCTCGTCGAACTCACCCCGCTTCGAAGTGAACCCGAACACCGGCGAGCCGCCGGCGCTGGGCAAGCTGAAGCCGCGGGTGGCGACCAACAGCATCTACCTCGACGAGGCCCATCCGACGGCGCTGGTGCTGCCCGTGATCTACCCGACGGACATCAAGTAGCGGGCGGGTTGGCGGTTCCGGCTTCGGAGGCGCCAGGCTCGTCCTCCTGACCCTCGCCGTATTCCCGACCTTCGCGGTCCCAGCCCGAGCCGTAGTCCTCGCGGTCCTCGTCCTGGCGCGAGCCGTAGCGGTCGCGGTCCCAGGGCTCTCGCTCGCCCTCGCCATGGCCGCCGGGCGGGGTCTTCGGGTTCTGCGTCATCGCGTTCGATCAACAAGGGTGCGCGGAAATGTTTCCGGGGCTAAGGTAGCGCCGGGAACAGGAACTTTCACGTGACGGATCGGGACGATGAGGCCGACGCGCTCGCGGCGGCCCTGACGGGCATGTTCCGCCAGTTCGAGGCGCGGCCGGTGCCCGAGCATATCCAGCGCGTGGTCGACCAGCTCGACGCCGCGGCGGCCGGTGAGGCCATCGTCAGGCCGACCCCACCACCGACATCGTCTCCAGAGCCATGACGTCCATCGGATTGTCGGCGTCCATGATCTTCAGCAGGCGGGCGCGGGCGCGGTTGACCCGGCTCTTGATGGTGCCCAGCGCGCAGCCGCAGATTTCCGCCGCCTCCTCGTAGGACAGGCCCGCCGCGCCGACCAGGATGAGCGCCTCGCGATGCTCATCGGGGAGTTGCTGCAGGGCGATCTGCAGCGAGCGCATGGCCACGCTCCAGTCCTGGGTCGGCGCCGAGGTCAGCGTGCTGGCGTATTCGCCCTGTTCGTCGCGCACCTCCCGGCGGCGACGCAGGACGCTCGTGTAGTAGGTGTTGCGCAGGATCGTGAACAGCCAGGCCCGTAGATTGGTGCCCGGCTCGAACTTCTCCCGGTTGGACCAGGCCTTGATGAGGGTGTCCTGGACGAGATCGTCGGCGTCGGAGCCGTTACGGCTCAGCGACCACGCAAACGCCCGCAAGGCCGGGATCAGGCTCACGACCTCGTCGCGCCAACTCGCGGTGGACTCCATCCCATCCCCTCAAACGCATGCCCGGCCCCCCGAAGCCAGCTCTAGATTCTTCCACCAGCGGCGGTTGAACGCCCCCTACCTGAGATCGTTCCCATTAACTTGGGTGGATTTGTGGAACTTCGCAAAGGCGCCTGCGTTTCAGGCGCCACATCCATGCCCTCTGCGCATGGCGGCGCCCATTGTGGCGTTCCGGTTTCGTCCCCACATTCGACTGCGGGAGCCGGGGCCAGATGAGGCCGATGAGGGGATTTTCATGCGCAGCACAGATCGCCCCGAGAGCCGTACGCGCGCCGGCGCCGCAACCTCCGGCGCCCTGGAGCCGCTGGGCCGCTATCGAGCCGTCCGCCGCGCCACCGAGGGGCTTACCCGCTCGCTCACGCCGGAGGATATGGGCGCCCAGTCGATGCCCGACGCCAGTCCCACCAAGTGGCACCTGGCCCACACGACCTGGTTCTTCGAGACCTTCATGCTGGCGCCCCACCTGCCGGGCTACAGGGTGTTCGATCCGAAGTTCGGCTACTTGTTCAACTCGTACTACGAGGCGGTCGGGCCGCGTCAGCCGCGCCCGGCCCGGGGACTGATCACCCGGCCGTCCATCGCCGACGTGCTGGCCTACCGGGCGCATGTGGACACCGGTATGGCCGCCCTGCTCACCGGCGGCGGCGCGGAGGGCCTTGCGGACCTGCTGGACCTCGGACTGGCTCACGAGGAGCAGCATCAGGAACTGATCCTGATGGACATCCTCCATCTCTTCGCCCAGTCGCCACTGTCGCCGGCCTTCGCCCCTCCGCGCGCGGCGCCGGGCGGCCCGGCGCCGCCGCTGGGCTATGTCGGCTTCCAGGGCGGGCTCGTCGAGGTCGGCCACGACGGCCAGGGATTCGCTTTCGACAACGAGGGCCCGCGCCATCGCGTCTGGCTCGAGCCCTATCGGCTGGCCGACCGCCTGGTGACCAACGGCGAGTGGCTCGCCTTCATGGCGGACGGAGGCTATTCGCGGCCCGAGTTCTGGCTGTCGGACGGCTGGGCGCTGGTCCGCGCGGAGGACTGGAAGGCGCCAATCTACTGGCGCGAGACGCCGGACGGCTGGCGGGTCATGGGCCTCACGGGCCTGCGTCCGCTGGATCCCGCCCAGCCGGTCAGCCACCTCAGCTATTACGAGGCCGACGCCTACGCGAGCTGGGCCGGCGCGCGCCTACCGACCGAGGCCGAGTGGGAACATGCGGCCGCGTCTTCGCTCACCGACGGCAATTTCGTGAACTCGGGGCGCTTCGACGCCCTGGCGGCTGTCGAGGGGCCGGGGCTGCGCCAGATGTTCGGCGACCTCTGGGAGTGGACCCGCAGCGCCTACTTGCCTTACCCGGGCTTCAAGGCTGCCGGGGGCGCCGTCGGCGAGTACAACGGCAAGTTCATGTCGGGCCAGTTCGTCCTGCGAGGCGGCGCCTGCGTGACGCCCGCCGGGCACGCGCGCGCCAGCTACCGCAACTTCTTCTATCCGCATCAGCGCTGGATGTTCTCGGGCCTGCGCCTGGCGCTCGACGGGGCGGGCGAGGGCGCACGTGCCACTTCGGACCTCGAGGCGGATGTCGTCGCCGGGCTGTCCAGGGCCGAGAAGACCGTGCCGCCGAAGCACTTCTACGACGCCGCCGGATCGGACCTGTTCGAGCAGATCACCGAACTGCCCGAATACTATCCGACGCGCACCGAGGTCGCGCTGCTGCGGGACGCCGCCGCCGAGATCTCACGCCACATTCCGGCGGGCGCGGCCCTCGTCGAGTTCGGCTCGGGCGCCAGCACCAAGACGCGCATCGTCCTGGACGCGGCGCCGCAGGTGGCGGTCTACGCGCCGATCGACATCAGCGCCTCGGCGCTGGACGGCGCGGCGAGGGCGATCCGGGCCGACTACCCGAACCTTGTCGTCGCCCCGCTGCGCGACGACTTTACCAACGCCCTGCGCCTGCCTGAGGAGACCGAGGGCCGGCCCATCGTCGGGTTCTTCCCAGGGTCCACCATCGGCAACTTCACCCCGGACGAGGCCCGCGCCTTCCTGGTCGCGGCGCGGCGGCTGCTGGGTGAGGGGGCCGCGTTCCTCATCGGCGCCGACCTGGTCAAGGATCCCGCGACGCTGGTCGCCGCGTATGACGACGCCCAGGGGGTGACCGCCGCCTTCAACAAGAACCTTCTGGCGCGCATCAATCGCGAACTGAACGGCGATTTCGACCTCGACGCCTTCGCCCACCGCGCCGTCTGGAACGCCGCCGAGAGCCGGATCGAGATGCATCTCGTCAGCCTGAAGGATCAAGTGGCGCACGCCGCGGGTCACGCCTTCCGCTTCGCCGAGGGCGAGACGATCCACACCGAGAACTCCTACAAATTCACGATCGAACGGATCTCGACCCTGGCGGCCGAGTCTGGGTGGAAGCTGGAACAGCGGTGGGTCAGCGAAGACCCGGCTTTCGGGATGGTGCTGCTGAGGAGCTGAGGCGCTCCGGCCTGATGCGCCAGGCAGCGGAAAGCGGGCGCCGCTGGGACGCCCGCTGATCTCCGACCTCGGGGGAGGGTGGAAACCTTAGCTTTCGCGACCGCGCGTGCGGCCGCCACCGCGCGAGGCCTCACCGCCCTTGCGGCCGGCCTGGGCCGCGAGGTCGCGGTCCTTGGCGAAACTGCGCTTTTCGCTGGGCACGCTGGCCCCGCCCTTGCGGGCGATCTCACGGCGGCGTTCGGGGTTCATTGCGGCGAACCCACGACGGGCGCGGGGCTTACCGGTGTCGACGGTGGGCATCGAGAGGGTCTCCTCGGGTAGGGCTTGCGGTGAGGCTAACCCCCGAGGCAGGGTCAAGGTTGCGTTCAGGCTTGCGACTTCTTCGCGGCGGACGGTTCCGGGATCGGCCGCGCGGGCGTTCGCCATGGCGGACAGGCCCCGAGGTCCGGTCCTGCAAGCGCCGAAAAAAATCTGGTCTAGAGCGGCAGTTCGACCCGCGCGGTCAGGCCGCCGCCCCTCCGGTTGGCCAGGGTCACGTCGCCGCCGTGGCCGCGCGCGATGGAGCGCACGACCGCCAGCCCCAGGCCGATGCCGCCCGTCTGGCGACTGCGCGACGGCTCGCGGCGGTAGAACGGCTCGAACACCTTCTCCGCGTCCTTCTCGGGAATGCCGGGGCCGTCGTCGTCGATCTCGACCACCGCGTGGCCGTCGGCCTTGAAGACCCGCGCCCGGGCCTGGCCGCCGAACTTCACCGCGTTCTCCAGCAGGTTCGCGATCAGGCGACGCAACGCCATGGGATCGCCCTCCAGCACCACCTTCTCGCTGGGCTCGGCCTCGGCGTTCACCCCGGTCTCCGCCATCTCGTCGCACAGGCTTTCGACCAGCGACGACAACTCCAGGGGCGTGCGTTCGCCGGGCTTGCTGGCGTCCCGCACGAAGGCCAGGGTGGCGGTGATCATCTCCTCCATCTGGTCCAGGTCGGAGGCGTACTTCGCCCGCTGCTCCTCGGGCAGGGCCTCGATGCGGAACCGCAGGCGTGTCAGCGGCGTGCGCAGGTCGTGCGCGATGGCCCCCACCATGGCGGTGCGGTCCTCGACGTACCGGTTCAGCCGCTGTTGCATCTCGTTGAAGGCGGTGGCGGCCACACCGATCTCGGCCGGCCCCTTCAGCTCAAGCGGCGGCGAGCGCGGATCGCGGCCCAGCCGTTCGGCCGCCTCGGCGAACACACGGATCGGCTGCGACAGCCGCCGGGCGAAGATCCAGGTCACCGGCGACATCGCCAAGGCGGAGAGCGCGAACCAGAGCGCCACGCGCTGCTGCCAGTCGTTCAAGCCGAAGGCCACCTCGGGCTGTACGACCTCCCAGCGGCCGTCGGGCTGGCGCACGCCGACGCTGAACGGCGCGATCAGGAAGTGCTCCTCGTCCTTCATCCCGGCGCGGGCCACGCGGTCACGTATGATGCGACCCACGCGGCGGTCTGAGAGCGGCCCCCGCTCGCCGGCGATGACGACGCTGGCAGGGCTGACGCCCATGTCCGCGGCGATCCGGTCGCGGATGGCGGGGATCGACTTGCCCTCCAGCACGGGCCCCGGCGCCTTGTCGCGGGTAGCCAGGGTCAGGGGCTTGCGCTCGGTGAAGACGGGCGGCGAGCCGTGGAAGGTCCGTTCGATCTCGGAGAGGCGGTAGAAGTCGGGGGCCGGCGGCGGCACCAGGAAGACCAGCAGGGTGCTCATCGCCCAGGCGGCCACCAGCGTCAGACCGGTCAGCGTCATGAGCTGGACCAGCAGGGGCGCCGTAGGCCGGCCGAAGAACCTCACGCGCGTTTCACCTTGCCGAAGGCCGTCATGCCCGTTTCACCTTGGCCGTGAACATGTAGCCCTCGTTGCGGATGGTGCGGATGAGGTCGTGGCCCCCGCCGCCGTCATCCAATTTCCGGCGAAGACGGCTGATCTGCACGTCGATGGCCCGGTCGAACGCGTCGCTGTCGGGCCCGCGGGCGAACTCCAGCAACTGGTCGCGGGTCAGCACCCGCTGCGGGCGCTCCACGAAGGCGCGCAGGAGCGAGAACTCGCCGGAGCTCAGGTTCACCACCACGCCGGCCGGGGAGCGCAACTCGCGCCGCACCAGGTCCAGCCGCCAGCCGGCGAACTCGCAGCCCGCGCCCAGCGCCCCGCCCGCCGCCCGCTGCTCGGAGCGGCGCAGCACGGCGCGCACCCGCGCCAGCAGTTCGCGGGGGTTGCAGGGCTTGGCCAGGTAGTCGTCGGCGCCGAGCTCCAGGCCCACGATGCGGTCGGTGTCCTCGCCCATGGCCGACAGCATGATGATCGGCGGCGCGCTCTCGGTGGTGGTCAACCGGCGGCAGACGGCCAGCCCGTCCTCGCCCGGCATCATGATGTCGAGCACAATAAGGTCCACGGGCCCGCGTTCGAGCACGCGTTCCATCTCGACCGCGTCGCCCGCGGTCTCGACCTTGTAGCCGTGGCGGCCCAGGAAGTCCGAGACGACGTCGCGGATGCCGGGGTCGTCGTCGACCATGAGAATGCGCGCGCCGGCGCCGGGCATGTCAGTCGTGGGCTCCATGGACGCCAGCTTGTCCGCCGGCCGTAACGTACGAATGTCTCACTTGAAACCGAGAAGTCCCAATCGTGGCGGGGCTACTGGTCGGCCAGCACGTCGTCGGCCACGAAGGGATTGGTCTTGCGCTCCTGTCCGAAGGTCGACATCGGCCCGTGGCCCGGCACGAAGCGCACGTCGTCGCCCAGCGGCCACAGCTTGCGGGTGATGGCGTGGATCAGGTCCTGGAAGTTGCCCTTCGGGAAGTCCGTGCGCCCGATCGAGCCCTGGAACAGCACGTCGCCCACCTGGGCGAACCGCGTCGGGCGGTGGAAGAACACCACATGCCCGGGCGTGTGGCCGGGGCAGTGGATCACCTCGAATTCCGTCTCGCCCAGCGTCACCGTGTCGCCATCCTGCAGCCAGCGGTCGGGCGTGAAGCCGCGCGCCTCGGGCATGCCCCACTTGGCGCCGGAGGGCTCGATGTCGTCGATCCAGAATTTGTCGTCGATGTGCGGCCCCTCGATCGGGGCGCCCGTGCGCTCGTGGATCGCCGCGGCGGCCCCGGCGTGGTCGAGGTGGCCGTGGGTGATCCAGATCTTCTCCAGCGTCAGCCCTTGCTCGGCGATCGCGGCGAGCAAGCGGTCGACCTCGCCGCCCGGATCGATGATCGCGGCCTTCTTCGTCTTCACGCACCAGACGATGGTGCAGTTCTGCTGGAGCGGCGTCACCGGTGCGATGATGGCGCGGATGGGCAGGGACGGTGTGGGCGCGTTCATGTCGCCCCTATGATCGTGGGTCGCGGGCCATAAGAAAAGGCCCGGGATCGCTCCCGGGCCTGATCTTCGTCTCTGCTCCGCGGATCAGACCGGCGGAACCGAGGTGGGCGGCGCGTCGCGGTCGAGTTCGTGGGTCTCGATCAGGCCGCGGCCGACGTGGCTCTTGCGATAGCCGTAGGCGAAGTAGATCAGGAGGCCGAAGCCGCCCCAGACGGGCAGCACCATCTTCGCGTCGAACGGCAGGTTCCAATACAGGAATACGCAGCCGACGGCCGACAGCGGGGCCACGACCCAGACCGCCGGCGTCCTGAACGGCCGGTGGCGGTTCGGCTCCTTCACGCGCAGCACGACCACCGCGATCGACACCATGAAGAACGCGAACAGCGTGCCCGAGTTGGAGATGTCGGCGAGCTGGCCCACCGGCAGCAGGGCCGCGGCGACCGCCACGAAGGCGCCGGTGACCATGGTCACGATATGCGGCGTCTTCCACTTGGGGTGGATGCTGGCCAGCTTCTCCGGCAGCAGGCCGTCGCGGGCCATCACGAAGAAAATCCGCGTCTGGCCGAACAGCATCATCAGGATGACCGACGGCAGCGCCAGGTTGGCCGCTAGGCCCAGGGCGTTGCCTAGCACCTGGAAGTTGATGCTGCGCAGCACGTGGGCCAGGGCCTCATTCGAGCAGACCAGGCTCTCGGCGTTGGCCGGCAGGGCGCACGCGGCGTTGAAGCCGGCCGAGCCCGGCGCGACGATCTCGCCGCCGGCGCCGAGCACCGGCTGGGCGCCCAGGGCGCCGATGGCGCCGGCCGCCACCAGCAGGTAGAAGACCGTGCAGAGCGCCAGCGAGCCGATCAGGCCGATGGGCACGTTCCGCTGCGGGTTCTTGGTCTCCTCGGCCGCGGTCGAGACCGCGTCGAAGCCCACGTAGGCGAAGAAGATCGACGCGGCCGCGCCGACCACGCCCATGCCGGTGGTGCCGGCGGGGCCGAACCAGCCGTTGGGCGTGAAGGGCGAGAAGTGGCCGGTGTCGAGCACCGGCAGCGTCACGGCGATGAACACCGTCAGCGCGGTCACCTTGATCGCCACCAGGATCGCATTGACCCGGGCGCTCTCGGTGGTGCCGATCACGAGCAGCGCGGTGACGGCGAGCGCCACCACGATCGCCGGGACGTTGATCAGGCCGGTGGAGAAGTCGGCGTGCGGGACGATCCCGTTCATCGTCCACGTCGGCCCGGCGGATAGCGCCGCTGGCAATGTTATCCCCGTGACGTCCTTGAGCAGCCCCATGAAGTAGCCGGACCAGCCGACCGACACGGCGCTGGCCGCCACGGCGTATTCCAGGATCAGCGCCCAGCCGACCATCCAGGCCAGAAGTTCGCCCATCACCGCGTAGGAGTAGGTGTAGGCGGAGCCCGAGACGGGCACCATCGAGGCCAGTTCCGAGTAGCAGAGCGCGGCCACGGCGCAGACCGCGCCGGCGATCACGAAGCTCCACATCATCCCCGGGCCGGCCTTCTGCGCCGCCGAGGCGGTCAGCACGAAGATCCCGGTGCCGATGATGGCGCCGACGCCCAACAGCGTCAGTTGGACAGGTCCGAGCGAGCGGTGCAGGGATTTCTTTTCCGCGGTCGCCAGGATCGCGTCGAGCGGCTTAACACGCCACATAAATGGAATTCCTCCGAAGAGCGGCCCCCCGGCCGCCGGGTAAAATTTGGCGCGACCGTGGCCGGGCGCGGAGCCGCGGTCAAGCGCGAAGGGCCGCGGCGGTTTTCATATGCCCTGACAACAGGCTAGAGGCGGGCGAATGCTGCCCATCCACGAGGCCCTGCCGGAACTGAAGGCTGCGCTCGCCGCGTCGAACGCCGCCGTGCTGGTCGCGCCGCCGGGCGCGGGCAAGACCACCGTCGTGCCGCTGGAGCTTCTGGGCGAGTCGTGGCGGGGCGACGGGCGCATCATCGTCCTCGAGCCGCGCCGGCTGGCCGCGCGCGCCGCCGCCGAGCGTATGGCGAAGACGCTGGGCGAAGCGGTCGGCCGGACAGTGGGCTACCGCGTCCGCATGCAGTCGAAGGTCTCCGCCGCGACCCGCGTGGAGGTGGTCACGGAGGGCGTCTTCACGCGCATGGTGCTGGCCGATCCCGAGCTGGCGGGCGTGGCCTGCGTGATCTTCGACGAGTTCCACGAGCGCAGCCTGGACGCCGACCTGGGCCTCGCCCTGGCGCGCGACGCCCAGCGCCTGATCCGCGACGACCTGCGCCTGCTGGTGATGTCCGCAACCCTGGACGGCGCCGCGGTGGCCCGCCTGCTGGACGATGCGCCAGTCGTCGAGAGCCTGGGGCGCATGTTCCCGGTCGAGACGCGCTACCTGGGCCGCGACGATCGCCTGCGACTGGAGGATCAGGTCGTCCGCGCCGTCGAGCGCGCCCTTGCCGAGGAAACCGGCAGCCTGCTGGTCTTCCTGCCGGGGCAGGGGGAAATCCT
>NZ_JANINU010000217.1 GCF_024508875.1 Phenylobacterium sp.
GGAACAGGTAGACGCCGAGGTTGTGCATGGCCTTCACGTCGCCGTTCTCGGCCGCGAGGGTGGTCAGGCGGCGCGCCTCGGCAGGGTTCTGCGGCAGGCCGGCCTGGCCCTCGTCGTAGAGCTGGGCGAGGTAGAGCTGGGCCTGGGCGTGGTTGGCCTCGGCCAGGGACTTCAGGGTGTCGAGCGCGCCGGGGAGGCCGGCCTCGACGTCGGCGCGGACCTGTTCGAACGACGGCGCCGGCTTCGGCGCGGTGGCGAAGCTGGCGGGGCCCAGGGCCATCGAGGCGCGGGCGGGCGAGCCGTCGGGCGTCAGGGCCACTGGCTCCGGCGCGGGCGCCGGCGGCGGGTCCTTCGGCGCCTGCATGAGCGTGAGGCCGGCGGCGCCCACGCTCATGAAGGCCGCGCCGCCCGCGACCAGCAGGGCGGTCTGCAGCGCCGAGTGGCGCGGCGAGGCCTTGGACTTCCCGCCCGGGAAGCCCGCGAACAGGCGGCCCGAGGCAGCGGCCTTCATCTTGGCGCGGACCTTGGCCGAACCGGCCGCCTTGGCCTCCTGCGCGCGAGCGGTGGCGCGGGCCTGTTCGATCACTTGGCGGGTCGAGAGCTCGCGGATCGGGTCGATCGGCTCGACCGACTGGAAGAGGTCGTCCTCGTCCTCGTCATGGATCGGCGCGAAGGTGTCCGGGACCCGCGGCTCGGGGATGTCGAGGTCGAGCCGGCGCCACGGCGGCGTGACCGTTTCACCCAGGCTTTCGGCGGCCGCAGGCGGCGGCTCGGCCTGCTCGGTCTCGGCGCGCTGGTAGAGCTCGGGGCTGAACGTCGCCGCGGGCGGCGCTTCAGGCTCCGGTTCCGGCTCGGGCGGCGGGCCGAGGATCCGCATGGCCTCGGCGAGGGCGTCCAGCTCGGCCGGGACCGCCTCTTCGGGCAGCGGCGCGGCCGCTTCGGCGGCGGCCTCGGCCGCAGCTTCGATGGTGGTGGCCGCGGGCCACGCCTCGGGTTCCGGCGCGAGGCCCGGCTCCGCGACCTCAGGCTCGGGTGCGGGCGCGAACGCTGTGGGCTCGCCGAACGCCCGCTGCGCGAAGGCGCGCAGCTCGGCGATGGGGTCGGGATCGACGTCCGCGTGGGCCCCCGCGTCGGCCTGGGGCTCGACGTCGGCTTGAGGTTCGGGCGCGGCCGGGGCCTCAAGCTCCGGCTGGAAGGCGAAGGCCTCCGGCGCGGCCGCGGGCGCCGGAGGCGGGCCACCGGCGGCGATCCGGGCGCTGATGGCGGCCAGCTCGGCGCCGAAGCGCTCGAACGCCTCGGCCTGGGCATGCTCGCCGCGTGCGAGGCGCAGTTCGACGGCGCCGGCGATCCGGGCGATCTCCGTGCCCACCTGGTCGATCGCCTCGGCGCCGCGTTGGTCGACCTCGATGAGCTTCTTGCCCACCGCCTCGGCCATCGACAGGACCTGGCGGCCGATCTCCTCGACCGCCTGGGCGGACCGGCGCTCGGCGGCGCGGACCTGCATGGCCAGCTCGGCGAAGCGGTCCTCGCCATTGGCCCGGGCCAGCTTCTCCGCGACCTCTGCGCGCACGGCCTCGACCCGGTGCGTCAGGACATCGGCGAAGGCCTCGAAGCGCGCCTCCGTGCGCTGGTCGCCGACCTGTTCGACGGCGGCCAGCCGGCGGTCCAGCGAGCCAAGCGTCCCCTTGAGCCCCTCCAGCGCCTCGGCGGTGCGGGACTCGGCGGCGGCCAGGCGATCGCCCAGGCGCTGCAGCACCGTGTCCACCACCAGCTCGGGCTGGATGCGGCCGAGGCGGGCCTCGATCAGGCGAAGGGCCTCGATGGAGCGCGGACCGCCCGCGGCGTCGGCCTCCATGCGACGCAGGCGCTCGCCGAAGTAGCTCTGCTCGGCGGAGGCCTCGGCAAGCAGGCCTTCGAGGCGGGTGGAGGCCGCGTGCTGCTCGCGCTCGGCGGTCTCGATACGGGCCAGCGCCTGGCGGAGGGAATGTTCGACGCCGTTGATGGCGAGGCCCGTGCGGGTCTCGGACGCCTCGATGCGGTCGGTCAGTCGGTCGAGGGCGGTGGCGACGTCGGCGAGATCGTTGTCGGCCCGCGGCATCGGGCCGGTCGGCACGGCGCGCAGACGCGGCGCCTGGGCGCGGAACGGACGGTCGCCGAACTGCGCCTCAGCCGTCACCTCATCGGGGACGTCGTCCTCGAGGATCACCCGGTTCAGCCACTCGCCCAGCGTCATGCCGGAGCGACGAGCGAGGTCCTTGGCGACCTCGCGGGCCTTCGGGTCGATCCCCTTGACGCTCCAGGGCGCCACCCCGCTCATCCGAATCGCTTCTCCGCCTAGCCTCGGACGCTAGCCACCGATTCCTGGGGTGTAAACGAAGGCTTAACCCAACATCTGGTGTGCGGCCGCGGTTCCTGTGGATGGCGCGGCGGGCTTCGCGTAGGGCTCGCGGATGGACCTGCGCGTGACCATCGCCCTCATCTGCGGCTTCGCGGCGATAGCGGCCTTCGCCGGCTGGCGCGGGGCCCGGCCGCCCAATCCCATGAAGGGCCCGCGGCTGGTCCCATGGCGCGCGATCATGGTGGCGGCTGCGACGGCGGCGGTGCTGCTGCTGGCCATCGCCGAACAGTCGATGGGCTTCGGGCCGCGCTAACCCTCCGCCTTCTTCGGCCGCTTCGCGAGGCCGGCCACGCCGCCGGAGGATAGCAGGCCGGCGTCGGCCATGAGGATGGGGATGGCCCATTTGCGGGGCGCGGCCACGTAGCGGGGCTGCCAGGTGGGGTCGTACTTGGACTTGTAGTGGCGCACGCCCTGGAAGTTGTAGATGTCCTCGCCGCGGTCGTAGATCAGCCGGCCGACGCGCGAGAGCGCGGGCGCCAGAGGCCGGTCGTCGAGGCCCGACAGGGGCGCCATGCCGAAATCGAAGGCGGCGTAGCCTTCGGACCGCCCCCAGTTGATGAGCTCGACGAAGAGGAAGTCCATGATCCGCGGCGGGCCTTCGGGCACGTAGCGCATCAGGTCGATGGAGAACGAGCTGCGCGACGCCGTGGGCCACAGCGTGGCGAAGGCGATGATCCGCCCCTCCCATCGCACCAGGGCGATGGGAAACTCCTGGACGTAGCGGTCGACGAAGCCGCCCAGCGAGAAGGACTTTTCGCCTCCGGCATGGGTCTCGAGCCAGGCGTCGGAGATCCGCCGCAGGTCCGGCATGTGCGGCGCGATATCGGCCGGCTGGACGATCTCGAAGACCGCCCCATCCTTGGCCGCCCGCTGCCAGGCGCGGCGTAGGTTGCCGCGCTTGGTGCCCTCGATGGTGAACCCTTCCAGCGGCGAGATGCTGGCCTCGCCCATCTTCTGGATCGCAAAGCCCAGCTCGACCACGTCGGGCAGATCGTCCGGCTCCAGGTTGTAGAAGCCCGGCCGCGCGGCGTTGGCGTCGGCGAGTTCGCGGAAGCGCCAGAGCAGTTCCAGCCGCTCATCGCGCTTGCCGACCGTCGAGCCCAGCGCGATCCAGCTTCGCCCCCTCACGCCGAACATCAGGAAGCTCTCGCCGGAGGCCGAGAAGAGGAACCGCTTGTCGCCCAGCAGGGCCAGGTTCGAGAACGGGCGCGAGACCTCCGCGGTCGCCAGGATGGCGCGGACCCGTTCGAAATCCGGATCGGTCTCGCCGACGATCGGCGGCTTGGCGGCCGAGCTGAACAGGCGCCAGATCCCGAAGGCCAGCAGGGCGATGGCCGAGCCGGTCCACGCGCGCAGGCTGCGGGCCG
>NZ_JANINU010000218.1 GCF_024508875.1 Phenylobacterium sp.
GCGACACCGACAAGAAGACCCAGACCTACGTCGAGCCCGACCCGTTCTACCGCCCCTGGTACGGTTCCTACGGCTTCTGGCGTCCCTCCTGGCGCTACTACGGCCGCGGCTTCGGCTGGCGCGGTTGGGATCCCTTCTGGGGCGACCCCTTCTGGGCCGACCGCGTCGACGTGCGCACGGTCGAGCGCTACGAGGCCTCGGCCGAGATCCTGATGCAGAAGGGCGCCAAGCCGCAGGACGACCCGAAGGCCTTCGACGCCCGCGCGGTGATCGAGAACCTGAAGCCCCGCGTGCAGTACCCCGAGGCGAAGAAGTAGCCGGCGGGGCGCCCCCGATCGGGGGATCCGCTTTCGAACGGGAAACGGGACAACGCCCGCGGATGTCGGCCAACCGACGCCGCGGGCGCGTTTTCGCGCGCGTCTAAGCCGCCGCCCGTAACGAATAGGAGAAGAACCCGTCGATTCAGCGGCCGCCCACGTCGCAAGGCGCTGGCGTTTCGCATTTTTCGGGTATCCTGTTCCGGCTAGGGTTGAGGGGTGGTGGTATGGGTATGGCGCTCTCGACGCGCCACGGCGCTCGCGTCGGTCGGAAGGGCCGCGAGGGGCCGCGGGCGGGCCGCTGGACGGCGGTGTTCGCCGCCGTGGCGATCAACGTCACCGTCGCGCACGGCGCCTGGGCGGCCCAGCGCGTCGCGCTGATCGTCGGCGTCTCGAAGTACGAGAAGGTCCCCCCTCTGGCGAACCCGGCCAAGGACGCCAAGCTGGTGCAGGCCACGCTGCAGAAGCTGGGCTTCCAGGTGACGGTGCTGACCGATCCCACCCGCATCCAGCTCCTGGAGGGCCTTGGCGCCTTCGAGGCCGCCGCCAAGGATTCCGATGCGGCGGTGATCTACTACGCCGGTCACGGGGCGATGATCGACGGCGTGAACTACCTGCTGCCCAAGGACGCCGTCTCCAGCAGCAAGACCACGCTCACCGCCAGCTCGCTGGAGTCCGCCAGCCTCGGCCAGGCGCTGTCGGGCGCGAAGTCGGTGCGCCTCATCATCCTCGACGCCTGCCGCAACAATCCCACCGCCACCCGCAGCCTCGGCGGCAACACCCGCGGACTCGCCCGCGAGACGGGCCCCGCTAGCGTCTCCGTCGTGACCTTGATGGCCGCCGCGCCGGGACAGGTGGCCCAGGACGGGGCGGCCGGCTCCGCCAACAGCCCCTTCGCGATCGCCCTGACCCAGGGCATGACCCGTCCGGGCGCCACGGTCGGCGAGCTCCCCGGCTACGTGCAGGCCGAGGTCGAGCGGATGACCGAAGGCGAGCAGACGCCCGACCTGCAGGGCATCTGGCGCAACGTGAACTGGACGTTCGACCCCAACGGCCCGCCGAAGACGGTCGTGGCGGCCGCGCCGGGCGCCGACCTCACCAAGATCAGGTGGGAAAAGGATCAGGTCTTCTGGACCTCGATCAAGGACTCCGACGATCCGGCCGACTTCAAGGCCTACATGGACGCCCAGGACCGGGGCGAGATCGCCGGCTCGTTCCGCAAGCTGGCCGCCAACCGCATCCGCGCGCTGGAGAAGCTGCCGCCCGGATCGTTCCAGGTGGCCTCGCGATCGGCCGCCCCGGGCCAGGACCTGGTGGTCCGCGCCCGCGACGCCTTTGCCCGCGGCGACTATGCCGCCGCCGCGCGCGACTGGAACACCGCCGCGGCCCAGGGCAACGGCGCGGCCATGTACAACCTCGGCGTCATGTCGCTCACCGGCAAAGGCATGCCCAAGAACGCCGAGGCGGCCGCCAAGTGGTTCAAGGCCTCGGCCGACACCGGCCACTCGGGCGGCATGGTGAATTGGGGCCTTTGCCGGCTGAACGGTTTCGGGACCGCCAAGGACGAGAAGGCCGGCTTCGACTGGATCCAGAAGGCCGCCGACCGCGGGTCGGCCAACGCCATGGGCATGGTCGCCGAGGCCTATCTGCGCGGCCGCGGCGTCACGACTGACCCGCGCCAGGCCGCGGGCTGGCTGCAGAAGGCGGTGGACGCCGGCGACGGCCCGTCGATCGTCCAGCTCGCCGACCTCTACGACCGCGGCCAGGGCGTGGGCCGCGACCCGCGTCGCTCGTTCAACCTCTACCAGCGCGCCGCCACCGCCGGCGACACCGACGCCATGGTCCACCTGGGCTACGCCTACGAGGACGGCGAGGTCGTGCAGAAGGACCTCGTCCAGGCGGCCACCTGGTACCAGCGCGCCGCCGAGGCCGGGAACACCGAGGGCATGTCCAGCCTCGCGGTGATGCTGGAGACCGGCAGCGGCGTGCCGCAGGACGAGGCCCGCGCCGCCGAATACTACCGCCAGGCCGCCAACGCGGGCGACGCGCGGGGCTACCTGGGCCTGGGCAGCATGACCGCGCGCGGCGCCGGCGTGCGCCAGAACGCGGCCGAGGCCGTGCGCCTGTTCCAGCAGGCCGCCGACCGCGGCAGCGCCCTGGCCATGCGCAACCTCGGGATCATGTACGAGAGCGGTCAGGGCGTGAAAGCCGACCGGAAGAAAGCGATCGAATGGTACCGCAAGGCCCTCGCGGCCGGCGACCAGGACGCCCGTGGCGAACTGGACCGGCTGGGGGTCTCCAGCTAGCGGGACGGGGGAATACGATGGAAACAGCACAACTCAAGCTGCGCCTGCGGGCCGCCGTCAGCGCGGTGGCGCTGGTCAGCCTCACGGTCCAGCCGGTGATGGCCCAGGGCAAGGGCGGTAAGGACGCCGTGCTCAACGCCTGCGCGCCTCAGCGCGAGCCGCTGCAGAAGCTCGACAAGGAATACACCGACCTCAAGAAGTCGAAGATGAGCGCCGCTATCGGCGAGGGCCTGAAGACGGGCGCCATGGTGCTGGCCAAGGGGGTCGCCAGCGGCGGAATCCCCCTAGGCCGCGGCGGCGGCGGGTTCGGCGGCGGCCTCGGCGGGATGAGCAGCCTCATGGGCGGCGTGGCCAGCATGGCCATGCAGAGCCAGGCCCAGCAGCAGGCCCAGGGCGGCGCGCCCGCCCCGGCCGCGACCACCATGATGTTCGGCCAGGACCTGCTCTCCGGCGCCATGGGCCTGAACGTGCCCGGCGTCAGCGGCTATGGCATGAGCGGCGGCGACAGCGCCAAGGCCTACGCCGCCTTGGCTGTGCTGGTGGCCATCGTCGCCACCGCCGACGCCTACGCCAAGCTGAAGGAGCAGGAGGCCGGCGGCGACCTGAAGAAAGCCTCGTTCAACATCGACCAGGACGCGGGGCGTCAGCTTGCCGTCAGCCGCTCGATCGCCGACAGCGGCGCGGCCCTCGTGGAATGCCGCTCGGCCCAGCTCACCGACATCAACAACCGCCTCGCCAGCGCCACCAACGACAAGGACCGCAAGGCGATCCGCCGCGAGCGCACCGAGCTGACCAGCGCGCTCAAGAAGGACATCGACCTGACCGGCGGCGTCGTCGACCAGCACGTGGGCATGGCCAAGACCTTCACCCAGGGCCGCGCCATGACCGACGGCTCGTCCGAAGCCGACGTGCTGGGCAATCAGGCGCCCGCCTACGCCACCAGCGCCTCGGTGACCAAGGCCTCGATGCCCAAAGGCAATGCGTCGTCGGGCGGCCAGGCCCAGGCCTCGGCTCCCGCCGCCGCCTCGTCCGCCGCGCTCGTCACCATCAAGGCCGCCGCCGTGCGGGCCGCGCCCACGGGCTCGGCCGCGGTGGTGAAGAGCCTGCCCGTCGG
>NZ_JANINU010000219.1 GCF_024508875.1 Phenylobacterium sp.
GGCGTCGGCCGCCGCCTGGGCCAGCACCGCGCCAGGGTCGGCCGGAAGCCTGGGCGTGCGCGCGGGAGCCGGCGCCTCCGCCCGGTCCGACATCGGCGCCAGCGGTGGCGTCCCGGTGGGCCCGATCCGGTCCAGCACCGGCGCGGGCAGCAGGGTCGCGGTGGGCAGTTCCACGAGGCGCACCCGCACCGGCTTCACCGCCCAGGCGGAACCCATGGCCGCCAGCGTCAGGGCGGTCAGCATCATAAGGCCCAGGGCCTGCTCGCGGGGTCCGGGCGCTGCGCGCGACAGCAGGCTGATGCGCTCGGCCAGCGGGTGGGCGCCCGCCGGCAGCCAGTAGCAGCCCAGCGGGAGGGGGCGGGCCGCAAGCTGGGTCTTCAGCATCGCCTCGGCGTACGAACGGCGGACCTTGGGGTGGCGTGCGATCACCTGGGCGTCGCAGGCCAGCTCCTGGTCGATGCGCAGGACGCGGGCCAGGACGTGCAGCATCGGGTTGAACCAGTTCACGCAGCGGGCGGCGGTCACCAGGGCGTTGATCCGGGTGTCCTGGCGCGCGATGTGCGTCTCCTCGTGCGCCAGCACCACGAACTGCTCCGCGCGGAGTAGCGGTGGCCGAAGTCGGAGGGGGTGACCACGCGGGGCCGCAGCACGCCCACGGCGGCCGGGCCGGCCAGCCCCGCAGCGGCGTCGCGCCCGAACTGCACCTGACGCCATACGGTCCAGGCCAGGGCGGCGGCGACGCCCGCGATCCAAAGGCCGAGGACGAGCGGCCAGGGGTCGAACGGCGTGGCGGCGATAATCGCCGGCGCCGTGCCCTGCGCCGGCGCGGCCTGCGCCGCGATGACGGGACCCGCCGCCGGGCGCACGGTCACGGTCGTGACTCGCGACGGCAGCAGCATGCCTGCGGCCGCCAGCGGGACGAGCAGCCAGAGACGGTAGGCGATCCGCGGACCGAACAGCCTGCGGGCCGGGATGCGCAGGACCAGCACCAGCGCCACGGCGACGGCGGCCGCCAGGTTGGTGCCGATCAGCACGAGCAGTGCGTCACTCATCTTCGAGGTCCGAGATCAGCTTCTTGAGGAGCTGGATGTCCTTAGGCGTGAGGGCGCGGTGCTCGGCGAAGTGTGCGACGAGCGGGGCCACTTCGCCGTCGAACAGCCGGTCGACCAGGCTCTGGCTCTCGGACTGGACGTAGTCGCTGCGGCTGAGCAGGGGGCGGTAGAGGTAGCCCTCGGCCTCACGCCGGCCCTCGATGGCCTTCTTGCGCAGCAGGCGGGTGATCAGGGTCTTCACGGTGCCCGGCGCCCAGCCGTGCGCCTCGCCCACCTCGGCGACGATGCCGTCGGGCGTCAGCGGCCCCTTCCGCCACAGGGCCTCCATGATCTGGCTCTCGGCCCCCGAGATGCGCGTCGCCACGGCCAATCCTCCGCCTTACCGAAAATACACGTGTATTTTCGATGAGAGTACATTTGTATCCTCTCCGAGGTCCGCCGCCGTGGCCAGTGACTTCGCGTTCATGTGGGAGGCTTTTCGTGCACAAGCTGCTCTGCCTGGCGACCGTCGCCTTGATTCCGGCCGCGGCCCTGGCCCAGCCGGCGCCGGCCGCGGCGCCTGCGACCGCGCCGGGCGCTGCGCCGAAGCCGGCTGGCCCGACCGTGGGCGAGATCGTGGTCACCGGCCAGGCGCCGGCGGTGCAGGCGTCGATCGACCGGCGCAGCTACAGCGTCGCCGCCGACCTGCAGGCCCAGAGCGGCTCGATCGGCGACGCCCTGCGCAACGTTCCCTCCGTCGAGGTGGACGTGAACGGCAATGTCGCCCTGCGCGGCGATCCGAACGTCACCATCCTCATCGACGGCAAGCCTTCGGGCCAGTTCCGCGGCGAGGGCAAGGGCCAGGCGCTACAGGCCCTGCCGGCGGAGCGGATCGACCGCGTCGAGGTGATCACCAACCCGTCAGCCGAGTTCAGCGCCGACGGGACCGCCGGCGTGATCAACCTGATCACAAAGAAGGCGAAGGGCGTCGGCCAGACCGGCTCGGCCCGGCTGACGGTGGGAACCAGCGAACGTGTCTTCGCCAACGCCAGCACCGGGTACAACGGCGAGAAGCTGTCGGTCACCGCGGACGCCTTCCTGCGCCACGATCCGCAGAAGCAGCCCAGCCACGACGTCCGCAGCCAGCTGGACCCCGCCACCGGCGGGTTCGCGGAATCGCGGATCGACGGGGTCAACCACGCCCTCCTGGAGATCCTCGGCGGACGGGTGAGCGCCGACTACGACCTCGACGCCGACACGCGCCTGAGCGGCGAGGTGCGCCTGCAGCGCCTCCGCTTCGACCTCGACATCCTGAATCAGACCCAGCGCGAGGATGCGTCGGGCGCGCTCGTGCAGGTCTACGACCGGAGCACCGGCGTGGAGCAGCGCCGGTTCAACCGCGAGGTGACGACCGGGCTTCGCCGCAAGCTGGAGGGCGAGGGCCACGAGCTCACCCTCAACCTCAGTTACGACGCCACCGATTTCGATCGTCGCCGGACCGCCGTCACAGCCAGCCGGCTGCCGCCCGCGCCGGAGGCTTTCGACGACCAGATCACCTACAACGATTACCAGCAGCTCGAGCTGAAGGGCGACTATGTGCGCCCCTTCGCCGACGGCTCGAAGCTCAAGGCCGGCTTCGACCTCCAGCGCGACGACAACAGCCAGGACAACCTCGGCTTCCGAGGCCCCACCTCGCCGGCCTCGATCCTCGACCCGCGGCTGAGCAACCAATTCAAGTTCGAACGGACGCTGAGCCAGGCTTACGTCACCTACGAACGGCCGCTCGGCGACGTCACGGTGCTGGCCGGCCTGCGGCTGGAAGACGCCCGCATCGACCTGACCCAGGTGACCCTGGGCCGCAAGGACGAGAACAACGACTTCAGCGCCTATCCCAGCCTGCACCTGTCGTGGAAGGCGAGCGACACCCAGACCTTCACCGCCAGCTACAGCGAGCGGGTGCAGCGGCCCGACCCCGACTTCTACAATCCCTTCCCGTTCCTGATCGACCCGGTGACCTATCGCACCGGTAACCCGGACCTGAAGCCGCAGCAGACCCGCTCGTACGAGCTGGGCTGGCAGTATCGGAAGAGCCCGACGAACTACCTGGCGACCCTCTACTACCGGGAGAACGACAAGGTGCTGTCCGACGTGACCCGCGACCTCGGCGGGGGCGTCTTCGAGATCACCCGGGAGAACGTCGCCCAGACCCGGGCGGGCGGGCTGGAGCTGGTGACCAGCGGCCGGCTGTCCTCGAAGATCACCTACAACGTCAGCGGCAACCTCTACTGGAACGAACTCGACGGTTCGGCCCAGGGGCTATCCGACAAGCGCTCGACGGTGACGGTCGCGGGGCGCGCGACCGTGAGCTGGCAGGTGACGCCGGACGACCTGATCCAGGTGAACGGGTTCGCCAACGCCCGACGCCTGACCGCCCAGGGCTACATCCAGCCGTCGGGCATGCTGAACATCGGCTATCGCCATAAGTTCAACGACCGGGTCTCGGGCCTGGTGACCTTCCAGGACGTCCTGGACACCTTCACCCTGGACGAGGTCGTGGACACCCCGATCCTGCACCGCCGCATCCGCCAGACCGTCGACACGCGCGGCGTGATGATCGGCTTCGTCTGGACCCTGGGCGGCCCGGGCAAGAGCCGCGACCAGGGCTTCGACTTCGGCAACGGCGGCGGCGCGCCGACGCCCTAGGGCGTCGAGGTCGCGATCAGACCGTGACGACGACCTTGCCCATGGCCTTGCGGCTGGCGAGGTGGGTGATGGCTTTGGCGGCGTCGGCCAGGGCGAAACGCTCGGAGACGTGCGGCTTGATCTTGCCGTCGGCGTACATCTGCAGCAGCTCGGCGACGCTCTCCTGGTGCTTCTTGGGGTTCTTGCCCACCCAGGCGCCCCAGAACACGCCGACGATCTCGCAGCCCTTCAGCAGGGCGAGGTTCAGCGGGATCTTGGGGATCTCGCCGGCGGCGAAGCCCACGACCAGATACTTGCCTTCCCAGGCGATGGATCGCAGAGCGGGCTCGGCATAGGCGTCGCCGATGGCGTCGTAGATCACGTCGGCGCCGTTCGGGCCGGTGGCGTCCTTGAACAGGCCCGCCAGCGCCTTCTGACCGTCGCGGTCGAACGGGCCCTTCGGATAGACGACGCCCGAGGCCGCGCCGCGGCTGAGGCAGAGGTCGACCTTCTCCTGGCTGGAGGCGGCGGCGATCACCGTGGCGCCCATGGCCTTGCCAAGTTCGACGGCCGCGAGGCCGACGCCGCCCGCGGCGCCCAGCACCAGCAGCGACTGCCCCGGCTGCAGGTTCGCCCGGTCCTTCAGGGCGTGCCAGCTCGTGCCGTAGGTCATGATGAAGGCGGCGGCGTCGTCGAAGGGCATGGAGTCCGGGATCTTCACCAGCCGGGCGGCTTCCAGCGCCAGTTCCTCGGCCATGCCGCCCCAGCCGGTGTTGCCCAGCACGCGGTCGCCGGGCTTCACGTTGGTGACGCCTTCGCCCACGGACTTCACGATCCCGCTGATCTCGCCGCCGGGCGAGAATGGGCGCTCGGGCTTGAACTGGTACTTGTCCTCGATGATCAGCACGTCGGGAAAGTTGACGCCGATGGCCTTCACCTCGACCACCGCCTGGCCCGGCTTGGCGACGGGGGAGGGCACGTCCTCCAGCACCAGGGTCTCGGGGCCGCCGACGGCCTTGCTGAGCAGCGCTTTCATGGAGGTTCCTTCCCGTTCTCGAACAGCGGCGGGACGCTAGCCCAGCGGCCGGAACGGCGGAAGGCCAAAACCGAACGGCCGTTTGAAATGGAGCCGCCGATCTCAGAACCGCCGCGCGATCCCGGCGTAGACCTCGACGTCCGGCGTCGCGTGGTTGAGCCCGAGGTTCGCGCCGGCGTCGAGCTGGATGTCGCGCCCGAGCATGAGCGCACCCGTGAGGTCGAAGCTGGCCTGCCATTCGCGGTGCGCCGGATCGTCGTCCATCTGGCCCCAAAGCTCCGCGCCCGCCGTCAGCGCACCGAAGGTATGGCCAAGTCCGACCGCGCCCTGCAGCGCCAGGTGGGTCCCGTGGCCGTCGGCGTCGCGGATCAGGTCCGCCTCCGGCGTCGCGCCAAGGTCGAGGCCGTGGCCGATGGACGCCGTGAGCGGCAGGCGCACCCCGCCGGTCCAGCCTCCCGCGCCCAGCCCGTGGGTGGCCGTCGGCGCCGTGACGAAGCCCTGGAGCGCGGCGGCCGGCCCGTCGGCGTCGGGGTCCGTCAGGGCGGTGCGCAGCCCAAGGACCGCGTCTCCGACGCCCCTGGTCCGCCCCGCGCCGCGCAGGTGATCGACGACAAGCGGCGACCAACCGGCCTCGACCTCGGTGCGGGAGGTGAGACCGAACCGGACCTCGCTGGCGCCCAGGGTGTAGACGTCCTCATGGCCGGCGCGGCCCCGCACGAAGACCGCGTCTGCGAGACCGGTCTCGAGCTGGACGTGGCCGGGGTCGAGGATGCAGGGCGGCGTCGCCTTGCCCGGTCGCTCGGCGCAGAAGTCGCGCAGGTCGGCGGCCACGGCCGAGGTGGCGAGGAGGCTCAGCAGGGCGGCGGCAAGGGCTGCGTTGCGCATCCCGCGACGATACGCCTCCGCCCGCAACGGACCGTCAAGACGGCGCATGATTTGGTCGCAGGCCCCGGCTCGCCTATATTGGCCGCTTCTCCAGAAGGACCGAACTCCTTGGGCGTGACCCTCGATCTTTCCCGGGCGCCGGCGAAGGCCCTTGCGCCGACCAACCTCACCGGCCTCTCGCGCACCGAGCTGGCCGAGGCGCTGGTCGCGGCCGGCGTCGTGCCGAAGGAGAAGGCCAAGATGCGCGCCAGCCAGCTCTGGCGCTGGATGCATCACTACGGCGTCACCGACTTCGCCCAGATGACCGACGTTGCGAAGGAGACCCGCGCGGCCCTGGCCGAGGCCTTCTCGCTGGCCCGGCCGGAGGTGGTCGAACGCCAGGTCTCCAAGGACGGCACCCGCAAGTGGCTGATCCGCATGGGTCCGGGCATCGAGGTCGAGACGGTCTATATCCCCGACGTGGGCCGGGCCGGCGCCCTGTGCGTGAGCTCCCAGGTCGGGTGCACGCTCAACTGCACCTTCTGCCACACAGGCACCCAGGCGCTGGTGCGCAACCTGACCGCCGCCGAGATCGTGGCCCAGGTGCAGGTGGCCCGCGACGACCTCGGCGAATGGCCCTCGCCCAAGGAGGATCGCCGCCTGTCGAACATCGTGTTCATGGGCATGGGCGAGCCGCTCTACAACCTCGACAACGTGGCCCAGGCCATCGACATCATCGCCGACAACGAGGGCATCGCCATCTCGCGCCGGCGGATCACGGTGTCGACCTCGGGCGTCGTTCCGATGCTGAAGGAGCTGGGCGAGAAGACCCAGGCGATGCTGGCCATCTCGCTGCACGCCACCAACGACGCGCTGCGCGAGAAGCTGGTGCCGCTCAACAAGAAGTATCCGCTGAAGGAGCTGATGGACGGCATCCGCGCCTATCCGGGCCTGGGCAACGCCAAGCGGGTGACGTTCGAGTACGTGATGCTGAAGGGCGTCAACGACACCCCGGCCGAGGCCAAGGCGCTGGTCCAGCTCCTCAAGGGCATTCCGGCCAAGATCAACCTGATCCCGTTCAATCCGTGGCCGGGCACGGATTACGAGTGCTCGTCCTGGTCCACCATAGAGCAGTTCGCGGCGATCCTGAACCGCGGGGGCTATGCCTCGCCGATCCGCACGCCGCGCGGCCGCGACATCCTCGCCGCCTGCGGCCAGCTTAAGAGCGAGAGCGAGAAGCAGCGCGCGTCGGCGCGTCGCAGGGCCGAACAGGCCGCCGAGGCTTCGGAATAGAAGCGCGGCCGTGGTAACGGTGCTCCCGCCAGTTCGGGGACGCGTACATGCCGACACCATCGCCTGAGATCCAGGCCTTCGCCGCCGGGTTCCCGGTGTTCCTGATGCACGCCGGCGTGACGGTGGTGATCCTGTTCGCGGCGGCGGCGCTCTACGTGCTGCTGACGCCGCACAAGGAGATCACCCTGATCCGCGAGGGCAACACGGCGGCGGCCGTGTCGCTGGGCGGGGTGCTGCTGGGCCTCGCGATCCCGCTGTCCGCGTCGCTGCGCGCCTCGACCAACGTCATCGAGATCGGCCTCTGGGGCGCGGTGACCGTGGTGGTGCAATTGCTGATCTTCCGCCTGGTCGACATGCTGCTGCACGGTCTGCCCCGGCGTATCCAGGACGGTGAGATGTCGGCGGCGGCCCTGCTGGTCGGCGCCAAGATCGCCACGGCCCTGATCATCGCGGCGGCCCGTTCCTAGACATGAAATTCCCGCGGCTGCCGGATTGGGTGGTCTACGCCGCGATCGTGGTGGTGCTGCTGTTCGCCGCC
Organism: Phenylobacterium sp.; assembly: GCF_024508875.1. Classification (GTDB taxonomy): domain Bacteria; phylum Pseudomonadota; class Alphaproteobacteria; order Caulobacterales; family Caulobacteraceae; genus Phenylobacterium. Next base: position 7,445 of record NZ_JANINU010000219.1, read on the forward strand.
TTGGGTCGCGACGAGCGCACCGATGCGCCGCCGCCGCCGCCCAAAGGGTCCGAGCCGCTGGGCGAGGCGCTGGGGCCGGCCTCGCCGTTCGACCCGGCGGTGGTGGTGGACGTGCCCGACAAGACCGGTCCCGCGGCCGGGACCGCCTTCTCCATCGCCCGCACCGGCGTCTGGCTGACCGCGCGCCATGTGGTGGACGGCTGCCGGCGGGCGGCGATCGTGGTGGGGCAGGGCACGGGCGTGGCTGTGAACGTCAAGGTGGACCCGCACGGCGAGGCGGCGCTGCTCTACACCGACGGCGGCGCCGCGCCCTTGCCGCTGGGCCTCACCGAGCCGCTGCGCCGGGGCCAGCGCGCCTTCCACCCCGGCTTCCCGCAGGGCGAGCCGGGCGAGGCCAGTTCGCGGCTGCTGGGCCGGGAGAATCTGGTGGTCCGCGGGCACGGCGCGCGCACCGAGCCCGTGCTGGTCTGGGCCGAAACCGGCCGCACCGAAGGCCTGGAGGGCACCCTCGGCGGCCTCTCCGGCGCGCCGGCCCTGGACGCGCAGGGCCGCGTGCTGGGCGTGACCATCGCCGAAAGCCCGCGCCGGGGCCGGATCTACACCACCGCCCCGGAGATCGTTCGCGCCACCTTGGCGGGCGACAACCGCCGCTCGGACGCCACGGCCCTCGGCGAACGGATCACCCCGCAGAACTACTTCTACGTAGCCGACGAACTGCGCCGCGAACTGCAGGTCGCGCAGGTGGTCTGTCTGGACGACTAGGGTCCGAGGCTCAGGGCGTCAGGCGCAGGCGGCTTTCCATCATGGTGACGGCCCCGCCGCGGATGCGGACGCGGTCGCCGGCCACTTCGCACTCCATGTCGCCGCCCCGGCCCGGATAGGCCTGGTGGAACCGCACCGTCGGGCGGCCCAGCTTGTCCGCGAACAGCGGCGCGAGGATGCAGTGGAGCGAGCCGGTGCAGGGGTCCTCGGGGATGCCCGATCCGGGCGCGAAGAAGCGGTCGACCACGTCGTGCTCGGCGCCGGCCTTCGCGAGGGCGGCGACGCCCACATTGCCGCGGTCGCGCACGGCGCCGGCGGCGCGGTTCAGGCCGGGGATGTCGGGCCGGAGGTTGCGCACCGTCGCCTCGTCGTCGAACAGGGCGATGAGGTAGTTCGAGGCCCAGACCTCCGTCGGCGTGGCGCCCAGGGCCTCCACCAGGCCCTCGGGGGCGTCGATCCGCTGCGGCGGCTGGGCCGGGAAGTCCATCTCGTAGCCGTCGCCGCGGCGCGCCACCGTGAGCGGGCCCGACTTCGTCTCGAACGTGACCTGCCCGGCGGCGAGGCCCAGCTCGGCGAACAGCACGTGGCCCGAGGCCAGCGTCGCGTGCCCGCACAGCGGCACCTCCACCGCCGGCGTGAACCAGCGCAGGCCGAAGCGCGCCGGGTCGGCGGTCTTCAGCAGGAAAGCGGTCTCGGCCTGGTTGTTCTCTGCGGCGAGGGCCTGCATCCAGCCGGCGTCGGGCCAGGCGTCGAACGGCTCGACCACGCAGGCGGGATTGCCCCGGAAGGGCTGGGCGGCGAACGCATCGACGGTCCACTGGCGCAAGACTGGCCTCCTCGAAATCGGCCCTAGGACTTGCGTCGCGAGGGCTCCGGCGGCAAGGGCCAGTTCCCGCGCCGCGGACCGCTGAGGGGGCCCCAGATGACGTACGAGGTAAGCGACGATCCGCAGCGGTTCGACCTGGCCCGCGGCCATCGCTGGATCTCGACGCAGAGCTATTGGGCCGAAGGCATCCCGTTCGAGATCTTCGCCAGGTCGGTCGCGAACAGCCTGGCGATCGGCGTGTACGCGGCGGACGGGACCATGGCCGCCATGGCGCGGGTGGTGACCGACCGCGCGACCTTCGGCTGGGTCTGCGACGTCTTCGTGGACGAGGCGCATCGCGGCGCCGGCCTGGGCAAGAAGATCATGGCCTTCATCAAGGCCCATCCCGATCTGCAGGGCTTCCGCCGGATGCACTTGGCCACCCGCGACGCCCATAGCCTCTACCGCCAGTTCGGCTTCACCGACCTGACCAAGGTCGAGAACTGGATGGAGATCCGCGACCCGGACGTCTACCGGCGCTAGCGCTCCAGCACCGTGATCTCCGGCCAGCGCGCTTTCGCGGAGGCGGCGATGCGCGGGAAACTGCGCTCTGCGCCGCGAACCGGGTTGGGCCGCAGGATGCGCGCGAACAGGTCTTCCAGGCCGAAGGGCGCGACGACGGTCATGCGGTCGTCCGGCTCCAGCTTGACCCCCACGGCGAACATGGGGCTCACGAACCGCGCCGGCGCCTCGGCCGAACACGCAAGCGGCGTGTAGGCCTCGCCGAACTTGTCCTCGAACCAGACGTGGACGCGGGCCTGGTTCCTCACCTCGACCAGCTCGCGCAGGGGCGGCTCGAAGGCGGCGGCCACCCGCTGGATCACCACGTCCTCGGCCTCGTACGAGATGTCCGAGGCGTCGAAGTAGCCGATGTCGTAGTCCTTGACCCCGTAGTCGAGGGCGCGGCCGCCCAGGTGGTTCAGCACACGCTGATACACCGCCCCCGAGAACAGCAGCCAGTCGGGCGGGTCCAGGTCGCGGATCGTTGTCAGCACCTGCATGACGGGTTCGGACCGCCGCAGGATCGCCTCCAGTTCGTCGGCGTGCCTCATGCCCGGCCCCGCAGCGGCCAGGCGTGGTCGAGCGGTCCGTGTCCGGCGCCGAGACCCGGCGCGCGCAGCATGGCCTCGTGGACATAGTCCCAGGCGCGCGCCACGGCTTCGACCAGCGGCAGGCCCTGGGCCAGGCCGGCGGCGCAGGCCGAGGCCAGGGTGCAGCCGGTGCCGTGGGTGTGGCGGCTGTCGATCCGCTCGCCCTCGAACGCGGTTTCGCCGGCGGGGGTCATCAGCACGTCCACCACGCGCTCGCCTGGCACGTGGCCGCCCTTCATCAGCACCGCCCCCGCGCCGGCCGCCAGCAGCGCCTCGCCCGCCCGGCGCAAGTCGTCGGTCGTCGCCACCGCAAGGCCGGTCAGCGCCTCGGCCTCGGGGGCGTTGGGGGTCAGCAGCGCCGCGCGCGGGATGAGCTGCTCGCGCACCACCGCCACCGCCTCGGCCGCCAGCAGCGAGGCGCCGCCCTTGGCCACCATCACGGGATCGACCACCGCCGGGACATCGGCCTCGTCCAGCAGGCGGGCGACCAGCCCCACGGTCGCCGCATCGCCCAGCATGCCGGTCTTGATGGCGTCGGCGCCGATATCGGACAGCACGGCGCGCGCCTGGGCCTCCACCACCTCCAGCGGGATCGGATGCACACCGGTGACTCCGAGGGTGTTCTGCACGGTCACCGCAGTGATCGCGGTCGCCGCATAGCCGCCCAGCGCCGTGACCGTCTTGATGTCGGCCTGGATGCCCGCTCCGCCCCCGCTGTCGGAGCCGGCGATGATCAGGACGCGGCCGAGCTTGCTCATGACCTCATCGCTAGCCCGCGCACGCGCCGAATGCATCGGGATTTACGAACTATCCCCAACCGGCCAGCCTGCGCGACATGGACGCCGACGCCTTCGCCGACCGCTTCGCCCTGGGCTACCAGGACGTCTACCTGCACGCCGTGCGCCGGGTGCGCGACAAACGCGGCCAGCTCACGCCCGAGACGACGGCCTTCCTGCTGCACCTGGCCGAGGCCGGGCCGATGACCCTGACCGAGCTGTCGCGCCACCTGAGCCGCGCGCCCTCGACGCTTTCCGAGATGGTGGACCACCTGGCCGCCAAGGGCCTCGTGCGGCGCGAGCCCGACCCCGACGACGCCCGCCGCGCGCTCATCTGGCTGACCGCGGGCGGCCGCGTGGCGCTGGCCGACGAGATGCGCGTGCTGGATCACGGACGCCTCGTCCGCGCCGCCGCCCGGCTCGACCCCGACCGCCGAGCCCTGCTCGCCGAGGCGCTGGGCGACCTCGTCAAAGCTCTCAAGACCGAAAGGCCCGACCCATGACCCACAAGTGCGAAAGCTGCGGCATGCCCATCGAGAACGGCCGCTACTGCCAGTACTGCGTCGACGAGACCGGCGCGCTGCAGGACTTCGAGACCCGCTTCGAGCGGATGGTGTCCTGGCAGCTCCGCGAGAAGGGCGGCGAGCGCGCGGACGCCGAGCGCGAGACCCTGGCCCACATGGCCACTCTGCCGGCCTGGCGGGACCACCCGCGGGTCAGGGGCGCGCGCTAGGACATCCGCGCCCGGCAAATATATCCAATTTGAGTTATATTTCTTTTGCGCTATATAATTGGCCGCATGACGCCCTTCGAAGCCATCGCCGAACCCAGTCGCCGTGCCATCCTCGACCTGTTGCGGGAGGGTGAGCAGCCCGCCGGCTCGATCGTTTCGGCCGTGGGGATGAGCCAGCCCGGCGTGTCCAAGCAGCTCAAGCTTCTGCGCGAGGCCGGCCTTGTCAGCATGCGGGCGGACGGCCAGCGGCGGCTGTACCGGCTGGAGCCGGGGGGACTCGCCGACCTCGAAGCCTGGCTCTTGCCGTATCGCCGATTCTGGGCGCGCCGCCTGACCGCGCTCGACGACCATCTGGAGCGTGAGCAATGACCCAAGCTGACCTCGGCGAGATCCGCCGCACCGGAGACACGGTGCAGATCGTGTTCCACCGTCGCTATGCCCGCCCGCTCGAGAAGGTCTGGGCGGCGCTGACCACGCTCGAGCGCCTCTCGGACTGGTTCGCCAACACCACGATCGATCGACTGGCGCCCGGCGGGGTGATCGAACTGGACTTCAAGGACGAGAATTACCGCAGCCTGGGCCGCATCGTGACTTTCGAGCCGATGCGCGTGTTCGCCTGGGCCTGGACCGAACTGGACGGTTCCAACGAGTCGCTGGTCCGATGGGAGCTGGAGCCCGACGGCGATGGCTGCAAGGTGACCCTTACCCACTCCGGCCTTCCGCCGAAGGACGCCGCGGGGGTCGGCGCCGGCTGGCACGCCCACCTGCAGGCCATCGAGGACGCCGCCGACGGGATCGAGACGCCGTGGAGCACTGTGCGCGCCCGGGCAGACGCGGCGGCCCCCCTCTACGCCGGCGCGTCCCCAGGCTGAGCCGCCGCGGCCTGAGCGATCGCCGCCTGGACCGCCAGCGCCTGCACCGTCTCGCGCACGTCGTGGACACGCACCGCCGCCACGCCGGCCGAAGCGCCCGCCAGCGCCGCGGCGATCGAGCCGCCCAGCCGTTCGTCCGCCTTCGCCTTGCCGTCGAGGGCGCCGATGAAGGCCTTGCGGCTGGCGCCCAGCAGCACCGGGAACCCCAGTGCCACGACGCGGTCCAGGTGCGCGAGCAGGGGCAGGTTGTGGCGGGTCATGTGCTTGCCGAAGCCGATGCCGGGGTCGAGCCAGATACGCTCCCGCGCCACCCCGGCCGCCAGCGACGCCTCGGCCCGCTCCGCCAGGAAGGCGCACACCTCGGCGACCACATCGACGTAGTGCGGCTCGGCCTGCATGGTGCGCGGCTCGCCCTGCATGTGCATCAGCACCACGTCGCAGCCCAGCTCGGCGGCGGTGGCGAGCGCGTCGGGCGCGAAGCGCAGGGCGGCCACGTCGTTCCACATGGTGGCCCCGGCCGCCACGGCCGCGCGGGCCACCTCAGGCTTCATGGTGTCCACGGAGATCGGGATCGCGCTTTCCGCGCGCAGGGCGGCGATCAGCGGGACCAGCCGCCCGATCTCCACCTCCGCCGGCACGGGGTCGGCGCCGGGCCGCGTCGACTCGGCGCCCACGTCCAGGATGTCGGCCCCGTCGGCGATCAGCTTGCGAGCGTGCGCCAGCGCCGCCTGGGGCGCGAGGAAGCGGCCGCCGTCCGAGAAGCTGTCGGGCGTCGCGTTGACGATGCCCATGACCTTCGGGCGAGCAATGTTCGGTGATGGGGAACTCATGGGCCTCGCCCGCAGTCATACTGTGGAGCCAGGCTTCACGGGAAGCTGGCGCGAGAGGCTTTGCGGAGGGACGCCGTGGCCGACATCGACGGGACCAGTACGCGCGACACCCTCAACGGCACGGGCGGGGCCGACACGCTTTCCGGCCGGGACGGCTCGGACAGCGTGTTCGGCGGCGCCGGAAACGACACGATCTACGGACACTCCGCGGCCGACCTCGAGGCGGGCTCGTGGGTCATCGACGCCACGCGGGTGGCCTCGGGGCTCTCCAGCCCAGTGTTCGCCGCCTCGCCGCCGGGCGATCCGAACCGCCTGTTCATCGTCGAGCAGCACACCGGTCGGATCCGCATCCTGGACCTTTCGACCGGCCAACTGAACGGGGACGCCTTCCTCGACCTGCCCGACAGCAGCCTGGCCGGCGGCGGCGAGCAGGGGTTGCTGGGGCTGGCCTTCCATCCCGGCTACGCGACGAACGGCCTCTTCTATCTGAACCTGACCAACGCCGCGGGCGACACCGAGGTCCGCGAATACCGTCGCGCCGACGCCGACCATGCCGATGCGACGTCATCGCGCGCGATCCTCGGCATCGACCAGCCGTTCGACAACCACAACGGCGGCTGGCTCGGTTTCGGGCCCGACGGCATGCTCTACATCGCCACCGGCGACGGCGGCTCGGGCGGAGACCCGCAGAACAACGCCCAGAACATCGACTCCCTGCTGGGCAAGATCCTGCGGATCGACGTCAACGGCGACGCCTTCCCCAACGACGCCGCGCGCAACTACGCGATCCCGGCGAGCAACCCGTTCGCGGGCGGTATCCCCGGCGCGGACGAGGTGTGGCTCTACGGCCTGCGCAACCCGTGGCGGGCCAGCTTCGATTCCGCCACCGGCGACCTGTGGATCGGCGATGTTGGCCAGGGCGCGCGCGAGGAGGTCGACCGGATCGCGGCGGGTCAGGGCGGGCTGAACCTGGGTTGGAAGCTCAAGGAGGGCTTCTCGACCTTCTCCGGCGGTTCGCAGGCCGGCCTCACCGATCCGATCCTAGACTACGACCGCACCACGCCGCAGTACTCGGGCGTCGCCGTGACCGGCGGCTACGTCTACCACGGGCCCGGCGGCGCCAGCGGCCTCTACGTCTTCGGCGACTTCGGCAGCGGCGCCCTCTGGACGGTCGCCTACGCCGGCGGCCAGGCGCAGGACTTCCTCAATCGCAATGCCCAGCTCAGCGTCTCCGGCGGCGGCGACATCGACCAGATCGCCTCGTTCGCGGTGGATGGAACCGGGCGCCTCTACCTGATCGGGCTCGACGGGGACATCCACCGACTGAGCCCCCGCGCCGCCGCGGGAGACGCCTCGGACTATCTGCGCGGCGAGGACGGGGACGACGTGATCTACGGCGGCCTGGCCTTCGACGACGTCCACGGCAACGCGGGGAACGACACCGTTTCGGGCGGCCTGGGCGGCGACTGGGTCGTGGGCGGCAAGGACGACGACCGCCTCTCGGGCGACGAGGGCGACGACATCGTCTACGGCAACCTGGGGAACGACACCGGCGACGGCGGGCCTGGCGCCGACATCGTGCGGGGCGGCCAGGGCGACGACGTGCTGCGCGGCGGCGACGGCGCGGACTTCATCTCGGGCGACCTCGGGTCGGACACCCTGACCGGCGGGGCGGGCGCCGACATCTTCAACAGCTTCGGCGGCGCAGGCGTCGACCGGGTGCTCGACTTCAATCGCGGCGAGGGCGACCGCGTTCGCCTGGACCCCGGCAGCACCTACACGGTGAGCCAGGACGGCGCCGACACCGTGGTTTCGGTCGGCGGCGGGGCGACGGTCGTGCTGGCGGGCGTGCAGATGTCCACGCTCACCGGAAGCTGGATCTTCGTGGGGTAGGGGTGTTCAGGCTCGTCTCCCCTCGCGGAGAAGCTGGCGGCGAACGGCCGTATGAGGTGGCGCCGACCTTTCGGCCCGGAACGAAAAAGGGCCGCCGGACAAGCCGAGCGACCCCTCATCCGTCGCCCTTGCGGGCGACACCTTCTCCCACGAGGGGAGAAGGATCGGTCTCAAATCACGCCGGTTCGGCGCTGGGCTTCGGCGAGATCGGCACCGCCACGGACGGGCCGGACGGGCGCTTGGATTCGCTCTCGTCCCGCACCGGAGGCACGCCCTTCAGGGCGTTGACGATCTCGTCGCCGGTCAGGGTCTCGTACTCGAGCAGGGCCTTGGCCAGGGTGTGCAGCTCGTCCAGCTTCTCGGTCAGGATGCGGCGGGCTTCGCTTTCGCCGCCCTCCACCAGCCGCCGGACCTCTTCGTCGATGATCTTGGCGGTCTCTTCCGAGACGTTCTGGTTGCGCGCGACCGAGTGGCCCAGGAACACTTCTTCCTGGTTCTCGCCGTACTCGACCGAGCCCAGGCGCTCCGAGAAGCCCCACTTGGTCACCATCGCCCGGGCCAGCTTGGTGGCCTGGCTGATGTCGGACGAGGCGCCCGAGGTGATCTTGTCCTTGCCGAAGATGATCTCTTCCGCGACGCGACCGCCGAACAGGATGGCCAGGCGCGAGGTCATCTGCTCGTAGCTCATCGAGAACTTGTCGCGTTCCGGAAGCTGCATGACCATGCCCAGCGCACGGCCGCGCGGGATGATCGTCGCCTTGTGGACCGGATCGGTCGCCGGGACGTTCAGCGCCACCAGGGCGTGGCCGCCCTCGTGGTAGGCCGTCAGCTTCTTCTCGTCCTCGGTCATGACCATCGACCGGCGCTCGGCGCCCATCATGACCTTGTCCTTGGCGTCCTCGAAGTCGCGCATGGTGACCATGCGGCGGTTCTTGCGGGCGGCCATCAGGGCCGCCTCGTTGACCAGGTTGGCCAGGTCGGCGCCAGAGAATCCGGGGGTGCCGCGGGCGATGACCTTCACGTCCACGTCGGCGGCCAGGGGCACGTTCTTCATGTGGACGCGCAGGATGCGCTCGCGGCCGTTGATGTCGGGGTTCGGCACCACGACCTGGCGGTCGAAGCGGCCGGGACGCAGCAGGGCCGGATCCAGCACGTCGGGGCGGTTGGTCGCGGCGATGAGGATGATGCCCTCGTTCGCCTCGAAGCCGTCCATCTCGACCAGGAGCTGGTTCAGCGTCTGCTCGCGCTCGTCGTTGCCACCGCCGAGGCCCGCGCCACGATGGCGGCCCACGGCGTCGATTTCGTCAATGAAGATGATGCAGGGAGCGTTCTTCTTCGCCTGTTCGAACATGTCGCGCACGCGGCTGGCGCCGACGCCCACGAACATTTCCACGAAGTCCGAGCCCGAGATCGTGAAGAAGGGCACGCCCGCCTCGCCCGCGACGGCGCGCGCGATCAGGGTCTTGCCCGTGCCGGGCGGGCCGATGAGCAGGGCGCCCTTCGGGATCTTGCCGCCCAGGCGCTGGAACTTCTGCGGGTCCTTCAGGAAGTCGACGATCTCCGTCAGCTCTTCCTTGGCCTCGTCCACGCCGGCCACGTCCTCGAACGTGACGCGGTTCTTGTTCTCGGTGAGCAGGCGGGCCTTCGACTTGCCGAAGCCCATGGCGCCGCGCGCCCCGCCCTGCATCTGGCGCATGAAGAAGATCCACACGCCGATCAGCAGCAGGATCGGCAGCGAGTTCAGCAGCAGGCCCACCAGGGTGATGCCGCCGGCGGCCTTCACGTTGATGTTGGCGCCGCTCTTCTCAAGCCGCTGGACCAGGTCGTCCTGGTTGTTCGGCGTGGTGGCCGTGTAGACGCGGTTGCTCTGGTCGGTGACTTCCACCACCGGCCCGCGGATCTCGGCCTTCTTCACCTCGCCGGCGTTCACCTTCGAGAGGAGCTGCGAATAGGTGACCTCGTGGGTCCCGGCGGCGCCGCGGCCACCGCCCGTCATCATGCTGTAGAGCCCGATCAGGACGACGACGATGACGCCCCAGATGACGAGATTGCGGAGGTTCATGTGATGACCGTTCCCAGGAAAGCGGCGTACGAAACCAATAGATAGGACGCCGACCGGTGTTGGACCATTTAACGCCAGCCCATTGCGACCGTACATCGCGCCTTGAGCATGACAGGGTCGCGCTCGAAGCTTCAGCCTAAGTCGGGGGCCGTCCGATTGCAGGACAAAACGCCTGCGCTCGAAAGGCCCCTTGGGAGCATATACGCAAAAAGGGCCGCGCCGGTGGCGCAGCCCTTCAAATAAGCATCATTCGTGCCAGGTTTTAGACCTGGATCAAATCAGCGCGACGGCTTCTTCGGCGCGGCGATCAGGCCTTCGCGCTGGGCGCGCTTGCGGGCCAGCTTGCGGGCGCGACGCACGGCTTCCGCCTTCTGGCGGGCGCGCTTTTCCGAGGGCTTCTCATAGTGGACGTGCCGCTTCATTTCGCGGAACGAGCCTTCGCGCTGCATCTTCTTCTTCAGCGCCTTGAGGGCTTGGTCGACGTTGTTGTCGCGGACGAAAATCTGAACCAGAGGAACCTCTCCTGCCTACGCTAGCCGCCCGCCTCGACCGGCATAAAAGGCGGCGAGCGTGCAAAAATGGATCGCCCGAAGGGGTTAGCCTTCGGGTTTGAGGGCGCGCAATTAGCAGAACGAACGTGCCATGTCCACGCGTTCGGAATAGAAAGCAACCATGACGACCGCCGCGCAGGAATGGGCCGAGGCTGCCGAACAGCATCTGCTGGACGAGGCGTTGAAGCTTGCGCCCATCCATGGCTGGACACGCCGCACAGTCACGCTGGCGGGGCAGGCGCTGGGCATGTCCCAGGGCGAGACGGAGCTGCTGCTGCCCCACGGCGCGGCCGACCTCGCGGCGCTGCTTTCGCGGCGGCATGACGACCGAGCCCTGGCGGCCCTGGCCGACGTCCATGCCTCGAACCTGAAGATCCGCGAGCGCATCCGCCGCGCGGTGGAGGCGAGACTGGACGCCGCCGCCCCGGACGAGCCCGCGCTGCGCCGCTGGATGGGCTTCCTGGCCCTGCCCCAGAACCTGCCGCTGGGCTCGCGCCTGGCCTGGGAGAGCGCCGACCATCTCTGGCGCTGGGCCGGCGACACCGCCACGGACGAGAACCACTATTCCAAGCGCGCGATCCTGGCCGGCATCCTCAGCGCCGCCATGACCATCCGCATGACCCAGGGCCGCCAGGAGGCGCTGGCGTTCGTCGACCGCCGCATCGAGGACGTCATGCGCTTCGAGAAGTGGAAGGCCACCACGACGTTCCGGCCCAGCCAGTGGCTGAACGCCGCCGCCGAACATCTCGGCCGGACCAGGTACGGCGGGTAGCCCCTTTCCCTCCCCATCAAGGAGACGGAGGGGGGTTCAGCTATGGGGATTCTCGAAGATCGCCTCCACGGGCTCGCCGAACAGGGCGGCGATCCGGTAAGCGAGGTCCAGCGACGGGTCGTGCTTGTCGCTCTCCAGCGCGATGATCGCCTGGCGCGAGACGCCCAGGCGCTCGCCCAGGTCGGCCTGGGTCCAGCCGCGGGCCGCGCGCAGCTCCTTCAGCCGGTTCCTCACCGCGTGGTCCGCACGAACGGCGTCACGACCGCGTAGCAGAGCCAGAACAGCATGTAGACCGCGTACCCGGGCACGTGCGGCGCGCGGGCGTACTCCTCGACGAAGCCCCAGGCCGTAAAGATCGCCATGGCCCCGCCCGCCGCCAGGATGAACCGCTTGGCGGTCAGCGCCCGGACGAACTCGTCGGCGTCGCCCATCAGCGCCAGGGTTGCCCAGAGCTGGCCGATCACCGGCGCGGCGACCGCCAGGCCGAGCAGATAGGACCCCGGCCGCGTGCGGTCGTCAAAGGCGCCGCCGATCGCGGCGACGTTGATCGCGACATAGGGGACCATGAAGGCGAAGGTCCGGATCGCGTAGCGCCGGTGCGCAAGATCCATAGCCATGGAAGATCTCCTTGATGTAAGGAGAACCTGACACGGGACGGATGTAAGGTCAACCTTACATGTGCCGCTACAGCGCCTTCAGCTTGTTCACGTGGCCCATCTTGCGGCCGGGCTTGGGATCGCGCTTTCCGTAGAGGTGGATGCGGGTCTCGGGCTCGTGGGCCAGCTTGCTCCAGCCCTCGGCCTCGTCGCCCAGCAGGTTCAGCATCTCGACGCGGTGGTGCGGCGCGGTCGGGCCCAGCGGCCAGCCCGCCACGGCGCGGACGTGCTGCTCGAACTGGTCGACCTCGCAGCCGTCCATGGTCCAGTGGCCGGTGTTGTGGACCCGCGGGGCGATCTCGTTGACCAGCAGCGTCCCATCCTTCAGCTCGAACAGCTCGATGCCGACGACGCCTACGTAGTTCAGGCCCTTCAGCACGCGGGCGGCGATCTTCTCGGCCTGGAAGGCCAGGTCCTCGCTGACCTGCGCGGGCGCCAGGCTGCGGCGCAGGATGCCGCCCTCGTGGTGGTTCTCGGCCAGGGGATAGACCGCGGTGGCGCCGTCGCGGCCGCGCGCGGCGATGATCGACAGCTCCCGCACGAAGTCGGCGGGCGCCTCCAGGATCACCGGCACGCCACCCAGCGCCCGGAAGGCCTCCGCCGCGTCGGGCGCGTGCTCGACCCAGCGCTGGCCCTTGCCGTCGTAGCCCTCGCGGCGCGTCTTCATGAGGATCGGGCAGCCCATCTCGGTCGCCGCGGCCACCGCCTCCTCGGCGCTGTCGGCGGAGGAGAAGGCGACGGTGGGCGCGCCGCTGGCGTTCAGGAACTGCTTCTCGGCGATGCGGTCCTGGGCGACGGCCAGGGCCTCGGGACCCGGCGCCACCTCGACGCCCAGCGCCTGCAGCTTCGCCACCGAGGCGGCGGGCACGTTCTCGAACTCGAAGGTCACCACCTGCGCCAGGGCCGCGAGCTGCTCCAGGGCCGCCGGATCGTCGTACGCGCCGACGATGGTGTGGGCGGCGACGCGGCCGGCGGGGCTGTCGGCGTCGCGCTCCAGCACCGCCACGTCGAAGCCCAGGCGCGCGGCGGCCAGGGCCAGCATGCGGCCGAGCTGGCCGCCCCCGAGGATGCCGAGGGTGGAGCCGGGCGGAAGCGGAAGCGTGGGCATCGGTCTCTAAGCTCTACTCCACCGCCTCGGACACGCTGGCGGTCTGTTGGGCGGCGAAGTCGGCGACCCGCTTCGCCAGGGGCTCGTCGGACAGCGCCAGGATCCGCGCCGCCAGCAGCCCGGCGTTCTTGGCGCCCGCCTCGCCGATGGCGAGCGTGCCCACCGGAATGCCGCCGGGCATCTGGACGATGGAGAGCAGGCTGTCCATGCCCTTCAGCGCCTTCGACTCCACCGGAACGCCCAGCACGGGCAGATCGGTCAGCGAGGCGGTCATTCCCGGCAGGTGGGCCGCGCCGCCAGCCCCGGCAATGATCACTTTGAACCCTTCGGCCTTGGCGCCCTTGGCGAAGTCGTACATCCGCTGCGGCGTGCGGTGCGCCGAGACCACGCGGGCCTCGTAGGCGACGCCCAGGCCCTCCAGCATCTCGGCCGCATGGCGCAGCACGGGCCAGTCCGACCGGCTGCCCATGATGATGGCGACGGGCGCGCTCATGCGTGCTGATTTCCCCTGGGGTCCTCGGAAGGGCGCGGAGTATAGGCGCCGCCTTTGCCTGTACAATGCGCGACGGTTAGATTCCCTTAACCGCGGTGGCGTCGAATGGCGTTAACCATTCGGGGATGGCGATGAAGATCGGCGGCTTGAGGAGCGAACCCGTCGCGGCGAACCGCCGCCGCGCCGCCGTGTCGTCGGGCGCCGCGGCCGTGGCCGCCGCCCGCGCGGCCGACCGGGCCACCTTCCTCGGCGTGAGCCGCGCCGAGATGACGCCGGCCGTGCGGGCCGCCATCGAGAGCCTGCTGGGCGAGCTGGACGAACTGCGGGCCGAGGTCGCACGCCTGAAGGCGCGGCTGGACGAGGCCGAGGGCCTGGCCGATCGCGACGCCCTGACCCCGCTGCTCAACCGCCGCGCCTTCGTGCGCGAACTGGGCCGCGCCCGGACCTTTGCCCGGCGCCACGGCTTTCCCTTGAGCCTCGTCTATTTCGACCTCGACGGCTTCAAGGCGCTGAACGACCGGCTGGGCCACGCCGCGGGCGATGCGGCCCTGCAAGCGGTGGCGGGACGGCTCACGGGCCGGGTGCGCGAGACCGACATCGTGGGCCGGATGGGCGGCGACGAGTTCGCCGTGGTGCTGATGTCGGCCGACCAGGCCACCGCCGAGGCCAGGGCCGCAGAGCTGGCGCGCGCCATCGAGGCCGAGCCGCCGATCCCGTCCGCGCCCCTGCTGCGCGTCAGCTACGGCGTGCGCGAGGTGGCCGGCGAGGCCGACCCCGAGGCGGTGATCGCCGAGGCGGACGCGGCCATGTTCGCCGCGAAGCGCCAGCGCAAGGCGGGCTGAACAGGCCTCCGGCCTACCGAGCCTCAGGCGATGATGTCGGGGTTCAGGAAGTCCTCGATGCGCGCCATCTCGTCCTTCAGCGCCAGCTTCTTGCGCTTCAGCCGGCCGATGACGATCAGGTCGGGCACCGTCGTATGGGTCAGGGCGTGGATCGCGGCGTCCAGGTCGGCGTGATCCTGGCGCAGGTCGCTGAGGCGCGCCTCAAGGGCCTCCTCGGTGAAGGTGGAATAGTCGATCATCGGCCCCGACACCCTACCCCAGGGCGGCGGCCAGTTCGGCCAGCGCGCCTGCGGGCGCCGGCTTGTCCCATGCCTTGGACGCCGCTTCCAGAGCCTCCAGCGCGTGCGCGCCGCCCTGGCCCTGCGACATGCCGTCCAGGGTCTCGAGCAGCAGGCGCTCGGCGCTCAGCTCCAGGCTCTTCACCTCCTCGCGCAGCGCCTGGCGGGCGTGGTCGTCGAACGGCGGCAGCGCCGGCTTGAGGGCGCGGCGCACCTCGCGCAGCGGAACCAGCGCCGTGCGGTCCCAGTCGCGGGCCGCCGCCGCCGCCCGCGCCAGCAGCGGCGGGTCCTTCGTCTCGGCGTAGACCGCCCACAGCAGCAGCGAGGTGTTCTGCCCGTGCTCGTCCTGCAGCTTCAGGCACGCCTCGGGCACGCCCGGCCGCGCATAGGCCTCCAGCGCCCATTCCCAGATCGGTCCGGCGCCCGCGCCCATGCTTCAGGCCTCGCCCTTCAGCGCCTGGATGTCCTCGCCCCAGCGCTTCACCGGCTTCCAGTCCAGGCCGAAGAGGTCCAGCGCGCGCCCCACCGACTGGTCGACCATCTCGGCCACCGTCGCGGGCTTGGCGTAGAAGGCGGGCAGGGGCGGGGCGATCACCGCGCCCATCTCGGCCAGCCGCACCATGGTGCGCAGGTGCCCCAGGTGCAGCGGCGTCTCGCGCACCATCAGCACCAGCGGCCGGCGCTCCTTCAGCGTCACGTCCGCGGCGCGGGTGAGCAGCGAGGAGGTCACGCCGGTGGCGATCTCGCTCATCGTGCGGACCGAACAGGGGGCCACGATCATGCCCAGCGTGGGGTAGGAGCCGGACGAGATGGGCGCGCCCACGTCGCCGACCTTGTGGGTGACGTCCGCCCGCGCCTGGACGTCCGCCGGGCTCAGCGACGTCTCCTGCGCAAGGGTGAGGACCGAGGAACGGCTCATCACCAGATGGCTTTCGATGCCGAGATCGCGGCACGCGTCCAGGGCCCGCAAGCCATACAGGACCCCGGACGCGCCCGAGATGCCGACGATCAGCCTTGGCTTTTCGCCTGTCACGTTCGGGCTCCTCCAACTATCGCGGCGCAATCCGGTTCTACCGGCCGACTGCAAACATATGTGATCTGACAGCCGCGGGAAGCGGGTGTTCACTCGTGAGCCGTCCAACCGAGAGGAGGCTCTCCGCCATGGCGCTAGATGCCCGGATCCGTGAACTCGGATCCCGCCACCAGTCCCTGGAACAGGCGATCCAGGACGAGATGCGCAGGCCCTACGCCGACGACCTCAAGCTCCGAGAACTCAAGCGACAGAAGCTCAGGCTGAAGGAAGAGATCGAGACCCTTCGCGGCCAGATGCACTAGGAACCGCCCCTCCTCTTCATGGGGAGGAGTGGCCGGCGCGCAGCGACCAGGCGGGTGAGGACCTCACGTTCAAGCTGTGAGCTTGATCTCGCATTCCCCGCCCTGCGCGCCTGACGGCGGGCCGTCCCTCCCCGAGCGGGGAGGGAAGCGCCAGCTAGTCCTCGTCGTCCTCGTCCAGCGCGGGCTGGTTCGCGAAGACGTTGGCCAGGTCGGTCTCGCGCTCGACCTCGGGCTCTTCTTCCTCGTACGCGCCAGCTTCCGACGCCGGGCGCAGGGTGGCGCCCTCGGGCTCGACGATGCCGCGACGGGCGTCGTCCTTCGCCTTCTTGTCGGCCGCCTTCTTCACCACCGCGTCCAGCTCGAGTTGGGTGGCGAGACCCAGGGTCACCGGGTCGACCGGCTTGATCTGGGCCGAGTTCCAATGCTGGCGGTTACGCACCTGGTCGATCGTGGCCTTGGTGGTGCCCAGCAGGCGCGCGACCTGGCTGTCCGGCACTTCCGGGTGGTTGCGGATGAACCAGGCGATGGCGTCCGGGCGGTCCTGGCGGCGCGACACAGGCGTGTAGCGCGGGGCCTTCTTCACGGGCTTCAGCAGCTCGGCGTGCCGGCTCTTCTGCGCCTTCATCCGGTACTTGTCGTTCTTCTCGGCGGCGTCCAGCTCATCGCGCGAGAGCTGGCCGTTGGCGATCGGGTCGGCGCCGCGGATGTCGCGCGCCACTTCGCCGTCGGCGATGCCCTTCACCTCCAGCGGGTGCAGGCCGCAGAAGTCCGCGATCTGGTCGAAGGTGAGCGAGGTGTTGTCGACCAGCCAGACGGCGGTCGCCTTGGGCATGAGGATCTGCGTCATCATCAGGTTCCGAAGCGGGCAAGTCCCGAAAACGAAGGCGCCCGGCCTTTCGGCCGGGCGGTGAGGCTTTTCATATAGGCCGGTTACGCCGGCCTGGAAACGGGATTCTCGAATTCAGGCCAGGATCCACCCCGGCGTCAGCGTGCTCATCTGCACGCCGACCAGGATCATCTGGTCCGCGCCCGAGCCCAGGGTGATGACGGTGTCGGCCCCGACCTGCGCCACGCTGTAGGTCGTCCCAGGATCCAGGTGCACGCGGTCGCCTTCGCCGACGTTGAAATCGAGCACCCGGTCTGAACCTGAATCCAGCGAGATGTGGAAGAGGTCGGCGCCGGCCCCGCCGACCACCGTGTCGGCCCCCTTGTCGCCCGACAGGAAGTCGTTGCCGGCGCCGCCCGAGAGGGAGTCGTTGTCCTGGCCGCCGCGCACAGTGTCGTTCCCGGCGCCGCCGTCGCAGGTGTCCGCGCCGATGTTCCCGTAGACCAGATCGACGCCGTCCTCGCCGAAGAGCAGGTCGTTGTCCTTGCCGCCCACGACATAGTCGTCGCCCGCGCCGCCGCGCTCGGTGTCGTTGCCGGTGTTGCCCTGGATGTCGTCGAACAGCGACCCGCCGGCGATGGAGTCGTTGCCGTCCTCGCCGCGCAGGTAGCTCTGACCCGTTCCGCCGTCGATGGTGTCGTTCCCGGCCCCGGCGAAGATGCTGTCGTAGCCGGCGCCGCCGTCGATGCTGTTGTCCAGCGCGTTGCCGTTGATGGTGTCGGCGCCGAAGCCGCCGACCGCGTTCTCGATCTGCGCGCCCTGGGCGATGGCCACGTTGCCCACCAGCCCGCCGACGTTCGAGAAGAAGCCCTCGCGCAGGTCGATCGTCTGGTTCTGGGTGTAGCCGGAGAAGTCGAAGGTGTCGCGGCCGCCCGCGTCCCACACCGCGAAGACGACCCGCGACGAGCTGCTCGTGGCGGCGAACCAGTCGCGCCCGGCCGTCGAGTTGAAGCCGTAGACGGTGTCGCCCGTCCGGGTGGTCATGTTGGCGCCGTACTCGATTTGGGCGGCGCGGATGTCGTCGAGCTGCGGGGCCGAGGCGTAGCGGCCGCCATAGCTGCCGCCCGTGTTCGACTCCGAGAAATAGCTCATCACCGTGTACTGGCGGCTGTCCTCGTAATACTCGGCGTTGCCGGCGTAGGTGATCGCCCCGCCGGTGTCGCTGGCGTTGTAATCGCCGGGGTGGGCCAGGCCGATGGCGTGGCCGATCTCGTGGATCAGCACCTGGGCGCCGTAGTTGCCCATCGTCGGATAGCTGTTGGTGCCCGCGGTGATGTTGACCCAGACGTCGCCCGCCGCGCTGCTGGCGCTGGTGCTGCCGGGGTAGTTGGCGAAGGCGGCCGAGCCGGACTCGCCGGAGGTGTAGTTGCCGAACAGGATCGACGCGTTGTCGGCGTAGGCGATCTCGCCGTCGGTCCCCGAACCCACGCGCACGAACTTGATGTTGGCCACGTCGGACCAGGCGGTCATCGCCTGCTCGGCCTGGTAGATCTGCTGGGCGTTGAACCGCTGGAAGCCCTCGGTGTCGCTCGGCATGTTCACCGGCGCCGTCGCCCGGAAGGCGTAGGTGACGGTGAAGGCGCGGCCGGCCACCCCACCCCACCCAGGGGCCGGAGCCATGGTCGTCGCGTCGAAGCCCGTGAGCTGCAGGCCCGCCCGGTCGATCGTGAAGCTCTCTTTGCCGTTCACCACCGCGCCCGCGCGCTGGTCGGCGTTGAGATAGGACAGGCCGGTCGCCGTCTCGCCGTCGATCACCAGGCTCTGCTGGCCCGAACACAGCGGGCAGCTGCAGGGCGTCGCCGTGGCGTCAGCCGACAGCGGGCGGCTTAGCAGCGTCGAGTCATCGATGGAGACGGGGGAGGCGTCGGTGGGCATGCTCGCACTCTATCAAGCACCATCCCCTTCATTTGCTTAAGGGAATAGGTGAATCCGCACAATGCGGAACCCGCGCGGCGTATACGCGCACCGATGTTACGCAGGCGTGGCCCTTCTGGCCGCGCCGAGCGTGCCGCAGTTTCCGCAGATCGGCTAGGCGTTGCTAAGCCGCTTCAGGGCCTCGGCGTCGAACGGCGCGGCGCTCTTCACGTCGTTGTCGAAGTAGGCGTAGACGTCGTGGCCCTCGAGCCGCCAGTCGCGGATCCGGGCTGCCCACCGCTGAAGCTGGTCCTCGGAATAGCGGTCGAAGTAGCGGCCGGTCGGCCCGTGCCCGCGGATGTAGACCCAGCTCGCGGTGCGCGTCCACGGCGCCGGCGCATGGTGGTGGTCCGAGATGCAGAGCGAGACGTCGCGCGCCTCCAGCAGACGGAAGATCTCGGGCTCGTACCAGGAGGGATGGCGGAACTCGACCGTGTGGCGGCCGGCCGGCAGCAGGTCCAGGAACGTCGCCAGCCGCTCGTCGTCCCGCCGCAGCGACGGCGGCAGCTGGATTAGCGACGGGCCCAGCTTCGCGCCCAGCGGCGCCATGCGGCCGAACACCAGGGCGATCGGGTCGGCGCAATCCTTCAGCTTCTTGTTGTGGGTGATGAAGCGGCTGACCTTCCAGGCGAAGACGAAGCCGGGCGGCGCGCGCTCAGCCCATCCCTCGACCATCGATTCCGAGGGCAGGCGGTAGAAGCTGGCGTTGATCTCGGCCGTGTCGAACCGGGTGGCGTAGTATTC
>NZ_JANINU010000220.1 GCF_024508875.1 Phenylobacterium sp.
CTGATGACCACGGCCAACGACTACGCCCGCTACATGGCCTGGGAGCTGGCCGCCTGGCCGCCCCGCGATGGGCCCGAAGATGGTATCCTGCGCCGTTCGAGCGTCCGCGAGATCGTCCGCGGCCAGAACTTCCCGCAGGTCGTCGGCCGCGCCAATCGCAGCGACGCCACCGACTGCGACCGGGCCCGCACCTACGGCATGGGCACGATCGTCTACTCGGATTGCGTGCTGGGCATGCACTTCACCCACTCGGGCGGCCTGCCGGGCTACGGCTCCAACGTCCTGATGCTGCCAGAGCGCGGGGTGGGCGTCTTCGCCTTCTCGAACCTCACCTACGCGCCCGTCAGCCTGACCGTGCGCGAGGCGGCCATCGCCCTGGTGAACAGCGGCGCCTTCCCGGTGCGCCCGACGCCGCCCAGCCCGGGCCTCCAGGCCATGGCGGCGGTGGTGCAGCGGATGTACGCGGCGGGCGACGTCCTCGTGGCCCGCGAGGCGCTGGCGATGAACGTCCTGCTCGACCGGGACGCGCCCCGCCGCAACGCCCAGATCGCCGAGCTGAAGTCGAAGCTGGGGGCCTGCCGCGCGGTCGATCCGATCCAGACCGACAACGCCATGTCGGCCCTGCTCAGCTTCCCCTGCGAGCGCGGCGTGCTCCGGGTGCGGGTCACCCTAGCGCCGACCACGCCCGCGTCGATGCAGACCGTGGAGTTCTCCAGCTAGCCCCGCCCTTCTCCCGCAAGGGGAGAAGGGCAGCCGCGGTCAGCCCGGCCGGACGATGTGGCCCTCGTCGGGCTTCACCCGCCCCTCGACCACGTCGGCGTACAGCGCCTGCAACGCCTCGGGTCCCACGTGTGACTTAAGCGTCAGCCACGCGTTTCCGGCGATGAAGTCCGTCAGCGCCGCCCGGAAACGCGCGTCCAGTTCGGCGGCGCCCCAGTCCTTCATGCGCTGGCGGATCCGATCGGGCGCGAAGAAGAACGCCGGCGTCGGCCCCGCCAACGCCGCCGGCGTCCCGCGCGGTGCGTCCCAGTGGGTGACGCCGACCACGATGCTGCTCGCCAGCCCATCGCCCAGGGTGCGGTGGACGTCCAGGTTCACGGCGCTGCGGCCCGCGAAGTCGACATAGGCGGCCGGCGCCGCGGCCTTGAGCTCGCCGATGGCGTCGTAGGTCAGCACCTGGTCGTAGAGGCCCGTCCGCTGCAGCATCTCCACATGCGCCGGCGACGTCAGCCCGACCACCCGCACGCCGCGTTTCCGCGCCAGCCACGCCAGCCCCATCGCCGTCTTGCTGGACGCGCTCGACAGCACCAGCGTCTTCGGCACGGCGTCGCCGATCAGGTCGTCCAGGAGGAAGCTGGTCATGAACAGCGGTCGCAGCAGCGAGCGCCAGTCGTCGTCGTCCGCGGGCGGCGCCTCCTGGTAGGCGTTGTAGGTCGGCGGCAGCTCCGCCCGATGGGCCGAGACCTCCACATAGCCCGACGGACGCTTCTCCAGCCGCGCCACCGTGTGGCTCGACATCGGCCAGTAGCCGAAGAGCCGCAGCCCAACAGGCGCATCCGCGGCGTTGGAACGCACGACCCGCGCGAACCCCCAAACCGGAATCCGCCCCTGCCCCTCGGGCGCCGGGAAGAACTTCCAGTAGCCGATCTGATCCCCGACGGCGCCATAGGTCACGTTGTTGGCCGTCAGCGCGAAGCTCTCGACCTCCAGCAGCGCTTCACCCTCGCCCAGGGCGACGTCGGAGTCGCTCGGCGCGAGCGTCGTCCTGCGCAGGTCGCCGCGGTCGACGAGCAGGTCCCAGCCCTTCATTCGCGATCTCCAGCCTCGTGTCGCGCACAAAAATAGACCGTCATGCCCGGCTTGTCCGGCGCATGACGGTCAGGGGGAAACGTCAGTCGATGGCCGCCCAGTTGCCGTGGAAGCCGAACGGCACCCGGCGGGGCATCTCGGCGATGGCGATCGGGCCCTTCGCGATGTCCTGCGCCTCGAAGATCGCCAGGTCCGAACGGTTCTCGGCCGCGCGCCAGATCACCCCGGTCAGCCACCCGTCGCCCTCGGCCGCGTCGGCAGAGCGCGGCACGAACACCGGCTCGGACGTCAGGTCGCCGCCGTTCAACTGGTACACCTGCCGCTTGCCCGTCGAGAGGTCGAGGTGGGCGATGGCGCACTGCTTGATCGTGCCGCTGAACGTCGGATCGGCGGCGTACCAGCCATGGCGGTGCTTCAGCGTCTCGACCCGCGGATCGACCCGCGGGAACTCGCCGTCCAGGTCGTCCAGCGGCGTCTCCTTGATGGCGTCGGACGCGCCGGCCAGGTCGAAGGTCCAGCGCACCAGCCGCGCCGCCGCCCTCTCGCCCGGCGACCCGTCGGCCTTCGGGAACAGCGGCGCCACGTCGTAGCGCATGACGTCGCAATAGATCTTGTCGCCCTCCTCCCACGCGTTCAGCGGGTGGAAGACGTAGCAGGCCTCGGTGTTGAACCAGCGGATGGTCGAGACGTCGGCGTCACGGCGCATCACGCCCACATAGCTGCCCTTCTCGGGCTCCCAAGCGAACGCCGGCTTACCGCTCATCGCCCGCTCCAGGCTGCCGGTCAGCGGCAGGATCGGGAACAGCACGTGGTTCTGCGTGACCATGAAGTCGTGGACCATGCAGGCATAGGGCGCCTCGAAGTCCTGGCGGCTCTTCAGGCTGCCGTCGGCGTTCGTCACGCCGTAGCTGACGCCGCGGGCGAACGGCATCGGGCCGACGCTGTAGGCGAACCAGATCATTTCGCCGGTCACGGGGTCGATCTTCGGGTGGGCTGTCACCTTGCCCTTGAACTCGCGGTCGTAGCCCTTCGAGGCCAGCGTCCGCGGATCCATGGCGAACGGGTGGTGGCCCTCCTCCAGCGCCAGCAGCTTGCCGGCGTGCCAGACGATGTTGGTGTTGGCGACGCCGCCCTCGTTGCCCTGGGCCAGCGGGTCGGTGGTCATCGGGTTGCCGAACGTGCCGAACAGCGAGCGGCCGTGCTCGTGCTCCAGCTCCCACTTGGGCGTGCGGACGTAGCGGTTGCGATAGCCCACCTTGCCGTCGGCCACGTAGAACCCGTGCACCATGCCGTCGCCCGAGAACCAGTGGTGGTTGGGGTCGCGCGGCTCGAACTGCGGGTTCGGCCCGATGCGGAACAGCGCGCCGCGCAGGCCCGCGGGGATCTCGCCCTTCACGACGAGGTCGAAGTCGTCTTCCGAACGCACGGGCGCGAAGTTGCCCGCCAGGTACGGATTGATGCGCACGTCGCCGTCCATAAGCCGCTCCTCCGAGTTGTGTTTTGTAACTTACGTTGTAAATTCATGCGGGAGGCCGTACCCCTTGGCAAGCGTTTTCTTCCGCAAGCGAGTCCGATGCCCCGCGTCCTGACCGAGTCCGATGTGGCCGACTTCCGCGAGCGCCTGTGCGCGGCGGCCGAGCGCCTGTTCGCCGAAAAGGGTCCCGACGCGGTGACCATGCGCCAGCTCGCCGCCGAGCTTGGCGTCTCGCCGATGACCCCCTACCGCTACTTCCAGGACAAGGACGACATCCTGGCCGCGGTGCGCACCAACGGCTTCAACCAGTTCGCCGAGGCCCTGGAGGCGGCCCGCGGCAACGCGAAGAGCGCCAGGGCCAAGGCCGCCGCCGTCGGCGACGCCTACGTCCGCTTCGCCTTCGAGCACCCGCACACCTACAAGCTGATGTTCGACCT
>NZ_JANINU010000221.1 GCF_024508875.1 Phenylobacterium sp.
CGTTAAGTACGCGCCGACACCCTTAATCGAGTGTTAATCGCATACTCTGAGTCGGAAGGTCGTCGAGCTTAGCCAAACGTGTTTTTCCGCCTTGTCCCCGAGTGGAGACGGGGCGAATCAACAGTAACGCTGCGGCATCTCGACTCGGGGTTGGGCGCGCTCGGGTCAAGGCCGCGAACGCACGCAGAGGTCCTGCCGGCCCCTCGGGCCTACATTAGGCTGTGGATGGACGCCCGAACGCCGAGCTAGCGCGCGACGCCCGAACGCCGAGCTAGCGCGCGACGCCCTGCCGGCTGAGCTCGTCGCCCACCGCGCTCAGCACGGCGGAGGTGACCGCCGCGCGCGTCTGGTCGGCGATCCGCATGGACGCGCGGCTGTCCCTCAGGGCGCTCTCGACCGCCACCCTCGCCTGCTCGGCAGCGACCCGCGCGACTTCGCTCTCGACCCGAGCCTGCTCCGCGGCCACGGCCGACTGTTCCGCCAGCCCCGCCCGCGCATCCGCCTCGGCGCGGCGCTGCTCGGCCATCGCCCGTCGGATCTCCGCCAGGCGGGCCGACCGCTCGCCGGCCCGCACCTCCCAATCCGTCGCGACGCGCTGGCGTTCGACCTGTCGACGCTCCGCCTCTGCGGCGGCGTGGGCCTCGGCCGCGGAGCGGCGCTGGGCCTCGGCCTCGACCGCGGCGGCGTCGGCCCGGCGTCGGGCGGCCTCCACCTCGGCAGGCGCCGGCCCAGTGATCGTCACCCGCCGGGTCTCGATCCGCGCGGGCTGCGCGGCCCAGGCGGCGAGCCCGACGCCGAGGCTCAGCACGCCCACCAGAGCGAGGCCGGCGGTTCGACGCGGACCTGCCGCAGGCGCGGCCTTCAGCATGGCGATGCGATGCTTCATCGGGTGCGCCGAACGTCCCGGCCAGTAGCACGCCAGCGGCGCGGCCATGGGCGCCAGTTGGGTCTTCAGCATCGCCTCGGCGTAGCGCTTCCGCGCGCCGGGGAAACGGGCGATCACCGCCGCGTCGCAGGCCAGTTCCTGGTCCAGCCGCACGTAATGAGCCGCGACGTGTACGAGCGGGTTCAGCCAGAACAGGCACTGCCCCAGAGCCAGCATCGCGTTCGCCAGCGGATCGCCGCGGCGGAAGTGCGCCTGCTCGTGCGCCAACACCACGTCGCGCTCCTCCGGCTCGAACCGCGCCTCGAAATCGGCGGGCACCACGATGCGCGGCCGCAGCGCGCCGACCACCGCCGGGCCGACGCCCCGGGCCTCCGACCGATAGACCCCCGCCTCGCGCCGCAGCGTCCCCAGCGAACGGCCGAAGCTGTACTGGCGCCAGGCCAGCAATCCGAGAGAGAGGAGCGCCCCCAGCGCCCAGGCGCCGACCAGCCACGGGACCGGGTCGAACAGCGGCGCCGCAAGGCTGACCGCCTTGGGGACCAGGGCCGGCGGCGGCAGCGCGGACGCCTGGTTCTCGGCGATGCGGCTGGCCATCGAGCCGGCGGCGATCACGACGCGGCGCGCCGGCAGCAGACTGGCCATCACCGCCAGCGGCGCCAGCGCCCACAACGCGTACGTCACCCGCGGGTCGAACCGCCGGGTCATGACCGGTCGCAGCGCCAGGATCAGGCCGATGGCGGCGGCCGCCACCAGGTTGGCGCGGACCACGAGCAGTAGCAGGTCACTTGCCGTCATCGTCGAGCTCCGCAATCAGGCGCTTCAGGTCCGCAATGTCTTCAGGAGTGAGCCGCTGGCGCTCGGAGAAGTGGCTGACCAGCGGCGCCAGGCGGCCATCGAACAGCCGGTCCAGCAAGCCCTGGCTCTCGGCCTCCACATAGTCGGCGCGGGCCACCAGCGGCCGGTAGAGATAGCGGCGACCGTCCTTCTGGGCGGAGACGGCGTTCTTCTTCAGGAGGCGGCCCAGCAGCGTCTTCAGGGTGGGCTCGGCCCAGCCCTGCGCCTCGCCCACCTCGGCGAAGATCTCCTCCGCGGTGAGCGGCTGACGCCGCCACAACGTTTCCATGACAAGGCTCTCGGCCGCGCTGATCCGCATCGTCTACGCTCGTAATCGATGCGCAATGACTACATTCGTAGTCGACGAGGTCAAGGATAGGCCGGATGAACTTTCGGCAATGTCGGCCTTAGAGGCCCAGCGCCTTCTTCACCTCGCGCCAGTCGACGAGCTTGAAGTTCTGTGCGGCCGGGGCGTTGTCGCCGTCCTGGGCGATCATCAGGCCCTGCGGGAAGATGGGACCGAAGTCCTCCACCGAGATCTCGATGCCGTCGGTTTCGCTGGTCCCGCCCACGCCGGACGGGCCGGCCACGATCCGGAAGCGCCCCCAAAAGCGGCCATCCGACAGGCGGTAGGCGGCATAGGCGGAGTCGCCTTGGCTGGAGACGATCAGGAAGCCGCCGTTCCGACCCCGCGGGGCCAGCGCCAGCCCCTCAGCGTCAGCGAACAGGGTCTTGTTGTCCACCGGCGCGAACATCTTCGGCGCCGCCTTGGACGAAGGGTCGGCGTCCAGCCTCCATACGCCCACGTCCTCTTCCGCCACATAGAGCACGCCGGTGCGATCGTCGGCGACGCAACCCTCGGACTGGGTCCCAAGCTTCACCGTCCGCACCACCTCGAGGCGCGGCGTCGCCATGCTTGTGTCCACCCGCGCCTGCGCGATCGTGCCGTCCTTCATGATAAGGAAGGCGAAGACCGCCTGGTCCGAGGCCCGCCGCCAGAAGCAGAAGCCATAGGCCTCCCCCGGAACCACCGGCTGCACGCCGAGGGGCGCCAGGATGCCCTGGGCGGTGTCCAGCCGGAAGAACGCGACCCTGCCGTGGGCTAAGTCGTTGCGGTCGCTGGCGCCCACCAGCACGCTCCTGTCGCCGGCGATGGCCACGTTACCCCGCAGGTCGACGTTGTTGACCCGCCCGGCCGGGAATTGGGAGCGCACCTTGCCGTCCAAGCCGTAGACGTAGAGCCCGGCCTTCTTGTCCGTCGCC
This sequence comes from Phenylobacterium sp., assembly GCF_024508875.1. Classification (GTDB taxonomy): domain Bacteria; phylum Pseudomonadota; class Alphaproteobacteria; order Caulobacterales; family Caulobacteraceae; genus Phenylobacterium. The sequence continues at coordinate 2,984 of NZ_JANINU010000221.1, forward strand.
ACGATAAGGCTTGCGGCTGGATCCGCCGCATTGCGCCAGATCGCCGGATCGTCGGCGGCGTCCTCGGCCGAAGCGACCACCGCGGTCTCCCGCGCGGCCGGGACAGAGGCGGTCCGCGGCCCGCCCGGGGGCGGCGCGCCGGCGCACCCCGCCAGCGCCGCGGCGAGCAGGAGCGCAGCGCTAGAACGCAAGCTGCACCCCCGTGCGGACCGTGTAGTCGTACCGCTCGCGCTCGATGACCCGGTCCTTCTGGCCGACGAAGATCGTGTAGGGCTCGTCGCCAAGGTTCGCCCCCTCGAGGAAGATCGTGGCCGGGCCGTAGGTGTAGGCGACCCGCGCGTCGATCTGGTCGAAGGCCGCGACATACTGGTCGTCCGCCGACGTCGGGCCGGCCGCCAGCAGGTACTTCGAACGCGCCGACCACGCCAGCCGCGCTTGGAAGCCGGCCTTTTCGTAGAACAGTTGCACCGTGGCCGTCTTGTCCGATTGCAGGGCCAGCGGCAGCTTACCCGTGCGGCCCGGAACACCGGTGGCCTCAGCATCGATGAGGGTGACGTTCGCCGATACGCCCAGGCCATCGAAGGGCGCTGGCAGGAAGGTGAACGGCGTCGAGACGTTCAGCTCAATACCCTTCACCTTGGCTTTGCTGGCGTTCACCGCCTGCGTCACCGCCGACGTGGCCGGCGCGGCCACGCCCGCGAACGTCTCACCCGCGTTCGGCCGGCGCACCGCTGAGAAGATCGGGTCGTCGATGTCCTTGTAGAACACGCTTGCGGAGATGACCCCGTGGTCGGGCAGGTAATATTCGACCGCCGCATCCAGATTGATGCTCTTCAGCGGGTCGAGATCCGGATTGCCCAGGGCCACTGTGCCCGTACCCGTAGCATCGACCGACACGTACGGGGCGAGGTCGGCGAAGTTCGGCCTGCCGATCGATGTAGTGACCGCGCCGCGCAGTATCAGGTCGTCGCTAGCGTCGTACCGCACGTTCACGCCTGGGAAGATGTCGGTGTAGCCGAAGTCGCCCTTGACGTTGAAGGGCTGGGTCACCGTCGAGGCCGCCGTGACCGACTTGGCCTTGTAGTCGCCTTCGGTGCGCTCGATGCGCACCCCGGGGATCACCGTCCACGGACCACTCTTCAGCGTCGCCATGGCGTAGGCGGCGTAGACTTTTTCGCTGGCCTCGTAGTCGTTCACGAGGCTGTTGCCGACCGATCCCGCCGCATTGAGCTTTAAGAGGCCAGGGTTCGCCGTCACCATCGCTTGGAAGGCGTCGTAGTTCACGCGCGGCCCAAGCGAGTAGCGGCCGCCGAAGATCGCGACCGGGGTGGTCAGGGCCGCCGCGGCGAGCGTCGGGGCCGGCGTGCCGCCCGTGTAAGTCTCGAAGTCACGGTTGTTCGTCTTGTCGCGGTCCAGCAGTTTGACGCCGACCTTCAGCGACGAGTCATCGCCGAACCTGGCAAAGGGGATCACCAGGTCGGCGCGCGCCTGCAGCAGTTCATCGACGGCTTTGCGGTGGTCGTAGTTGACGCTGTTGAACGAGGTGTAGGTCGCCGGGTCGAAGAAGTTGGCGCTAGGCGTGAAGACGTAGAGCGGGCTGGAGACGTCGTAGGCGACGGTCAGCGCCGTGCCACTCGTACGGAACTGCACCTCCGAACGCAGCGGATCCAGTTTCTCGGCCCGGCTGTACCCGACCTCCGCCGTCAGTTCGCCCACCGACGTCTTGAAGCGGCCGCCCAAAAGCGCGGTCTTGGTCTCGTCATCTTCGCGGCGCGACCGCACATAGGCGATGCCGCGGCCCCGGAAGGAGCCGCTCGTCGCGGTCTGGCCCGTGTACGATGACGGGTTGTCGATCCGGAAGCGATCGCGCGTCTCGTTGTCGGAGAACTTGGAGTACAGGGTGCGCAGGTAGAGCTGCACCTCATCCGACGGGCGCCAGTCGAAATTGGCCGTCAGCCCGCGCCGCTTGCGGACGAGATTGTAATCGCGCAGCTCCTCCAGGCTCGGGACGGTGAACCCATTCACGACGGAAAAGCTGGGCCCGCTGGCGCCGAAGTTCTCGGACTCGATCGGCCGCTTCGAATAGTTGCCCGAGACCACCACGCCAAAGTGGCCGTCCGCCAGTTGCGCGCCGGCCGTCAGGTCCCCCTCGTAGGGATGCTTGCCGTTCATCTCGAACCGGCCGTAGGCGGCCCGAGCGTAGACGAAGGGCTTGGTTCGGTCGAAGGCGCTCAACGTGCCGATGTCAACTTGGCCCGCGATGGCGTTGGCGTCACGGTCAGGCGTCAGCGTCTTGACCACCTCGACCTTGCCGATGAGCGACGACGGCACGTCGTCCAGCTTCACCTGCCGTCCTTCGGGCTCTGGCACGGCTGCCGTGGCGCCGTTGATCGTGACGTTCAGCAGGTTCGGATTGACGCCCCTGACGATCACGTAGCGGCCCTCGCCCTGGTCGTTGGCGACCGAGACGCCGGGTAGGCGGCGCAGCGCCTCGGCGACGTTCTGGTCAGGCAGCTTTCCCACGTCGGTCGCGTAGAGCGTGTCGACGACGATGTCGGCCTCGCGCTTCGCGTCCACCGCCTTGGCTTCGGCCGCCCGCTGGCTGGTGACCACCAGTTCCTCGACCTCGGCCGCGCCGCCGCCATCGGCTGCGAGCGCGCTCCCGCCCCCGGCCATCGCCAATAGGCCCACGCCAGCCAGCAACACCGTCTTCGTCGTCGTCCGTCGCATATCTGCCCCCACCATCTGCGGGTGGCGGTAAGCGGCTAGGGCGAAGCTTTAGTGACGGCGATGCGAAGGGAGTGTGACACGCGACACCCAACGTCGGCTTACCGACGCAGCGTGGCTTTCAAGTCATGTCGAGCGAAGGCGCTCAGAGGTTCTCGCGCAGCCACTGGGCCGCCTTGGCGACCGGGTTGGCGCGGGGATCCAGGGGCTCGCGGCGCAGCTTCGTGGAGGAGAGCTGCTTGGCGGACACCGCTTCCCGCGGGCCGAAGGCGGCGCGGTGCAGGATGCCGGCGGCGGCGGTGAAGGCCGGACCCGACGCGGCGTCGGCTAGGTGCGGCACGCGGCGCGGACGGCCCAGGCGCACGGGGCGGTCGAACACCCGAACGGCCACTTCGCGCACGCCCGCGAGTTGGCTCGCGCCGCCCGTCAGAACCAGGCCCGCGCCGGGCTCGATCGGGGCGCCCGCCGCCTTCAGGCGGTCGCGCAGCAGTTCCAGGGTCTCTTCCACCCGCGGCGCGATGATGCCCTTCAGCAGGCTGCGCGGCGCCACGACCGGGCCGGCGCCGGGGTCGTCGCCACGCGGCGGGGCCTCGATCATCTCGCGGTCCTCATTGGCCGAGGCGATGGCCGAGCCGTGCAGCGTCTTGATCCGCTCGGCGCCGGCGATGGACGTCGACAGGCCGCGGGCGATGTCCTGGGTCACGTGGTGGCCGCCCACCGGCACGGTCTCGACATGCACCAGCGAGCCGCCGCGGAACACCGAGGCCGAGGTCGAGCCGCCGCCCATGTCGATGCAGACGCTGCCAAGGTCCATCTCGTCCTCTTCGAGGGAGGCGAGCGCGGAGACGAACGGCGCGGCGACCACGCCTTCGAGCTGCAGGTGGGCGCGCTCGACGCAGGCGCCCAGGGTGTTGAAAACCGTCTCGGCCACCGAGACGACCAGCAGCTCGACGCCGAGCGTCTTGCCGAACATCGCGCGCGGATCGCGCACCCCGCCCTGGCCATCGACGGCCCAGGCCACCGGCAGGATGTGGATCGCGCGGCGACCGGGCAGCTTGATCTGGGCCAGGGCGTTCTGGATCGCGCGGACGAGGTCGTTGTCGCCGATGGGCCGGGCCCCGATGGAGACGCGGCCCTGCACGCGCGACGAGCTCAGCAGCCCCCCGGCGGTGGCGATCGTCACGCCCTGCACGTTCACGCCGGCCACGTTCTCCGCCCGCTCCACCGCCTGGGCGATGGCCTCGGACGCCTCGTCGAGGTTGACGATCGCCCCGCCGCGCACGCCCCGCGACTGGACGTAGCCGACGCCGCAGGTCGTCAAGGTGCGGTCGCCGCGCCTGACACCGTCCGGCTTCATGATGAAGCAGGCCACCTTGGCCGCGCCGAGATCGACCGCCGCGACGATCTTCGGCGGCGCGAGCGCGGCCTTAAGGCCGTCACGCCCGTTCTTGGGCTCGGCCTTCTTCGCGGGCTTGGCGTCGGGACGTTCGGCGGTCTTCAGCATGGCGGCTCGGGATCTGGGTTAGACGCCCTCGGTGGGCGTGGCGGCGGCGGCGGTGGTGGTCGTGGCGTCGGGTGTCGGCTGCGGGGCGCGCGGACGCACGGCGATGGTGTCGGGGTTGCGCAGGTCGATGCGCTCGAAGCCGAGCTCCAGGATGCGCGAGCGCAGGTCGAGCTGCTCAAGCTGCATCAGCGCCTGCTCCTCGTCGACGGCCGGAAGCTGGATAAGAGCACCGTCCTTCATGCGAAGGTCCCAGCGGCGGTCGTCGACACGTACGAGGGCTTCCATGCGGGCCATCAGCTTCGGACGCTGCGCCAGGACGGGCAGGATCTCACCGGCGTGCTGGGCGCCGCCCGCACCAACCACAAGCGGCAGCGTGTTGAATCGGCCGGGATCCGCTTCGGGGATCGGTTCGCCCTTGTCGTCGATCACGACGCTGCGGCCGTCATGCTGCCACACCGCGAGCTGGCGGCGTTCCTTGACTGCGATGACCAGGGTGTCGGGCAGCAGGCGCACGACGTGCGCTTCCTTGACCCAGCCCACCTTCTCTACGCGCTCGCGCAGGGCGTTCAGGTCCATGGCGAGCAGCGGGTCGTCCTTGTGGACCGCGGCGGCGCGGATGATGTCGGCGGTCGCCATGGCCGAGGCGCCCTGCACATGCACGGCCCGGAGGCGGAAGCCCGCCTCGCCGAACTTGCCGTCGATCCCGGCGCCAACGGCGCTGGCGATCCGCTCGCCGCGCCCGCCCGTGGCCAGGGTCACGCCCAGCGCCAGCGTCAGCACTCCACCGGCGATCATCAGGATATGTCTTGGGGTCAGGCGCGGGGCGCTTCCGCCGCCCTCCGCCTTCGCCTGTTGGCGTTTGGCCTGAGGACTAGCGGGCCCCTTGGCCCGAGGTTTCGCTGCGACTCGCGATCCCCCCCGCACCGGCGCGGGCATAAGCGTCCTCCGTAATCCAAAGCACCAGGCGGTCGAAGTCCACCCCGCCCGCCGCGGCCTGCTCTGGAACGAGAGACGTGGGCGTCATCCCCGGCTGGGTGTTCACCTCCAAGAGGACCAAAACATCGTTAATGTCGTCATAACGTAGGTCCGACCGGGTAACACCTCGGCAACCGAGCGCCGCATGGGCCATCTCGGAGAGTTTCTTCGCCTTTTCGGCGACATGCGACGGGATTCGAGCCGGCACGATGTGCTCCGAGCCTCCCTCTCCGTACTTGGCCTCATAGTCGTAGAAGGCGGTCTTCGGCACGATTTCGGTAACGGTCATGGCCTTGCCGTCCATGACGCCCACGGCGAGCTCCATCCCGCGGATGTAGGGCTCGACCATCACCTCCTCGCCGAAGGTCCACGAGGGGGCCACCACCTCCTGCGGCGGGCGATTGGCGCCGTCGTGGACGATGAAGACACCGACCGACGAGCCTTCGGCGTTCGGCTTCACGACGTAGGGCGGCGGCAGGACGTGGTCGGCGGCCACCGCGAATCGGTTGAACAGCCCGCCGCCCGGCACGGCGACGCCTGCCGCGGCGAGCACGGCCTTGGCCTTGGCCTTGTCCATGGCCAGCGCCGACGCCAGCACCCCGCAGTGGGTGTAGGGGATGGCCAGCGTCTCCAGCACGCCCTGGACTGCGCCGTCCTCGCCCCACTCGCCGTGCAGCGCGTTGAAGCAGACGTCCGGCTTCAGGGACGTCAGCACCTGGGCGATGTCGCGGCCGGCGTCCACGCGGCTGACCCTGGCGCCCAGGCGCTCCAGGGCGTCGGCGCAGGCCTTGCCGGAAACAAGGCTCACCTCTCGCTCGGAAGAAATCCCCCCCATGAGGACGGCGACGTGATGTCCGGCGAGGGAAGCGGTCATGGGCGACTCGGAGAAGGTGGAGGAAACCTCCTGCCGGGTGGCGGACGCACGGGCGTGGGTCAAGTCAGCTTTCGGTGCAGCCGCGATGCAGCCCAGAACAGGACCGCCAGCCCGCATCCGGCGGCGATGCCCGCCATCAGGTCGTGGACCACTGTCAGGCCGAAGGTCGCCAGCAGCACCGCCGCGGCGCGCCAGTCGCCCAGGAGGCTCAGGAACTCCCGCCGCTCGGCCATGTTCCAGGCCACGACCACCAGCAGCCCGGCCAGCGCCGCGAGCGGCACGTAGCTGGCGAGCGGGGCGGCCACCAGCATGAACGTCATCAGGAACACGGCGTGCAGGACGCCGGCCACCGGGCTGCGCGCGCCCGCACGGATGTTCGTGGCCGTCCGAGCGATGGTGCCCGTCACCGCCATGCCGCCGAACAGCGCCGAGCCGATATTGGCCAGCCCCTGCGCCACCAGCTCCATGTTCGAGCGGTGCACCCGCCCGGTCATGCTGTCGGCCACCTTCGCGGACAGCAGGCTCTCCAGGCCGCCCAGCAGCGTGAACGACAGCGCCGACGGCAGCAGCGCGAGCAGCATGTCCGGCGAGACCTGGGGAATATGTGGGGCGGGCAGGCCGCGCGGGATGCCGCCGAAGCGGCTGCCGATGGTCTCCACCGGCAGGTGCAGAAGGCTTGAGACCAGGGTGGCGGCGACCACGGCGAACAGCATGCCCGGCCACGTGGGACGCCAGCGGCGGATCAGCATGATCATGGCGGCCACGCCGAGACCGAGGGCGAGCGCCGCCGGGTTGAGGGTCGGCGCCGCGTGCGACAGGGCCGCGAGCTTGGGCAGAACCGGTCCCGGCTCGGCGCCCGCGAGCTTGAGCCCGGCGAGATCCTTGATCTGGCTCGCGAAGATCGTCACCGCGATGCCGCAGGTGAAGCCGACCGTCACCGCGTGCGGGATATGCCGGATGAAGCGGCCGAGGCGCAGCGCGCCGACCAGCGCCAACATCAGGCCCGACATCACGACTGTGACCGCCAGGCCCTGGACGCCGAACTTAGCCACGGTCGCCGAGACCAGGACGATGAACGCGCCGGCCGGTCCGCCGATCTGGAAGCGGCTGCCGCCCAGGGCCGAGACAAGGAAACCGCCCACGATTGCGGTGTAGAGGCCCTGCGCCGGCGAGACGCCCGAGGCGACGGCGATCGCCATGGACAGCGGCAGCGCCAGGATCGCGACCGTGAGTCCGGCCATGGCGTCGCGCCGGAAATCGCCCAGCCCGTAGCCCTCGGCCAGCGTCGTGAAGAGCTTGGGCCGGTAAAGGTGCGCCGTCGTGATTCCGTTCGGCATGGGTATCCGTCGCGTAGTCGACGCACTCTAGCCTTGATCGACCTCAAACCGCACGCGCGACGTCGTCGCAGCGACTGTCCCTAAGGCTTGGGCGCGGCGGTTCGGAAATCGACGTCGGAATTGGCGACCGTGTAGAGGAAGGCTGCCCAGACGGCGACGTTCTGCGCCAGTTCCGCCGGATCGATCTTGTCGAGGGTGTCGTCGGCCGAGTGGTGCAGGTCGAAGTATCGGTTCATATCCTGGTTGAAGTCCACGAACGGGGCGCCGGCCGAGATGATACCCGAGATGTCGGCTCCGCCCTCGGCGGGTGCGGCGCGGCTGACCGCCACCTTCAGCTTGGGCAATGCGCTCTTGAAGGCGACCATCGCCGCATGGTCGGCGCCCGCCTTCGGCAGGCTGACGCTCCAGATCCGGCCGGCGCCGCCATCGCTCTCGCCAGCGACCACGATCTTGCCGACCTCGTCCCGATGCGCGGCGAGATAGGCGCCCGACGAGCCGCCCTGCTCCTCGGAGCCCCACATGACCACCCGGATGGTGCGCTTGGGCTTGCCAGGCTGGGCCGCGAGCTTCGCCGCCGCGGTTGTGATGGCGATGCCGGCGGCGTCGTCGATGGCTCCCGTGCCGGGATCCCAGCTATCGAGGTGGCCGCCGATGACGATCACCTCGTCGGGCTTCTCCTTGCCGCGGATTTCGCCGGAGATGTTCCAGGCGGCGGCGCCCGGATTGGCTGCCGATTGCATGTCCAGCTTCACCATCACAGGTTTGCCCCGCGCGGCCAGCCGCTCGAGCAGCTCGGCGTCGGGCGTCGAGAGCGCGGCCGCGGGGATGCCGCCGGGCGCGCCGCCGCCCGTATGCGGCAGGCGGGTGTCGTCGGTGGAGATCGAGCGGATCAGGTAGCCCACAGCCCCCCGTTTGGCGGCCTCGGGAGCTCCGGCGCGGCGCTGGACGCCGACCGCGCCGTAGCTGGAGCCGTCCTGGGTACGGCCCATGGACTGGGTGACGACGGCAATCTTGCCCTTCAGTGCGCCGGGCGGCTGGTCCAGCATCGCCTGGTAGGTCTTGAAGACCACGATCGGCGCGGTGATCCCGCCGGCGGGCGTGGACGACGAGCCACCCAATCCCAGGATCGACAGCTTGTGCGGCCAGGGGCCCACCACCTCGGCGGACTCCGCGCCGCGGGACCAGGCCGGCGTCGTGAAGGCCTCGACCTTGATGTTCTCGAAGCCCAGCTCCTTGAGCTTGGCCACGCCCCAGTCTCGGGCCCGCTCCATCGCCGGCGAGCCCACCATCCGCGCGCCGACTTCGGAGGTTAGGGACTCGGCGACGTCCCAGGCCGTGCTGTCCGTGAGCGCCCGGTCGCGCACTGCGGCGGCCCCTGCGGCGAGATCGTCCGCGGCGAAGGCGGGTGAGACGGCGGCCAGGGCCGCGGCGAAGGCGAGCGGGGAAAGGATGCGCATGGCCATGCCGGTCCCATCCGGCGGGATTCCCGTCAAGGGCCACTGCTGCCGCCATGGTGTCAGCAGGATGTCGGCAAGTTCGGCAGGCGCAAAAGGAGACGCCATGCCTGTTCCGACCGCTCTCGACGCCCTGCCCCGCCCGCCTTGCGCGGAGACGCTGGGCTGGGAGGTGGTCGAGGCCCGCCCGGCCGACGGCTGGATCCGAATCCGCTTCGAGGGCCGGCCCGAGTTCACCAATCCGGCGGGCTTCATCCAGGGCGGGTTCCTGGCTGCGATGCTGGACGACACCATGGGCCCGGCGATGTTCGTCTATTCCGAGGGTCGCCTGTTCACCCCGACGATCGAGATGCACGTGAGCTTCCTGGCCCCCGCGCGGCCGGGGCCGCTCTACGGCGAAGGCCAGGTGGTGCAGGCCGGCAAGAGCATCGCTTTTCTTGAAGGCAAGCTGATGGACCTGTCAGGGACGGTGATCGCGCGGGCGACCGCGAGCGCCCGGCTGGTGCCTAGCGAGAAGGCGCTCGCGGCGTGACCCCTCCGGCTGCGCCTCGCGGGAGAGGCGGCTACAACCGCTCGATCAGCGCACCCTCGGCGTCGAACACGAAGGCGTCCGGCGTGCGCAGGCTGCGCCAGAGGTCGTGGGCGTCGCAGTTCGCGAGCTTCGCCACGTAGTAGCTCAGCACCGTCCCGTGCGTGACGGCCACCATCGGCCGGGTCTTGTGACGCTCCAGGGCCGCGGCCAGGCGCTCGCAGGCCTGCTCGGCGCTCTCGCCCCCGGGCGCCGGCGCGTGGGGATGGGCGAAGATCTGGGCGATGTTGGCCTGGAACTCGGCCTCGGTGCCGAACGAAGCCTGCGGCCGCTTGTGCTCGCCCAGGCCATGCTCGACCTCGACGGCCAGGCCCAGACGCTGACCGATGATCTCGGCCGTCTGCAACGCCTTGGGCTCGGGGCTGGAGATGGCCGCCTTGATCCCGAGACGGGTCAGCTTTGCGGCCAGCGCAGTCACGGCGTCACGCCCCTCTGGACACAGGCCCCACTGTGGCGGCGGGATATCGGGGTCGATCACCGGCCGCCCATGCCGCACCAGGATGAGGGCCGGCGCGATCATGCAGGCCGCCCGATCCGCTTGATCTCCCAGTGGAGATCGATGCCCGTCTTCGCCTTCACATCGGCGCGGACCGCCTCGCCCAGGCCCTCGAGATCCGCGGCCGTCGCCTCGCCCGTGTTGATCATGAAGTTCGAGTGCAGGGTCGAGAACATCGCCCCACCATACGGCTTTCCGCGCCAGCCCGCCTCATCAACAAGTTTCCAGGAGGAGTGCCCCGGCGGGTTCTTGAAGGTTGAGCCGCCGGTCTTCTCGCGGATGGGCTGGGTGGTCTCGCGGCGTTGGGTGATCTCGTCGATCCGGGCCTGGACCGCCTGCGGATCGTCCGGCCGTCCCTGGTAGGTCGCCTCGACCCAGATGATGTCGGCCGGCGCCTCGGAGTGGCGATAGGTGTAGCCGAAGTCCGCCAAGGCGAGGTCCCTGCGGGTCCCGGAGCGGTCGTAGCCCCAGGCCGACACCAGCACGTCCTTAGTTTCGGAACCGTAGCAGCCGGCGTTCATGGTCAGCGCCCCGCCGACCGAGCCCGGGATGCCGGCGTAGAACTCCAGCCCCGCGATCCCAGCCTTGGCCGCCGCGCGCGCCACGGCCGCGTCCAGCGCCGCCGAACCCGCGGTGATCCGCTGGGTCGCACTGTCGGCCTCGACCGTCCCGAACGCCCGACCGGCCAGCCGGATCACCACGCCCTCGACCCCGCCGTCGCGGATGATGACGTTGGAACCCACCCCCAGGATGGTCACCGGCACGCTGGCCGGCAGCGCCTTCAGGAAGTCGCGCAGGTCCTCGTGGTCGGCCGGCAGGAACAGCGCCTCGGCCGCCCCGCCCACCCGGAACCAGGTGAACGGCCCCAGCGGCTCGTCCCGCAGCAGCTTGCCGCGGACGGGCGGCAGGTCGTCGCGCCAATCGGTCACGTGCCGAGAGATTCCAGCTCGCCGGGCAGCGCATAGGCCCAGTTCGTGATGTCGCCCGCGCCCAGCAGGACGACCAGGTCTCCCGGCCCGGTCTCGGCCTTCACCAGTCCCGCCAGTTCGGCCGGCGAGCCTAGCGTCAGTGCGCGCCGGTGGCCGTAGCGGCGCAGGCCGTCGACGAGCGCGTCCTTGCTGACCCCTTCGATCGGCTGCTCGCCCGCGGCGTAGACATCGGCCACCAGCACCACGTCGGCGTCGGCGAAACAGGCGCTGAACTCGTCGAACAGGTCGCGCAGGCGCGTGTAGCGGTGCGGCTGGACCACGGCCACGACCTTGCCCTCGGTGACCGCTCGGGCCGCCTTCAGCACCGAGGCGATCTCGACCGGGTGGTGGCCGTAGTCGTCGACGACGCGCACGCCGCCCGCCACCCCCGTGGTGGTGAAGCGCCGCTTCACCCCGCCGAACTCGGCCAGGCCCTTTCGGATCGCCGCCTCGTCCAGCCCCAGCTCGCGCGCGACGGCGATCGCCGCGAGGGAGTTCAGCACGTTGTGGTGCCCCGCCATCGGCAGGTGCAGCCCCTCGAAGCGCATCGGCGCGGCGTCGTGCGGCCGGATCACGGCGTCGTAGCGCGCCCCGTCAGGCCCCATGGTGATGTTCTCGGCCCGCACCTCGGCCTGCGGGTTGACGCCGTAGGTCACGAGGCGCCGGTTTTCGACGCGCGCGGCCATGGCCTGGACCTCGGCGTGGTCGGTGCAGATGGCGGCGAAGCCGTAGAACGGGATGTTCTCGACGAAGTCCCGGAACGCCTTCTTCACGGCCTCGAACTCGCCGTAGTGGTCCAGGTGCTCGGGATCGATGTTGGTGACGACCGCGCAGGTGGACTTGAGCTTCAGGAACGTGCCGTCGCTCTCGTCGGCCTCCACGACGATCCAGTCGCCCGAGCCGACCTTGGCGTTGGTGCCGTAGGCGTTGATGATGCCACCGTTCACCACCGTGGGGTCCAGGCCTCCCGCGTCCAGCAGCGAGGCGATCATCGACGTGGTCGTGGTCTTGCCGTGGGTGCCGCCCACCGCGACGGAGAACTGGAGCCTCATCAGCTCGGCCAGCATCTCGGCCCGGCGCACCAGCGGCAGACGCCGTTCACGCGCGGCCACCATCTCGGGATTGTCAGCCTTTACCGCGGTCGAATAGACGACGGCGTAGGCGCCCTCGACGTTGGCCGGGTCATGGCCGACGAAAATCTTCGCGCCCAGCTTCTCCAGCCGCTCGGTGTTGGCGCTGGCCTTGGCGTCCGAGCCCTGCACCGTATAGCCGGTGCGCATCATGATCTCGGCGATGCCGCTCATGCCGATGCCGCCGATGCCGATGAAGTGCACGGGGCCGATTTCGAAGGGGACTGGGCGTCGCGTCATTCCGCAGTCCTAGGACGCTTCCCCGGGAGACGGAAGAGGCGCCCCTAACGCCGCGCGGCGCCCTCGACCACATCGGCCAACCGCTCAGCGGCGTCCGGCATGGCGACGCTGCGCGACGCCGCGGCCATGCGGGCCAGACGGTCGGGATTGTTGAGCAGGACGGTCAGCGCCTTCGCCAGGCTCTCCACCGTGAGCTGGGCCTCGCGGGCGATTTCGGCGCCGCCAGCGTCGGCTAGCAGCTTGGCGTTCTGGCCCTGGTCGTCATCGATGGCGATGGCCAGCGGCACCAGGATGGCCGGCTTCCCCGCCACCGCGAACTCGCAGACCGTTCCCGCGCCCGAGCGGCCGATCACCAGGTGGGCGTCGCGCAGGCGGCTGGCGATGTCGCGGAAGAAGGGCGCGATCTCGGCGTCGACGAGCGCATCGCGGTAGGCGCGGCGAGCCGTGTTCATGCTCTCGGCGCGGGTCTGCTGCTGGACGATCAGCCGCTTGCGCAGGTCTTCGGGCAGCGCCTTGACGGCCTCGGGGACAAGTTCGGACAGGAGACGCGCGCCCTGGCTGCCGCCGGTGACCAGCAGGCGCACCGGGCCGTTCGGCTCGGGCGGGATGTAGGGGATCTCGGCCAGCGCCCGGATCGGCGGCCGAACCGGATTGCCCACCACGCGGGCCCGCTCGGCGACGCCCTTAGGGGCCTTCTTCAGCGTCGGGAAGGCGCAGGCGATCGTGCCGATGTGCGGGGCCAGGAACCGGTTCGCCCGGCCCATCACCGCGTTCTGTTCATGGATCACGGTCGGGCGGCGGTCGAGAATCGCCGCCACCAGCGCGGGCGCCGACGGATAGCCGCCGAAGCCGACCACCACGTTCGGGTTGATCTCCCGGAACACCGATCGCGCCTGCATGGCGCCCCGTAGGACAGCGACGCCCGCCCGCATCATCCCGATCGGGTCCCCCGGCTTGAACGTGGCCGCCGACAGGCCGATCCGCCGCTCCGCCGGGAAGTCCTGGGCCAGGCCCGCCACGCGCTCGTCCGACGCCAGCACGATCCCCCAGCCGCGGGCGATCAGCGCCTCGGCCAGCGCCTGGGCGGGGAACAGGTGGCCCCCGGTACCCCCGGCGGCGACGACGGCGATCCGGCGCGTCATGCGAACGCGCCCGCCTTGGCTAGGCCCTCGGTCTGGGTGTAGGCGCCCGGCCGGCGGCGAGTGAGCGCCAGAGCCAGGCCCATGGTCAGGCCCATGGCCAGCATCGACGAGCCGCCATAGCTGATGAACGGCAGGGTCATGCCCTTGGTCGGGATAAGGTTGAGGTTCACGGCCACGTTGATGATCGCCTGCTGGCCCACGAGCACAAAGAGGCCCGCCGCGGCCACCTGCTCGAACGGGTCGCTCAGCTTCATGGCGCGATAGAGGCCGCGCACCACGACGAACGCGAACAGCGAGATCAGCAGCAGGCTGAAGATCAGGCCGTATTCCTCGGCGCCGACGGAATAGATGAAGTCGGTGTGCAGGTCGGGCACGTGGCGCTTCATCACCCCCTCGCCGGGGCCGCGGCCGAAGAAGCCGCCGGCGGCGATGGCCTCCGACGCGCGGTCGACCTGGTGGGTGTCGGCCTTGTCGGGGCTGAGGAACCGGTCGACCCGGCTCTGAACGTGCGGGAACAGGAAGTAGGTGGAACTGAGCCCCGCTACCGCCGTGGCCCCTAGCAGCATCACCCAGCTCATCGGCACGCCGGCCATCCAGAAGGCGGCGCCGAAGGCGATGGTGATCAGCACCGTCTGGCCGACGTCGGGCTGGATCAGCAACAGGCCCACCGAGACGGCGTAGAGCGCGAAGGCAATGGAGACGCCGGGCACCCCCTGCCCCTTCTGGCCCTCGGCGAACATCCAGGCGACGAGGATGATCAGCGCCGGCTTCATGTATTCCGACGGCTGGAACGTGAAGCCGCCGAACTCGAGCCAGCGCGTGGCGCCCTTTGCGTTGTGACCGATGAACGGTAGCGCCACCATGACGGCGATGGCGCAAAGCCAGATGAAGAACGAGGCGCGGCGAACGCCCTTCACGTCCAGCATCGAGACGCCGATCAGGATGACGGCCGAGGCGCCGGCGAAGACGCACTGGCGCACGGCGAAGTGGAACGGGTCGCCGATATTCATCCGCGCCGCGGCCGCCGGGCTGGCGGCGAACGACATCAGCACCCCGATGCCGATCAGCAGGGCGACGACGCCCAGCATCCAGCGGTCGACCGTCCACCACCACACGCCCAGCGGCGTGCGGTCCGACCGGGCGAAGGCGTGCGCGTTGCTCGTGGGTGCGGTCGTCATGCGGCCCCCTCGGGTGTCTTGCCGGCGGCGAGCGCCTTGACGGCGACGCGGAACGCATCGCCCCGCTGTTCGAAATCGGCGAACTGATCGAACGAGGCGCAGGCGGGCGAGAGCAGGACGACAGCGTCCTTGCCCGATGCGGTCGCATCCTTGAACGCCGCCTCTGCGGCCGCGGCGATGGTCCCGCTCTGCACGGCCGGCGCCTTGCCTTCAAGCACCTTGGCGAACGCCGGCGCGGCCTCGCCGACCAGGTAGGCCTTGATCACCCGCGGGAAGAGATCGGCCAGGTCGTCGATGCCATCGGTCTTCGGCCGTCCACCGGCGATCCAATAGACTTTCGGGTAGCTCGACAGGGCCTGGCGCGCGGCGTCGGCATTCGTGGCCTTGCTGTCGTTGACGAAGCGGACCTTGCCCAGCGTTGCGATGGTCTCCATCCGATGGGCCAGGCCCGGGAAGGTCATCAGCGCGCGGGCGATGGTGGCCGGGTCGATCCCCAGCCCCTTTGCCGCGGCGTAGGCGGCGGCTGCGTTCTGCCAGTTGTGGCGACCCGGCAATGAGCGGGCCTGCTTGAGGTCGGTGACCTCGCTCGCGCGTTCCCCGGCCGCATCGTAGAGCAGGCCATCCAGGGCGTAGACGCCCCGGCTCATGGCCTTGCTGGCCGAGATCGGCACGATCGTGCGGCGGTTGGCGGCGGTGATCTCGGTGCAGATTCGCTGACCCCAGGCGTCGTCCACACCGATCACGGCGGTATCGCCCTTGCCCTGGTTGGCGAGGATTCGGCGCTTGGCCGCGACATAGCCCTCCATGTCGCCGTGCCGCTCCAGATGGTCGGGCGAGATGTTCAGGATCACGCTGACATCGGCATGAAGGCTGGACGTCAGGTCGAGCTGGTAGGACGACAGCTCCAGCACATAGACCGCGCCGCCGTGCATGTCGTCGAGGCTGAGGACGCCGGTGCCGATGTTGCCGCCCACGCGGGTGTCGCGGCCCGCCTCCGCACAGATGTGGCCGATCAGGGCGGTGGTGGTCGACTTGCCGTTGGTGCCGGTAATAGCGACGATCTTCGGCCGCTTGTGCTCGGGCGCGGCGTTGACGGTGCGGGCGAAGAGCTCGATGTCGCCCAGGATCTCGACGCCTGTGGCCTTGGCCTGCTCCACCGTCCAGTGCGGCTTGGGGTGCGTCAGCGGCACCCCGGGCGAGAGCATCAGGGCTGCGAACTGCGACCAGTCGGCGGTGGTGAGGTCGGTCACCTCGAAGCCTTCGCCTACCGCCGCCTCGCGCGTGGCCGGCTTGTCGTCCCACAGCGCCACCTTGGCGCCGCCGGCCATCAGGGCGCGCGCCGCGGCAAGGCCCGTGCGGGCCAGGCCGAACACGGCGACGGTCTTCCCCTCAAAGCCGCGGACCGGGATCATGACAAGCGAGCGGCCTCCCTACCTGAGCTTCAGGGTGGCGAGACCGACCAGGGCCAGCATCACCGCCACGATCCAGAAGCGGATCACGACCGTGCTCTCCGACCAGCCCAGCTTCTCGAAATGGTGGTGCACCGGCGCCATGCGGAACACGCGCTTCCCCGTCAGCCTGAACGAGGTCACCTGCACCACGACCGACAACAGTTCGGCGACGAACAGGCCGCCGATGATCGCCAGGACGATTTCGTGCCGCGTCGCCACGGCGATAGTCCCCAGGGCGCCGCCCAGGGCGAGCGAACCGGTGTCGCCCATGAAGATCTTGGCGGGCGGGGCGTTGTACCAGAGGAAGCCGAGGCCCGAGCCGATCAGGGCCCCGCAGAACACCGCCAGCTCGCCGACGCCCGGCACGAAGTGGAGTTGCAGGTAGTTCGAGAAGACGTAGTTGCCGACGATGTAGGCGATCAGGCCGTAGGCGGCGGCGGCGATCATGACGGGCACCGTCGCCAGGCCGTCCAGGCCGTCGGTGAAGTTCACGGCGTTGGCGGCGCCCACGATCACGAAGGCGCCGAAGAACAGGTAGCCCCAGGACAGGTCGAGGAAGAGCTGCTTGAAGATCGGGAAGGTGACGGCGGTCAGCAGTTCCGGACTCTCGGGCGGCTTGGCGGCGAACAGGATGATCAGCGCGATCGCCGCCATGGCGATGCCGGCTTCCAGCACCAAGCGGACTCGCCCGGAGATGCCCGCCGTCGTCTGTTTAGTGACCTTGGAATAGTCGTCCAGGAAGCCCAGCAGGCCGTAGCCGCCGGTGACGATGAGCACCGCCCACACATAGACGTTGGACAGGTCGGCCCACAGCAGCGTGCCCGCGAACAGCCCCGCCAGGATCATGACCCCGCCCATGGTGGGGGTGCCGGCCTTCTCGATCACGTGCCGCTCGATGCCCTCGGCGCGGATCGGCTGGCCCTTGCCCTGCCTGGCCTTCATCCAGCGGATGAACCGCGAGCCCAGCGCCACGACCACGAGCTGGGCCGTGAAGATCGCCAGGCCCGTGCGGAAGGTCTGGTACTTGAGGAGGTTCAGGATCGGCACATAGCCGGACGACGCGAAGGTCAAGTAGAGCCAGTAGAACATCAGCCGGCCTCCCCAAGGCCCGTATCGCCGGCGCCGAGCGCGAGGAGCGACTGGGCGATCAGCCCCGCCTTCGACCCGTTCGACCCCTTCACCATCACCACGTCGCCGGCCTCGACGGCCTGTGCGAGCTGCGGCGCGAGGGCGGCAGCATTCTCGGCGTAGCCGCCTCGCCGAGTCGGCGGAAGGGCGTCCCAGAGGGATTTCATCAGAGGACCGGCGCAGAAGACGAGGTCGATTGACGCAGCCTCGAGCGGCGCGGCCAGATCGGCATGGAAGCGGACGGCTTCGGGGCCCAGCTCCAGCATGTCGGTGAGCGCCACGAGCCGCCGGCCCGACGTCGTCCGCGCGCCCAGGGTCTTGATGGCCGACGCCATCGAGATCGGGTTGGCGTTGTAGCTCTCGTCGATCAGCGTAAAGGCGCCGCCCCTCACGACGACCGCACTCTCGGCGCCGCGGCCCGCCAAGGGCTCGAACGAGCCCATCGCCGCCAGGCTCTTGTCCAGGTCGACGTCCAAAGCCTCCAGCATCAACAGCACCGCCATGCTGTTGAGGCCCCAGTGGGCGCCGGTCTGCAAGATCGGGAAGTCCATCGCCTTGCCGTGCAGGCGGGCCTGAACCACGGCGTGGCCGCCCGGAACCTGGAAGTCGATCAGGCGGGCGTCGCAGCCCTCGCCGGTCCCGAACGTGCGGATCGTCGCCCCTGCCTTCAGCGCCTCGGCCTTCAGCAGGTCGAACCAGCGGTTGTCGGCGTTCAGCACGGCCACGCCGCCCGGCTCCAGGCCTTCGAAGATCTCGGCCTTGGCGCGCGCCACGCCCGCCTCGCCGTCGGGGAAATTCTCGGTGTGCACAGGGCCCACGGTCGTCACGACCGCGGCATGCGGCCGGACGAACTTGGTCAGCGGCCTGATCTCGTCGGCGTGGTTCATGCCGACCTCGAACACCGCCCGCTCTGTGGCGGCCGGCATCCGCGCCAGGGTCAGTGGCACGCCGATGTGGTTGTTGTAGCTCTTCACCGACGAGTGCGCCGGCCCGGCCAGGGTCAGGCCGGCCATGATCGCCTGGGTGACGCTGGTCTTACCGACCGAGCCGGTGACCGCGCCCCGGCGCGCCTTGGTCGCCCGCTCGCGCGCCGCCGCACCCAGTTTCTCCAGGGCGAGCAGGACGTCGCCCGTGACCTTCACGAACGGCGCATCGACGTCCTGCGAGACCAGCGCGCCGGCCGCGCCCCTGGCCATGGCCTGGGCGATGAACTCATGGCCGTCGCGCACGCCGGCCAGGGCCACGAACAGGTCGCCGGGTTCGAGGGTGCGGGTGTCGATGGAGACTCCGGTGGCGGTGAACCTTCCGCTCTCCGCCCCGCCCGTCGCCCTCGCAATGTCCGCTGAGGTCCAGAGCGGGTCAGCCATGCACAAGCTCCAGGGCTTTGGCCGTCTCCTGCACGTCATCGAAGGGATGCACGACGCCGCCCACGATCTGCCCCTGCTCGTGCCCCTTGCCAGCCACCACCAGGATGTCGCCATCCTTCAGCATCGCCGCAGCGGCCTGGATGGCCTCGCGGCGGTCGCCGATTTCCTTGGCGCCATTCGCGCCGGCCAGCACCTCGGCGCGAATGGCGGCGGGAACCTCCGAACGGGGGTTGTCGTCGGTGACGATGGCCACGTCGGCGAGCCGTGCGGCGATCTCGCCCATCAGCGGGCGCTTTCCCTTGTCGCGGTCGCCGCCGGCGCCGAACACCACGATGAGCCGGCCGCGGGCGTGGGGCCGCATGGCCTTGAGCACGGTCTCAAGTCCATCCGGCGTGTGGGCGTAGTCCACATAGGCCTCGCCGCCATTCGACCCCGCGCCGACCCGTTGCAGACGTCCCGGCGCACCGGTCAGCCGCTCCAGGCCGGCGAAGGTCTCCTCGAAACTCAGGCCGGCTGCCCGGCACAGCCCCGCCGCCACCAGGGCGTTCGACGCCTGGAACGCCCCGGCCAGCGGCAGGCGCACGTCCCAGGCCTTGCCGTCGGCGCGGATCTTGAGGCGCTGGCCGTCGGGCAGCAGCGTCCGCTCCATCAGCTTCAGCGCCTGTCCCGTCTCGCCCACGCTCATCACGCGCTGGCCCGACACCACCGAGGCGGCGGCGAAGAACGGGAAGGCCTCACTGTCGGCGTTCAGCACCGCCGTCGCGCCCCGGGGCATCAACTGCTCGAACAGGCGCAGCTTCGCCTTCATGTAGGCGTCCATCGTGTGATGGTAGTCGAGGTGGTCCTGCGTCAGGTTCAGGAACCCGGACGCAGCCAGCCGCACGCCGTCCAGCCGGCGCTGGTCGATGCCGTGCGACGACGCCTCCATGGCGAAGTGCGTCACGCCCAGCTGGCTGATCCGCATCAGCAGTTCCGCGACATCGCCCGCGTCCGGCGTGGTCAGGCCGGGCGGCGTGACCTGCAGGTCAGCCTCGCCCGGCTTGGAGACCGTAACACCCAGCGTGCCCATGCTGGCCGAGACGTGGCCCGCGCCGGCGAACATCTGGCGGCAGAAGTTGGCGACCGACGTCTTGCCGTTGGTGCCCGTGACGGCCACGCAGGTCTGCGGCTGGCGGCCCCAGAAGTTGGCCGCCGCCAGGGCGTAGCCGCGGCGCGGGTCGCGGCAGACGACCGTCGGCACGGAGAGGTTCAGGTCCTGGTCGGCGATCACCGCAGCGGCGCCCGCCTCTACGGCCTTGGCGGCGAAGGCCGCACCGTCCGCGTTCGAGCCCGGCAGGGCCGCGAAGAGGAAGCCCGGCTTCACCTTGCGGCTGTCCGCCGTCACGCCGGTGATCTCGGGATCGACGCCCAGATCGCGCTTCACCAGCTTCGTCAGGCGAACGCTCATTGGCCTTCGCCCATCTCTTCGACCGACGCCGGCTCTACCGGAATCGCCTGGCCCAGGTCGGCGCGACGCGGCACGCCGAGGAAAGGCGCGATGCGTTCGATCACCCGGCCCGCGGCCGGCGCGGCCACCCAGCCGCCCGTAGCGTAGCCGGCGCTGTTCGCCGAGGCGTGCGGTTCGTCCAGCAGGATCAGCACGAAGTAGCGCTTGGTGCCCGGTCCGCCCGTCGTGGGGAACACTGCGGCGAACGAGGATACCTGACGAGCGTGGTTATAGCCCCGAATGGCGGGATCGTACTTCTCGCCGGTGCCGGTCTTGCCGCCCACCGACAGGCCGGGAATGTTCGCCGACCGGCCACTGCCGCTCTTGCCCGCCACGTTGGCGCGCATGATGGACAGCATCTGCAGGGACGTGCGCTCGGACATGACCCGAGGACCCGTGACCTTGGCGCCCGGTTCCAGCTTGTGGATCGTCAGCGGGATCAGCGTGCCGCCGTTCAGCACCGCGCCATAAGCCCGCGCCAGCGCCAGAGGCGTGACGTTGATGCCGTGGCCGAACGAGACCGAGGCGATGGCGTCCTGGTCCCACACCTTGGGGGTCAGCGGCCGCGCGGTCTCGATCAGCTCGACCTTGGCCGTCGTCGTCAGGCCCAGCGCCTTGAAGTACCCGCCCATGCGCTGCGGACCGATGGCCTCGGCCAGCTTGGCGGTGCCGATGTTGGACGAGTGCTGGAACACCTCGACCAGGGTCAGGATCTTCCGGGCCGCGTGGTAGTCGTTGATGATCCGGTAGCCCAGGTGGAACGGCGTGCGGGCGTCGAAGGTGCTCTCGGGCGTGGCGACACCCGTGTCGAGCCCGGTCGCGACGGTGAACGTCTTGAAGGTCGACCCCATCTCGTAGACCGTCGCCGCCGCGCGGTTGGTCTGGGCGTAGACGCCGGCCTTGCCGGGCTTGTTGGGATCGAAGGCCGGCCAGCTCGCCATGCCCAGGATCTCGCCGGTCTGGATGTCGGTCACCAGGCCGACCGCGCCCTTCGGCGTGAACTCGGCCACGGCCTTCCACAGCTCGTCCTCCAGCGCGCCCTGCACCCGCAGGTCGATGGAGAGCGGCACCGGGGTCCCGGCGCGCGCAGCGCCGCGGATGTCGTCGTTGAACGCCGCCTCAGCGCCCGAGATGCCCTCGCCGCCGGCGTCGGAGAAACCGACGATGTGCGCCGCCGACGGGCCGAGCGGATAGACGCGGCGCTGCTCGGGCTCGAAGCTGACGCCCGGCAGGCCCAGTTCGTGGACGCGGTTGCGCTCTTCCGGCGTGAGGGCGCCCAGGACGAAGATTCGCCGGTTGCCGCGCAGCGCCCGGTCGAGGCGCTCCGCCTCCAGGTTCGGCAGCGTGCGCAGGAGGCTGCGGCGGGTCTCGGGAACGTCCCAGATCTCGCGCGGGTCGACGTAGAGCCCGTAGTGCAGCAGGTCGGCGGCCAGCAGCATGCCGTTGCGGTCGACGAGGTCCGCCCGGCTGGCGCCCAGGGCCGACAACGCCCCGCCGCCGCGCGCGTCCGAGAACAGCGCCGCGCGCGTCGCGCCGATCGCCAGCGTCAGGAAACCCAGGGAGAACAGCGCCAGCACGAAGAAGATGCGCAGGCGGGTGTCGTCCTCGGCCTTGCCCGAGGCGCGCGCGCGCTCGAAGGCGTGCTCCAGGCCCCAGATGCGCTCGATCAGCCAGCGCGGCAGGCCCGAACGGCCGAAGGCGTGGCTGAGGCTCATCGCGCCGCTCCGGCCGGCGCGGGCGCGGTCTCGGCCACCCGAACAGGGTTGGCCTCGAACGGCGGCGGCGGCGGCACGCCGGGGGTGATGTTCGAGCCATTGACCATGGCCGCGACGGCGGACACGGCCTTGGCCTTCGCCGGCGGACCGGCGCGGGCGAGGTCGATGATCTGGTCGGCCGTCGCCTCGCGATGGATCGTGACCGGCTCCATCTTCAGGTAGGTCACGGACAGCCGCTCGATGCGGCCGGGCTGCTCCAGGTGCGCCACCTCGGCCTGCAGCAGGCGGATGCGCGCCTGCTCGGCCTTGATCTGGCGCTCGACGGTGGCGATCTCGGCGCGTTCGCGGCCGGCGATCGTCTTGGCCAGGTACACGCCCAGGATCAGCGTGACCAGCAGGCCCACGCCGATCAGGTCGACCAGACGGAAGCCCCGGACGCGGCGCGTGAAGACGCTCATGCCGCCTCCTTCCACACCGGCGCATCGGTGCGGATCGCGGCCCGCAACTTGGCGGAGCGCGCGCGAGGATTGGCCTTGGCCTCGGCGTCACCGGCCGACTGGGCGCCGTTGAACAGCAGGCGGAAGCTGGGCTCGGCGCCCTTGGCGGCCGGCGGCGCGTGCCGCGAGCCGGCGGGCGTGCGGCCGGCGCGGACGCCCAGGAAGTTCTTCACGATCCGGTCTTCCAGCGAGTGGAAGGTCACCACCGCCAGCCGACCGCCAGCCTTCAGCACGCGCTCAGCCGACACAAGCCCGGCCTCCAGCTCGGCCAACTCCTCGTTCACCGCGATCCGCAGGCCCTGGAAGGTGCGGGTGGCCGGATGGATCTTGGCGCCGCGGCGCCCGCCCAGCGTCCGCTCGACGAACTCGGCCAACTCCAACGTCCGGGTGAAGGGCTGCTCCTCGCGGCGGCGCACGATCGCGCGGGCGATGCGGCGGCTCTCACGCTCCTCGCCGTAGACGAAGATGATCCGCGCCAGGTCGTCCTGCTCGGCGGTATTCACCAGGTCGGCGGCCGTGGGGCCGGCGTCGCCCATCCGCATGTCCAGCGGCCCGTCCTGCATGAACGAGAAGCCGCGCTCGGCCTGGTCGAGCTGCATCGAGCTCACGCCGAGGTCGAGGGCCACGCCGTCGGCGTGGCCCTCGCCCAGCACTGCGTCCATCTCCGAGAATCGCGCTTCCACCAGGCGGAAGCGGTCGTCCGGAAATCCCGCAGCGAAGCGACGGACCGTAGGGTCGCGGTCAAAGGCCACGACCTTCGCTCCCGTCGCCAGGAAAGCGCGGGTGTAACCGCCCGCGCCGAAGGTGCCGTCCACCACGAGGTCGCCCGGCTTCAGCGCCAGGCTTTCGAGGACCTCGTCCAGGAGGACTGAAACGTGTGGAGCGCCGGTCATGCCGCGCCTCCAAGGCGGGCGGCGCGCTGCTTCACCCGCATTTCCGCCAGCCCGGTGCGCGCCCGCTCGCGGTCGGCAGCCCGCTGCGCCCGATACGCGTCGCGCTCCCAGATCTCGAAGCGATCGCGCAGGCCCACGACGGCGACCCAGTCGGTGATGCCGTACTGCTCGCACAGCCCCTCGGGCAGGGTGATCCGACCGGCGGTATCGAAGGACAGTTTCTGCATCTCACCGAACACGTTGCGCTCGATGGAGTCGCGCAGTTCGTCGCCGAATTCCAGCTCGTCGGCCATCGCGCCGTAGCGATCGAACAGGGCCTGGCCGCCGCCCTCGATGCAGTCCGATCGGATGGAGGGGAACACGAAGACGCCGTCCGCCGGGCCCGAGAGCGCGGCGCGGTATTCCTGCGGCACAACGATGCGCCGCTTCGCGT
>NZ_JANINU010000222.1:0-2383 GCF_024508875.1 Phenylobacterium sp.
CGGCTGATGTCGCCGCGGCCGCCGTAGCTGATGCGGGCTTCCGCGATCTGGGTGTGGCGGATGGTGTTGGCCGAGGAGATGTCCTCGGGGCGCACGATGCCGGCGACCGTGAGCTGGCGCAGGTCGGTGTTGGTGCGCACCTCCTGGGTCCCCTGGATCATCATGTTGCCGTTGGGCAGGATGCCGGTGACGACCGCCGCGATGGTCAGGCTGATCTTTTCGGAGCGGTTCACCTGGCCGGCGCCGGCGTTGTTGGTGGTCGAGTTGGTCTCGATGGCCGCCTCGGGCTTGAAGTCGCCCGGCAGGATCTTGCCCAGCGTGGACTCCAGGCCCAGCAGGTGCGGGACGCCGGCGGTCATGCCCGAGGTGCGCGAACTGGTGGTGGCGTTGGTGGTCTTGGCGCTGTCGTCGATGTCGATGTTGACGGTGACGATGTCGCCGACGCGGCTGGCGCGCTGGTCGTTGAAGAACGCGCGGGCGCCGGTGCGCCACAGCGAGTTGGCCGACGCGGGCTGCGGGCCGGGCTCGCGCACCGAGGCCAGCGGCATGATCGCCTGCTCGCGCGGCACCAGGGCGGCGGGGTAGCCGACGGGGGCGAGCTCGGGGCCCTTCACCGCCTCGGCGACGGTGGAGCAGGCCGCGAGCGGGCTGAGGAGGACGGCGAGGGCGACGAGGCGCAGGCGCATGTGAGCTTCCTTCAACGCGAGGCGTAACGTTGGGAGCGGATCAGCTTCAGCTGCTCCGCCGCGGGTCCGACCGCCGCCGCGCCGGGTCCGGTGACCACGGCCTGGACGGTCTTCTTCGACGTGACGTTCTGCACGTTGATGGTCTCGCCGACCGCGCCGCCGCCAAGGGCCTTGGCCTGGAGCGCGAGGGAGACGCCCTCGTTCTCGTACGTGAGGGTTACGATCTCGTTTGCCTTGACCACCTGCGGGGCCGACACGTCCCGGGCGGCCACGGCGGCGCCTTCGCGGAGGGGGCGGCGGGCGGCGAGGCCGATGACCGCGTCGGGATCGTTCGGCGCGTCCGCGGGGGCGGCGGCGGCCTTGCCCCAGATCAGGTCGGCGGGCTGGACGATTTCGCCGGCGCCGATCGAGCGGGCCCAGGTGAGGACGTCCACATTGCCGCGAGCGGCAACACTTGCCGGGCTGCCGGCGGCGGCGGCCGAGGCGGCGCCGGTCACGACGATCTGCCGCAGGCCCTCGGCGTTCGGCCAGTCCAGGCCGGCCCGATAGGCCGCGGCGCGGACGGCGGCGGCGTTCAGCATCACGCTGGCGCCCGTGCGGGTGGCGATCGGGGTCGCGCCGGCCGCGCCGGCGCCGTTGAAAATGTCGCCGAGGGTGACCACGCCGTCGGCGTCGAAGGCGCTGGCCTTCAGGGTCACGGGCGTCGCGGCCAGGGCCGGCGAAGCGATGGCGAGGGCCGCCAGGAACACGAGCGCTTTCATCGGCTTACGACTTCAACTGGTTGGCGGTGGCGAGCATGTTGTCGGCCGTGGAGATGACCTTGGAGTTCATCTCGTAGGCGCGCTGGGCGACGATCAGGGCCGAGATCTCGGCGACCGCGTCGACGTTCGAGGCTTCGGTGTAGCCCTGCTGCAGCGTGCCGATGCCGACCGAGCCCGGCGTGCCGGTGGTGGGCGCGCCCGAGGCGGCGGTTTCCTTCAGCAGGTTGTCGCCGAGGGCTTCCAGGCCCCCGTCGTTGACGAAGGTGGCCAGCTCGATGACGCCGACGATGTTGGTGCCGGTCTGGCCGGCCTGCTGCACCTCGACCTGCCCCGACTTGGAGATCGAGACCGAGACGGCGTCCTGCGGGATCGTGATCGCCGGCTGGATCTGGTAGCCGTCCTGGGTGACGAGCTGGCCCTGGTCGTTGACCGCCAGGTTGCCGGCGCGGGTGTAGGCGTTCTCGCCCGACGGCATCAGCACCTGGAAGTAGCCGCGCCCGTTGATGGCGATGTCGTACTGGTTGTCGGTCTTGGTCAGGGTGCCCTGGGTGCCGACGCGGTAGACCGCGCTGGCCTTCACACCGGCGCCGACCTGGACGCCCGTGGGGACGATGGTCCCCTGGTCCGACGACTGCGTGCCGGCGGCCTGGTAGGTCTGATAGAGCAGGTCCTGGAACTCGGCCCGCTCGCGCTTGAAGCCGACCGTGTTCATGTTGGCGATGTTGTGGGAGATGACTTCCACGTTGAGCTGCTGGGCGGCCATGCCGGTGGCGGCGGTGCGGAGCGCTTGCATCGGTCGTTATCCTCTTACTGAACCCGGCCCAGGCGCTCGACGGAGCGGCGCGACAGGTCGGCTTCGGAATCGATCATCTTGGCGGTGGATTCGTAGGCCCGGCTCACCTCGACCATGCGGGTGATCTCCAGGACCGGCTTGAC
>NZ_JANINU010000222.1:2393-3644 GCF_024508875.1 Phenylobacterium sp.
CGATGTTGTGGGAGATGACTTCCACGTTGAGCTGCTGGGCGGCCATCCCGGTGGCGGCGGTGCGGAGCGCTTGCATCGTTCGTTATCCTTCTATCTGACCCGGCGACTACTGCGTGCGACCCAGGCGCTCGACGGAGCGTCGCGAGAGGTCGGCCGCGTTGTCGATCATGCGGGCGGTGGATTCATAGGCCCGGCTCACCTCGACCATGCGGGTGATCTCCAGGACCGGCTTGACGTTGGAATTCTCGAGGTGGCCCTGGCGCAGCTTGGCGGTCTCGGCCTGTTGCGGCTGCAGGTTCGAGCTGTTGCGGAAGGCGTTGTCGCCCGACTTTTCGAGGGCGCTCTGGTTGGCGAACGAGAACATGCCGACCTTGCCGACCAGCTCGTTGCCCTGACTCATCGTGCCGTCGGCGCCGATGGAGACCTGGCCCTTCTCCGCGTCGATGGTGATCTCGCCGCCGCCGTCGCTGAGCACCGGATAGCCCTGCTGGGTGACGAGGCGGCCGTCGGGCGCGGTGGTGAAGCGGCCGTCGCGGGTGAAGCGGGGCCCGTTCGGGGTCTGGACCTGGAAGAAGCCCTCGCCCTCGATGGCCATGTCCAGCGGCGCGCCGGTCTTGTTGAGCGCGCCCTGGCCGAAGTCGCGGGCGACGAGGTCGGCCGCCACGAACTTCACCGGACGAGGGCCGCCGAACGTGACCGCCGGCTCGGCCGGATCGGTCTTCTGCATCAGCGACTCCACCTTGAAGCCGTTGGTGTCCACGTTGGCGATGTTGTTGGCGATGATGTCCATCTCGCGACGGAGAACCATCTGGCGGGAGAGGCCGACGTAGAGTGCGTTGTCCATTAACGGGGGCCTTGACGGGCTGCGACTTTCTGGCCCTTCCGGATGCAACCTCCGTGCCAGTTTGAAACGTCAATAAAATCAATAAATAAGAAAGTTAACGCGCGCCGAGCGGCCGAAAATGCCGGGCAGGAATCGGGCCCGTTAAGAGGTGTTAAAAACCGCTTCTTAACCAAAGACCCGCATTCCTTGGTTCGCGGATATCCAAGGAACGCGCGCGTGGCGAAGAAGGAAAAAAAGCCGAAGGAGGCCGAGGCGGAAGCGCCTGAGGGCGCCGAAGGCGCCGAGGGCGAGGCCCCCGGCAAGAAGAAGCTGCCGCTCAAGCTGCTGATCATCGCCGGCGTCGGCGCCCTCGTGGTGCTGGGCGGCGGCGGCACGGCCGCGTTCATCTTCCTCAAGCCCAAGCCCGA
>NZ_JANINU010000223.1 GCF_024508875.1 Phenylobacterium sp.
CGAAGTTGATCTCCGCGATCCGCATCAGGTGTTCGTACTTCAGGCCCCAGCGGCGCTCGTACTCCTCGCCGAGGTCCGAGAAGGCGCGCGGCCACAGGTATGTCGCGTCCTGCAGCTCGTGGCCGGTCCAGGCCGCCGCGCCGAGGTTCTCGGCCGCCTTCTGGCCCGAGACGTTGCGCATCATCTCCAGGCCCACGACGCAGGCTGTGTCGTAGCGCCCGGCCTCGATCTCGGCGGTGGCCGCCAGGATCGCGACGCTGCCCGAGGCGCAGGCGGCCTCGTGGCGCGCGGTCGGCATGCCGTCGAACTCGGGGTGCACCAGACCGAAGAAGCCGCCCAGCAGCCCCTGCCCTGCGAACAGGTCGCCGACGAAATTGCCCACGTGGCCGGTGTCGATGTGCTTCGGCTCGAGGTCGACCGCGGCCAGGCCCTCCCCCACCACCTCGGCGAAGGCGTCGGCGAAGTCCATCTGCTTGCGGGCCCAGTTCTGGGAGAAGTCCGACTGCCAGCCGCCGAGAATGTAGACCATGGTTTCCTCGTCCGATTATGCGGGGGTGGCGGCCAGCGTGGGGCGGCCGTCCATGAAGGCCGCGAAGGCCGTGTGGGAGTCCGGGTAGGCTTCGCGCGGCTCGGCGCGCATGGCGGCATGCACCGCCGCACCGATGGGACCATCCAGGCTAACCGGCGGGCCTTCCACCGCCGTGGCGATCCTGATCCGCCCGCCGCCTGAGACCATCGTCTGTCCCGTGACGTCGCAGGCCTCGCTTACGAGCCAGGAGACCAGGGGCGCCACGTCCGCGGGGTCCATTCGCTCGGCCAGGCCGGGAGCCAAATGCTGCTCCGTCATGGCCGTGACGGCGTAGGGCGCGATGGCGTTGATGAGCACGTTTCGGGGACGACCCTCGGTGGCGAGGCCGCGGACGAGGCCGATCAGGGCCGCCTTGGAGGACGCATAGGCCGCCATGCCGTCGCCGCCGTGCAGGCCCGCCGACGACGCGCTGACCACGATCCGGCCGCCGTTCTGCGACAGCACCGGCCAGGCGGCGTAGACGAGGTCGAAGGCGCCGAAGAAGTTGATGTCGAAGATCCGGCGAAAGCCCTCCGGCGTCTGCCGGTGCAAGCGCAGGGTCTCCGGCACGCCCGCGTTCGACACGACGCCGTCCAGGCGGCCGAAGGTCTCGAGAGCCTGGTCGACCAACCGCTGGCCGCTCGCGGGATCCTCGGCCGAGGCGATGCTGGCGACGGCGCGCCCCCCGCGGGCGGCGATCTCGGCCGCGACCGCCTCGGCGCTCGAAGGCTGGCTACGGTCGCTCCAGCGGTTGTTCACGACGACGGACGCGCCGCGCGCGGCGAGATCGAGGGCATAGGCGCGGCCCAGCCCCTTGCCCGCCCCGGTCACGATGACGACACGGCCTGTCAGGTCGGTCTCTCCAGACGTCATCGCGCCATCCTCCTGGAATCGATCATCCACACAACGTATCGTTATGCAAGTAACTTGAACCGCGATGGGCGATCAAGCGTCCGCGAGGTCACCCTGAAACGGGGTCGCTAGGGGCCGGGTCACCAGCCCTGGCGGCGCGGCGACCGCGCGCGGGATCGCGTTGATCACGGCCCCTGCGACACCGATCTGCTCGGCCGAGGTGGGCGTCGCGTCCCCTTCCCGCTTCTCCAGGTCGACACTGATGCGCACGCCCGGATGGCCCTTGATCCGGATCCGCCAGAGCGGCGGCTCGGGCTCGTCGAGGTGCGCCACTTCCATCCACCAGTGGATCGACATGGTGAGCTTCGCAGCCCCACCCACGATCCCGTTCCAGCGCCAGTTCACGTGGCCGATCCGCCCCTCGGCGATCTTCCCCGCAGCGATCGCGAGATCCTCGGTGGCGCCATAGACCCGGTGGTCCGTCTCGACGCGATCCAACACCAAGCCCAGGTGCTCGGCCATGGCGGCGAGCACCTCCTCGTACATCCCGTTCAGCGAGCTGGCCGGCCCCCACGCGGGATCGTTAGCGTCCACCGTCGCCGGGTCCGACCCGAAGCCCAGGATGCGGAAGACGTAGTCCGGATTGCGCACAGCGCGGCAGTCGACACTCTCGATCACCTCGACATGGTCCAGCGCCTGGCAGACGCCGGTCGCCACCACGGCGACCTGCTCGCCCGCGAAGCCGGGATTCAGACCGGCCGCCATCAGGCTGCTGCCGCCCGCGCGGCACGCCGCCTCCAGCGCCTCGCGCCGGTCGCCGGTCCAGTGGGACGCCCGGCTGTAGCCATTGATGCTGATGACGTTCTTGCCCGAGGCCAGCAGCTTCAGGATCTCGGCGTCGTGCGAACCGTAAGGCGGCGCAAGGCGTGCGCAATGGATCACCACGTCGGCGTCCAGCGCCAGGATCTCGTCGATGTCACGGGTGGCGATCACGCCGATCGGGGCGCGGCGGGCGATGTCGCCGGCATCGCGGCCGGCCTTGTCGTCGCCGTAGACATAGAGGCCGACCAGCTCCATCGCCGGGTGGTCGATCACAGCGCGCAGGCACGACTTGCCCATGGCGCCGGTGGCCCACTGGATCACGCGATAGGTCATGCGCCGGCTCCCCTCGGCGCAGGCTTAGCGCATTAGGTATCGTTATGAAAGCGACTTCAAGCCGGCTGCAGTTGGCGAGGCGCCTCGGCCTCCTGGACCTCGAATTCCACCGCATGCGGCTCGACCGGCTGGCCGCAGCACGAGCAGGTCACGGCCGGTTCCAGGTCGTGCCCGTCGGCCTTGTGACGCAGCAGGAGCGGCGGCCCCTCGGGCGAGACATAGTACTTGTCGCCCCAGCGCAGCAGCATCAGGAGGACTGGGTAGTAGTCGATCCCCTTCTCGGTGAGCCGGTACTCGAAGCGCCGGCCGTCCAGATCGTGGGTGCGGATCACGCCCTGAGCCGTCAGCCAGGACAGGCGCTCTGACAGGATATTCGAGGCGATCGCCGTGTCGCGCTGGATCTCGTCGAAGCGGCGCAGGCCGGTGAAGATCGAGCGCAGGACCAGGCTGGCCCAGCGGTCGCCGGTGATCTGGGCCACGTCCACCATCAGCCCCTGAGCGTTGGTGGCGGCATGCCGCTGCTGGCGGCGGCGGCTGTAGCGGGCGGCCATCCAGCCGACCCCCGGCCCCTCGGCCCAGTCCACGTCGCGGGCGCTGATCTCGTCGCCGCACTTCAGGCAGGTGGGCGTCGGCTCGAAGGCGTGGCCGCAGGTCTTGTGGCGCAAGGTGAGCTTCAGCTTGCCGTCGGGCGAGCTCCAGCGCCGCTCCCACCGCAGCATCATCAGCGCCGGCCAGTAAAGGTCCCGGCCCTTGGCGGTCATGTGATATTCGAACCGTGGCGGGGTCTCGGTGTAGAGTTTCTTTTCCAGCACGCCCGCGGCGACCAGCTTCTTCAGCTTATCGCTCAGCCGCGTCTGCAGCAGGCCCGTCCGCGCGCGGAAGTCGTCGAAGCGCCGCGCGCCGATCCAACTCGCCTCAAGGATCAGGAGCACCGAGGTGTCGCCGACGACCTCCAGCGCCCGCCAGATCGAACAGGTGCGGATGAACTTCGGCGAGGTCATCGAACGGGCGGGCTCCTTCCAGGCGTTCGCATGGCGCGGAGGCGTACCACTATGCAAGCCGCACTCGCGGCGCAAGCGAGCGCACCCAGCAGGCGATCAGGCCGGGAGCAGTTGCCCAAGTTCACGGCGCAGCACCTTGTTGAGCGCATTGCGCGGCAGGGCGTCCACCACCTGGAGCCGTTCGGGAAGCTTGAAGGTGGCGATCTCGTGCGCCTTCAGGTGCGCATTCAGCTCCTCCAGCGTCAGGGTCTCGCCAGGCTTCACGGCCACGAAGGCGCAGACCCTCTCACCGAGGCGCTCGTCCGGGTAGGCCGCGCAGGCGCCCTCGCGAACCTTGGGATGTCCTTCGATCAGCACGTCCAGCTCGGCGGGGGAGATGTTCAGGCCGCCACGGATGATGATCTCCTTGCAGCGACCGACGAAGCGGTAGAACCGCCCACCGCCTTCCGGAGCGATCTCGAAGAGGTCGCCGGTGCGGAAGTAGCCCTGGTCGTCGAACGCCGCAGCCGTGAGCTCGGGCGCGGCGTAGTAGCCGTCGAACGTCATCGCGCCGGAAATCCGCAGTTCGCCCTCGACGTTCGGGACGAGAATGTCCTTGCCGGTGTCGAGATCGACGAGGCGCGTCCGGATCTTGCCCGGGAACTCGGCCGGCCAGTCCACACCCGGCGCGCCGAAGCGGGGGAAGAACCTTGCCCTCTGCTCCGGATCGGGAATCGCCTCCCCGGTCGAGAACAGCGACGTGCCTTCGTTCGAGCCGAAGACGTTCATGACGGTGACGCCGTGGCGCTCCTGCCAGCCTGCCACCATCCAGGGCGACAACGGGGCCGAGCCGGAGCCCAGGCAGCGGAGGTTGGAGAGGTCGGCCTGGGCCAGCAGCGCCTCGTTCTGCAGAAGCATGTTGAGCACTGCTGGCGGCGCGACGGTGTAGGCGACCTTCTCCTCCTGCATCTGGCGCAGGAAGATCGGCAGGTCGAAGGGGTGGTGCTGGACCAAGCGGCCATGGCACATCAGCCAGGGCATCAGCATGCCGCCGATGGCCGCGATATTGATCAACGGGAAGGGGTTCAGGACCGTGTCGCCCGCCTTCAGGCCGGCCGCTTCGACCAGCGCTTCGCCATTGACCACCCAGTGGTCGTGGTGGCGTGGAACCCCCTTGGGCATAGCTTCGGTACCCGAGGTCCAGCAGATGGTCAGCGCCTCGGCGGCGTCGAGGTCGGCGGGCGTCGCATAGGGTGCGGCCGTCGCCCGGGCCAAGAGGTCGGCCAGGACATGCACGCCCTCCGGCGCATCGCCGCCCACGGTGACGATCTCGGCCGAGGTCACGCCCTCGCGCTTCAGTTCGGCCAGCATCGCGGCGTGGTCGCAGCC
The DNA here is from genome assembly GCF_024508875.1 of Phenylobacterium sp. Classification (GTDB taxonomy): domain Bacteria; phylum Pseudomonadota; class Alphaproteobacteria; order Caulobacterales; family Caulobacteraceae; genus Phenylobacterium. The sequence goes on from NZ_JANINU010000223.1 coordinate 4,945, forward strand.
GTGGAAGGCGCCCACGGTCAGATAGACCTTCGGCTCCACCACCGGCAGGATTTGGCGCAGCTCGTGGCCACGATACGCCATGGCGATCGGGCTGAGGATCGCCCCCATTCGCGCGCAGACGAGGAAGGCGAGCACGCCTTCCACCACGTTCGGAAGCTGGGTCGCGACGACATCGCCGCGGCCGACGCCGAGCGCCGCGAGGACGTGCGCCAGCGCATCGACCCGCGCCTCGGCCTGCGCCCACGTCATCCGTTGCGGCGGCGTACCAACGAGCGCCTCGCGGTTCGGGGCGTCGGCCAGCGCCTCCTGCTCACCGCGAGCGCCGACGGCCTGACGGAACAGCCGATCGACCGTCACGCCGCGCCACCAGCCCTTGCGGCGATACTCGGCGACGCGCTCGGGCGGGCTCGGACGCACGGCTCAGTTCTCCCTGGAATGTTTCCAGAGAGCTTGCATAGTCAGTATCGTATTGCAAGCGACCCCAGCGCCCCGGCGGTCAAGACCAGGCAAGACAGGCGGAAGGCCGCCGAGTCCCCTTGGAACTCCGCGCTTCTACCGACTGATTTTCTTGGAAAATATGGTGGGTGTACAAGGATTCGAACCTTGGACCCGCTGATTAAGAGTCAGCTGCTCTACCAACTGAGCTATACACCCGTCCCGGCTCCGACCCTCGAAGAGGCCCGGCGGCGAGGGCGCGGAAAATACGCAAAAGCGCGGCGTTGGCAAGGCGCATAATTCGCACATCGAAAAGTGCGACCGCGGCGGGCGGCCTGACACGGTGGCTGCCCGCCGCGGTCCCTACGCAGCGGTCGGGTCAGACCGCCGCGAAGGTCTCCCTGGCGCGCCGCCGGCGGAGCATCGCCCCTGCCCCGCCGAAGCCGGCGATCATGAGCGCCCACGTCGCCGGTTCCGGCACCAAGGTGATGCTGGATTCCCCGGACCCCACGGCCGTCGCGGTCGAGAAGCCCACGAGGCTGAAGGTGTCGACCGAGCCGAACGTACCGCCGTTCGTACGAACCTGGTCCGAGAAGCTGCCGATCAGATCGAAGGCGAGCTCCTTGTCGTCGAGGTTATCGGCGGTGTCTGGCGAGGCCAGCAGGTCGAGCGCTGAGATCAGGTCGACCTCCTCGAAGCCCGGGAACAGCTCGCTGAAGTCGAAGCCGAGCAGGCCGGACGCGAAGGTGTCGTCCAGAGCCAGGACCAAGTGATCCGTCGGCTCGCTGTCCTCTGCGCCATAGGCGCTGACACCCAGGAAATAGGTGTCGGCGAGGTCTTCGGTCTTCAGGAATGGATCGGTGATCATCGTAGACGGCGCGAACGCGTCGAAGCTGTTGGTCGAGCCGCCGCCGTTCGCCGTGTACTGGAGCAGCACGATCGAGCGGAGGTCGTAGGTCGGGTTGACGAGATAGTTCTGATAGAAGGTGGCCGCCTGCGCCGAGGCGGCCGAGAACGCGCCGACGAGCGCCACCGTGGTGGCCGCGAGGGCGCCCACGATAAGTCGTTTCATGATTGCACCCCACTGAGGTCTGAAAGGCCCGGGGCGCGGCGTCTCGCACGTCCGGTAAGCAATCCTCGCCCAGAGCGTGGGCGTCGGGCGCCTCTCGGAAACGAGGGGTTGACGCCCGGCGGTGACGGAGCGGCGCCGCTTTTGCTAGGCTTTCGGCGTTCGGGGGATCCTCGGGATCATGTTGCAGCACGCACTCGCGATCGCCGGGCCGGCGCTTGCCGCGGCCACGCCGGAGGCGGCCAGCCAGGCCTTCTTCGCGGCGGTCTCCGACCTGGGCGGCTCGTATCTTCAGACCCGGCTATACCGCCGCCCCGCCGCTCTGCTGACCTCGCAGGCGCACTACGACGCCGGCGGCATCGTCCTGCGGATCGCGCCGGACAGTTGGCGTCTGGGGACGCCGGCGTTCGACTACGTCTGCTTCGAAAACAATCCGCTGCTCGAGCCGATCCGGGGTGGGATGACACGCTATCGCTTCTCGGACTTCGCGCCGCGTCGGGAAGCGGCCTACGGGGCGTACTGGGAGGCGATGGGCGAGGCGCGCATTGGCGATGCGGTCTGCGCCACCTCCTACGGCCGGGGCCGGGCGATCGCGTCGCTGCACCTGGGTTTCCACGACCCGGACCTCGCGCCGGAGGAGGCGTTCGCCGCTCAGATGGCGGGCCTCATGCTGACCGAGCGCCTCATCGGCTTTGCCTTGGAGAATCCCGCCGACGACGAAGTGCGCCTCACCGAGCGCGAGCGCGACACGCTCGCGTGGGTCGCCGAGGGCAAGTCGGACTGGGAAATCTCCGTGATCCTCGGGCTGTCCGAAACCACCGTGCGCTTCCACGTCGATAACGCCCGCCGGAAACTCGGAGCCGTGAACCGCGCCCAAGCGGTGGCGCGATTGGTCGCAGCCCGGCTGCTGTAGGGGAAAAGCTCCCGCCAGGAGCGCACGCCCTTGACCCGGAGCGCGCAAGACGAGATCACTCGCGCCGTCGGGGGGTTCTAGGAGCCGACATGCACAAGACAATCCTGGGCGTCATGCTCGCGACCGGCCTCGCCGGCGCCGCCCACGCGGCCGACTTCGTGGTCGTGAAATCGACGGACCCGTCGCTGAAGCCCGGCCTTGAGCTGAACAGCGGCCAGAAGGTCGCGCTGGCCGCTGGCCAGAGCCTCACGCTGATGAGCGCCAGCGGCTCGGTGAGCGTGCTGCGCGGCGGCCCCGGCGGCGCTACGACGCCCCGGGCCGGAGCGGCCGACCCCGAGCGTCTTGCCGCCCTGAAAGTCCTCGTGGATCCGCCGCCGGCCGGCCGCACCTTCGGGGCTCGTCGCTCGGGCGTTTGTCCCGACCCGGCGACGCTGACCACCCTCGACGAGATCCTGGCGGTCCAGTCCAGCGGCTGCTCGGCCCAGGCCCGCGCTGCGCTGGACGCCCTGGTCTCCAAGCCCGACTAAGGGCAGCTCTCCCCTTGGCCGGCTGCGCGCTCAACGGCCGGTGTAGAGCTCGCCCAGCGACATCGCCGCCTGGCCCTTGGCCGCGTCGAGTTCGTCGCGGATCAGCCCGGCGGCCACCTCCGCCTCGCGCTTGCCGTCGATCCGGGCCAGGGCCGCGCGCAGAACCTTCGGCTCCGTCGGCGTGGCGATGGCCACCACATTGTCGACGCCAAAGGGCGGCACGACCTTCGTCCGGGCCATGACGACGCGCGTCTGGCCGGCGACCATCCGGCCATCGCCGTCGCCTTGCAGCGGGTAGAGCATCTGCACGGTGCCGTCGCCGGCGAGGTTGAAGGCGGTCAGCCAGGCCTCCCCGCCCTTGTGGGTCACGGCGAGATCGACGCTCTCCCCCGCCTTGTAGAGCTGGCCTTTGGGGCGCGGGCCGATGGCCACCTTGATGCGCCGCTCGTCCGCCGAGGCCGCGAGCTGAGAGACCGCCTTGCGCTTCATGATCACGCCCGAGAGCTGCTCGGCGCTGGTCAGGTTCTCGGCGACGCGGTCGCCACGATTGTCGGTGACCCAGCCCTCCTTGGCGTTCCAGGTGAGGTCGGGCGTGCCCCGCGGGATCGAAGCCCAGGGCCCCTTTCCGCCCAGCAGGTCGGCGGCCTGGTCGTCCGCCGGCTTCACCTCGACGGGACGCTCGTCCGCCGGCGGCGGCTTCAGCGGCTGGAAGATCACGCTCCGCTCGTTGCGGGCCGGCACCGCGGCGCTGGACCACTGCTGGGTGCTGGACAGCTCACGCGTGCGGGTCTCAAGGCTGGATGCCAGCTCGGCGAGCGAAAGCTTACCGTCGTCGTCGGCGTCGGCCGCCAGCCGTCCGTTGGGGCGGCGATCCTGCAGAGCGCCCTCCAGGGCATAGGTAAGCAGGCCCCGCGGCGGCGAGTCGCCGCGGGGCAACGGGCCTTCAAGGGCGAACTGGTTGTCCTGGGCCGCGCCGACGTAGACCAGGTTCGGCGCATCCCCCGCCGGCGCGACCGCCATCGGATCGGCCGGGCTGGGCGGCAACGATATGGCCATGGGGTTGTCGAGCGCCGAGCGGCGCTTGAACGGGCTGGCCGCGACCAGGCTGCGGTTCATGGTGCCGCTGTGGCAGGCGTCGGCGATCTGCAGGACGTTCACGCTGGTCGGGAAGAAGTTCACCAGCCAGCCGTGCAGGTCGTCGTCCAGGATGAACTGGTTCGGATCCGGCTTGGACACCTTGAAGCCGCTCAGGGGCAGGAACTCGTCCATGCCGTCGGTCTCGCCTGGATCGTTCGACTTCGCCTGCGATCCGTGGCCAGCATAGTAAAAGATCACCCAGTCCCCCGGCTTCGCCCGCTTGCCCAGGGCTTCCAGTTGGGTGCGGATCGAGGCGCGGGTCGCCTGCGCGTCATTCAGCGAGACGATGTCCTTGGCGCCTTGGGACACGAGGACCTGCTTCAGCGCCGCCGCATCGTTCGGCGGCCCGTCGAGCGACGGGATCGGCGCCGTGTACTGCGAGACGGCCACGATCAGGGCGCGGATTTCCGCGCTGGCCGGCTGAGCCGCGGCAGTGGCCGCCGCGATGGCGAGACCTGCAAGCACCTTGCGCATCGACCGATACCCCACATCTGACACCCGGCGCACAGCATGCCGCGCGCGGGCTCCGCCACCAAGCGGACAGTCGGATCTACGATGGAGCCCGGCCCACGGAGGCGAACGCGCTGTGCGCCCTCGCCGCGCCGTGCTTTGCGCCGGCGCGTGCTAGGGGGTAGTTGAAGCGCGCCGTCCGGGGCGACGGCTGAGGAGTTCGAGTCCGCGCATGAGCGCTTCCCAGGCGGAACAGATCGCCGGCGTCCGGCCGATCCTGCGGCGCGTGGTGGCCAACGCGGGGCTGCTGCTGGGCGGTCGGACCGTGAACGCCGTCCTGGGCCTCGCCTTCATGGCCATCGCCGGACGTGCGCTGGGCGCCGCCGAGCTGGGCGTCTTCGTCCTGATCCAGGCGTTCGGCCAATTCCTTGGCGAGGTGGTCAAGTTCCAGTCCTGGCAAACGATCCTGCACTATGGCGCCCGGCCCCTGGGCGACGGCGACACGCGCCAGTTCCAGCGCGTCCTGCGCTTCACGATCCTCCTGGACCTGGCCAGCACCGTGCTCGGCATCGCGGTGGGCGTCATCGGGGCGATAGCGTTTGCGGGAGTGCTCGGCTGGGGAGCGAAAGAGGCGCCGGCGGCAGCGCTCTACATGTTCTCGATCGCCTTCATGGTCTCGGCGACGCCGCTGGGCCTGCTCCGGCTCTTCGACCGGTTCGACGTGCTGGCGTGGCAGGCGGGGCTGATCTCGCTGATCCGATTGATCGCAGGGCTCGTTGTCCTTCTGGTCTGGCCCACGATGGAGGGGTTCCTGCTCGCCGCGGCGGTGGCGACCGTCGGGAGCTGGCTCTATCTCGCGGGCTCAGCCGTCGCCGAACTCAACAAGCGTGGCCTGCTCAAGGACTTCGCCTGGCGCGACCCGCTCACGGAAGGGATGCCCGGGGCGTGGCGTTTCGCCTGGAACACCAACCTCGCTACGACCCTGGACGTGGCCTTCACCCACGTGGCGACCCTGATCGTCGGCGCCCTGGTCGGTCCGTCGCAGGCGGCGTTCTGGCGGATCGGGCGACAGGTGGCCGACGCCCTGGCCAAGCCGGCGAAGCTGCTGACGCCCGCGCTCTATCCCGAACTCGCGCGCCTCCGTGCGGACGAGCGGCACCACGCCATGTGGCGGCTGGCCCGCAACGTCGGCCTCCTGGCCGGCGGAGTCGCCGTGGTGATCCTGACGATCAGCATGATCGCGGGTCCCACCCTTCTGAAGCTCGTCATGGGCCAGGCGTTCGAGCCGGCCGCTACCGTGATGAATTGGCAGGTGGGCGCGGCGGTGATCGGCGTGTTCGCCTTGCCGCTCGAGCCCATGCTGGTCTCCCTCGGCAAGCCGGGCGCCGCGGTGCGGGTGCGGCTGGCGGTCAGCGCCGGCTTCCTGGCGACACTGCCCTTCCTCGTGAAGGAGTTCGGCCTTATAGGCGCGGGCGCCGGCCTCGCTGCGGCGGCAAGCGCCCTTGCCCTCGGCATGCTGTGGTTCATCCTCAAGGAGAACGGGAGTCGGCGAGAGGCGGGGACGCCCGCGCCCGGCCCTGAAAGTCTGAAAGGCGACGATTGACGACCGCTACCCCGACCGCCCCCGACCGCCCGTTCCGCATGGGCGGGTTCTCGACCCTGACAGAGGCGCTGGATTTCGCCGCCCAGGGGCCGACCGGGATCAACCTCTACGGCCTGCGCGGCGAACTGGTCGAAGCGCTGACCTACGGCAAATTGCGTGAGCGTGCGCGCGCCATGGCGGCGCGCCTGCTGGCGCTGGGGCTTAGGCCTGGCGACCGCGTGGGCCTGGTGGCCGACACCGACGCCGACTTCGTCACCGCCTTCTTCGCCTGCCAGTACGCGCGGATCACGCCTGCTCCGCTGCCCCTGCCCGCCCCGCTGGGCGGCCGGGAGGCCTACGTGGAGCAGATCGGGCGGATGCTGGCCTCGGCCAGCGCCGCGGCGGTTTTCGGTCCCGAGACCCTGCTGCCCTGGCTGGCCGACGCCGCCGCCACCGCGGGCACCAAGACCGCCATGACGGTGGCGGATCTGCCCGAGGCGCCCGACGCCGAGCTGCCGGAGCCCATCGCGGAAGATCCCTGCTACGTCCAGTTCTCGTCGGGCAGCACCCGCAACCCGACCGGGGTGCTCTGCACCCACGCGGCCCTGATGGCCAACGCCCTGGCCGCCACCCGCGACGGCCTTCAGGTCAGGCCGGAAGACCGGGCGATCTCATGGTTGCCGCTGTATCACGACATGGGCCTGGTCGGGTTCATGCTGATGCCGCTCTCGGTTCAAATGTCGATCGACCTGATGCCGACGGGCGCCTTCGTGCGCCGGCCGTTGCTCTGGCTCGACCTGATGTCGAAGAACGCGGCGACCATCTCGTACAGCCCCAGCTTCGGCTATGAACTCTGCGCCAAGCGCGGCGACGGCTCCCGCGAGGGTCTCGACCTGTCGAAGTGGCGCATCGCCGGCTGCGGCGGCGACATGGTGCGCCCGGGCCCGTTGACCGCCTTCGCCGAGCGCTATGCGGCGGCCGGATTCAAGGCGAGCGCTTTCGTGGCCAGCTACGGCATGGCCGAGGCGACGCTGGCGCTGACGATGTCGCCGCTGGACCGCGGCCTGATCTTCGACACCGTCGACGTGACCCGCATGGAGAACGACGGCGTAGTGGTTCCCGGCGCCGGCGAGCGCGCGCGCGCGTTCGTGCGCTGCGGCCCGATCTTCCAGGACCATGAGCTCGAGGTGCGCGACGAGGACGGCAAGCCGGTCGCCGAGCGCCAGGTGGGCCGGATCTTCGTGCGGGGGCCCAGCCTGATGCGTGAGTACTATGGCGACCCGCAGGCCACTGCCGCGGTGCTCGGCCGCGACGGCTGGCTCGACACCGGCGACCTGGGCTACCTCGCCGACGGCCAGATCACCCCGACCGGCCGGGCAAAAGACCTGATCCTGCTGAACGGCCGCAACGTCTGGCCGCAGGACCTGGAGTGGACCGCGGAGTCCGAGGTCGAGCGCCTGCGTAGCGGCGACGTCGCGGCCTTCTCCGTCGACGGGGATGCGGGCGAGCAGCTCGTGGTGCTGGTCCAGACCCGCTCCAGCGACCCGGAGGTGCGGCGCGCGCTGGTCGAGGACGTGGCCGCCGTGCTTCGCGCCCGCCACGGCGTGGAGGCCCGTGTCGAACTGGTCGGCCACAACACCCTGCCCCAGACCTCGTCCGGCAAGCTGTCGCGTTCGAAGGCCCGCGCGCTCTTCCTCGGCGGCGCCTTCAAGCAGGAGGTGCCGGCCTGACCGGCAAGCTCGCGGCCGTCACCGGCGCCACCGGATTCCTCGGCCGCCAGGTGGTCCGCACCCTCGCCGCCGGAGGCTGGCGCGTGCGGATTTTGGCCCGGCGCGACCCCATCGACGCGCTGTGGCGCGACGCCTCGCCCGAGGTCGTCGTCGGCGATCTGGGCGATCGGGCCGCCCTCGCCCGCCTCTGCGCCGGCGCCGATGTGGTGATCCACGGTGCGGGCTTGGTAAAAGCGCCGAGCCGCGCGGCGTTCGACGTTGTCAACGTGACGGGCGCCCGGCAGGTGGCCGAGGCGGCGGAGACGGTTCCGCACACCGTCCTGGTGTCGAGCCTCACGGCGCGGGAGCCGCATCTTTCGCACTACAGCGCCAGCAAGCGCGCCGGCGAGGCGGCGATGGCGGAGGTCCTGGGCGATCGGCTCACCATCGCCCGGCCGTGCGCCATCTATGGTCCAGGCGACCGGGAGCTTCTGCCTGTCTTCCAGGCGGCGGCGGCCAGCCCTGTGCTACCGCTGCTGAGCCCGTCCGGACGGGTGGCGATGATCCACGTCGAGGACGCCGCGCGACAGACCGCAGCGCTCGCAGAACGGGCGCCGGGAGGCGTGTTCGCCCTGTGCGATGCACGGCCGGAAGGCTATTCCTGGCGCGAACTGATGGCTGCGGCGGCCCGCGCCTGCGACCGGACGCCGCGGTTCGCGCCCGTCCCGGCGGCCCTCATCCGCGCCATCGGGATCACGAATGATTTCACAGTGCTTCTGGGCAAGACGCCCATGTTGAGCTCGGCGAAGGCTCGGGAACTGCTGCATCCCGACTGGGCCGTCTCTCCCGAGGAGAGGTTCGAACCCACGCACCCCACCATCCACGACCTGGATGGTGGGTTTTCGGCGACCGTCGCCTGGTACCGCAGTGCGGGATGGATGAAACATTAGCTGCGGATTTGTGACCCACGTTCCACGCGGCGGTAGAAAAACCTTTCCAACATGCTTAGGTACGCGGCTGGCGTAAGCAGTTGAATCGAGCCGATGGGGGGCTCTGGGTTATGGTGGAACTGGCGACGGATCTGACCGTCCGCGAGGTCGCGCGAGCGGCCGAGACGGTTCTGGGCCGCAGCGTCCAGGTCACTCCGGAGACCGACATCGCCCGCGACCTTGCCGTGGATTCGCTTGCGCTCATGAACATCGTCATGGAGCTTGAGGATCGATTTGACCTATCGATTCCTCTAGACCGCCTGGCGACGGTCCAAACGGTCGGCGACCTCTCCGATCTCATCAACAAGCTGCGGGTGAAGGCTTAAGGATGTCGCTGCTCGACAAGCACCTGGGCTATCGCGCCCCGTTGGATGGTATCCGCGCGGCCGGAGCCGACCCTTCGAGCGTCCGATTCGACGCCGTCCTGTCCCCGACTGAGGGCGTCCTCGACGGCAAGAACGTCATCCTGCTCGGGACCAACAACTATCTCGGCCTGACGTTCGACGAAGCCTGCATCGAGGCGTCCGCGAACGCCGTGCGCGAGTGGGGCACCGGCACGACCGGCTCGCGGTTCGCCAACGGCACGTTCAGCGGCCATACGGCGCTGGAGACGGCGCTGGCCAAGTTCTACGGCCGCAAGCACGCCATGGTCTTCACAACCGGCTACCAGGCCAACCTGGGGGGCATCTCCGGCCTCGTCGGCCGCGGCGACCACCTGATCCTGGACGCCGACAGCCACGCCTCGATCTACGACGCCGCGAAGCTCTCGGGCGCCGAGGTCATCCGCTTCCGCCACAACGACCCCGAGGACCTCGCCAAGCGCCTGCGCCGCATGGGCGACGCCGCCAAGGGCAGCCTGATCGTGGTCGAAGGCATCTACTCCATGATCGGCGACGTGGCGCCGCTGAAGGAGATGGTGGCGATCAAGAAGGAAGCCGGCGCCTACCTGCTGGTGGACGAAGCCCACTCGATGGGCGTGCTCGGCGAGAAGGGCCGCGGCCTCGCCGAGGCGGCGGGCGTCGAGGACGACGTCGACTTCATCGTCGGCACCTTCTCCAAGAGCCTGGGCGCCGTCGGCGGCTTCCTGGTCTCCGACGAAGAGAATTTCGACCTGCTGCGCATTGTCAGCCGGCCGTACATGTTCACCGCCTCCCTTCCGCCGGCCGTGATCGCCTCGACGCTGACCGCGTTGGAGCGGCTGGAGACCGACAAGGGCCTGCGCGTCCGTCTGTCGAACAACGCGGACCGCCTCTACGACGGCCTGCGCGACATGGGCTATGCGGTCGGCCCCCACGCCAGCCCGATCACCGCTGTCGTGATGCCCGACCAGGCCACGGCCGTGATGATGTGGAACGCCCTGCTGGCGAACGGCGTCTACCTGAACCTCGCCATCCCGCCGGCCACGCCTGAGAACAAGTCGCTGCTGCGCTCCAGCGTCAGCGCGGCCCACACGCCCGAGCAGATCGACACCGTGCTGGATATCTTCGAGCGCCTGGGCCTCGAGTACGGCCTGCTTCAGCGCTCGCGCCGCGCCTCGGCCTAACCCGACTTCCCGTTCGGCGCCTGCGTACGCGCCAGCGAGCGCTGACGCGTACGCAGTTCCAGCCAGGCCCCCGGCGCCGCCAGGAACGGGTGGCGCTCACGGAAGGGCGTGACCGCGATCTCGATCCCCGTGTGCCGCTCGATCTTATAGGCGGCGTAGCGCGCGGCGCCGTCGAAGGTGAAGGCCGCCTTGAGGATGCGCGCGACGTTCAGCGGCTTACCCGCCAGGTTGGGGAGCGTCCAACCCGGCAAGCCGCGCTTCGCCGGCTTGAGCGTCCCGCCCTCCTCCGCGAAGGCTACCCCCGCTTCGCGCCACGCCAGGGGCAGGACCGCGGCATAGCGATCCCCGCCCGAGGCCATCACGGTGTCGGCGCGGCTGGTGTTCTCGACGCGGAACTCGGCGGCGTAAGTCTTCCGGAACAGGGCCAGCCAGAACGCCTCCGCCGGCCCGGCCTCGGGTCCCAGGGCGGCCGCGTACCGCGACGCGGTCACGACGGCCGCCGCCACGGCCCGGGTGGTTGCCGCCGCGGCGTCCGCGTCCGCGCTCCAGACGCGCTGGGCCGGCTGGACGAACCGGGCCCAGATCGTCGTGTCCAACGTCCGGCCTTGCGCAGCCTTCAGGAAGGTCGCCAGCGGCATGGTCGCGACCTTCGCCCGCAGCATCCGGCCGCCGATGTCGATCTCGTGGTAGCTCACCTCCGGCCAGATCAGCCTTTCGACGAGCGCGCGCAGGCCGCCACGATGCGGTCGCCGTGTCAGCCGATAGAAGTCGAGGATGCCCGAGAGGTCGCCCGTCCGCAGCGTCGAGCCGTAGTAGAGCATGGCGGCGTCGCGACGCGGATCGGCAAGCGCGTTGGCGAGGCCGACCACGGCGTCCGGCGCGGCCGACACGAGTTCGGCCTCGATGCGCCGGTCGAGCTCCGCGCTCACGGGATCACGAACTCCAGCTCCGGCCCCTGCCGCACCGTAAGCCGCCCACCCTTGTACGGCTCGCCGTCGAGGACGAAATCGCCCTCGAAGGCGACGTCGAAGCTCTCCGCGTCCGCTCGCCGATAGCCGCAGGCCTCGAGCCACGGCTCGTCCCCACCCCGCAGGATGAGCGGCACCGCCCGCAGGAGCCGCCGCGGGGGCGCTTCCACGGACAGCACCTTCAGCCCCTCGCGGGGCTCGCCGTACGGCTTGAAGCTCATCGGGAAACGCTTGAGCGTCGAGGCCATCACGATGAACCAGGCCCGCTCGCCCGGGGCCAGGGATATGTCCGCCGCCTCCCCCCTCCGCCAGCGATCCCCGGCGCCGCCCAGGATCGTGCGCGCGAAGGCCCCCGCCAGCGTGATCCCCACCGCCGCATTGTCGACGAAGCCCTTGCCGTGGTTCTTCTGCGCCAGCTTCGTGGCTCGCACGAAGGCGCCCATGCCGAACAGGAAGCCGCGCCGCTCGGTCACGCCGTCGCGGACGACCTCGATGCACTGCCGACGCTTGGTGGGCTTGCCGGCCGCGCACGAGGCGAGGATGTTCTCCAGGGTCGCGCCCAGCGGAGTTTCGATGTCGAGCGCCAAGGCGTTGGTCTTGCCGTTGGGTAGCACCGCCAGCCGCGGCAACGGGCCGCCGTAGGCCTCCGGCAGGCGGGTGAGCACTTCGCGAACCGTCCCGTCGCCACCGTCGATCACCACCAGCTCCACGCCCTCGCGGGCGAAACGCCGCAGGCCGGCCATGAGGTGGCTGGGCTCTTCCGGACAGATGTCGAGGACGTCCTCGGGAAGCGGCGCGCGCCCTTGCCCCCGGTTGCGGTGGCTGTTGCCGTTCCAGATGAGGCCGGCGCGGATCACCGCGAGAGCCAGGAAACGACGCGCTCGCGCGGCGTGGCCAGGGCCTGCAGCAGTTGCACGGCGTGGACGACCAGGCTCAGCGCCGTCCAGAGGGCCACGAGATGGAAGCCGATCTGGGGCGAACCCAGCGCCCACGCGGGCGTCAGGATCAGCAGGTTCGGGTTCCGACGCGCGGTGATGAGGCGGAAGAAGCTGTCGAACGGCCGCCACGAATGCACGTGGAAGCCGTAGCGGCGCATGAAGATCCCCTCGAAGATCCGCTGCACCACATAGCCGACGAGGATCACCATAAGGCCGTAGCCGGCCAGGTTCGGCGTGATCGCGACTGCGCCGAAACAACCCACGTACCAGGCCCACCACCAGAACGGCGGGTGGATCAGGTCGATGCCGTGGTCGAAGACGTTGCCGATCGCCGACGACGTCAGGGTGACCCGGGCCAGCTTGCCGTCGACGGTGTCGAGGAAGGTCATGATCCAGGCGCAGACCAGGCCCCAGCCGAACTCGCCCTTCCAGAACAGCCAGAAGGCGGCCAACACCAGCAGGAAGCCCGCGAAGGTCACGTGGTTTGGCTTCAGCCCGGCGACCGCGCACCAGCGGGTGACGATCCGCGCGGGAACGGGCCACCAGTACTTGGTCACGATGTCCGTGACGCCCTTGTACGAGCCGGCGAAGGTGCGCGCTTCGACCGCCCGGACGTTGTCGGGCGTCAGCCGGACGAGCACCGGGGCCTCGCGCTTGCGCAGGGCCTCGTTGTAGGAAAGCTCGGCCAGTGACAGTCGTTGCAAGCCGGCGGGTTCCGCCCCGTGTTCCAACGCAGCCGAAGCCTCGGCCACGCGCGCGGCGGGCACGTGCGCCGCGACGGCCTGACCCTCGTCGGTGACCAGCACCGAATCCGGCCGCTTCGCGAGCGTCGCCAGCAGCGATTCGTCATAGACCCAGCCGCCAAGGGCCAGGACCACGCCGCCGGACCCCGGCGCCGCCTCCACGACCGCGAGCTTGGCGCGCGCAAACGTGCGACGCAGGCGCTCACGCGCGGTCATGCCCCATATGCGCACGTCGCCCGCGCCCAGGATCATCCCGACCGGCGCGGAAGCCGCTTCAACCGTCGTCTGCAAAAGCCCGCGCGCCTCTCACGCAAATCGATGGAACCTGATACCGAGCGCCGTTCCGTTAGGAAAGCTCGTGACCGCCTTCCGCCTCGCCCATCTCTCCGACTTGCAGCTTCCGCCGCCGCCGCTGCCCTTCCGGTGGCGCGATGTGGCCTCCAAGCGCCTGCTGAGCCGGTTCGCCTGGCGGCGCAAGCAACACCGGCACGTCCAGGCCGTCCTCGACGCGATCGCGGGCGACGTGGCCGCCCTTGCGCCCGATCATGTGGTGATAACCGGCGACGTGATCAACTTCGCGACGCCCGAGGAATTCGAGGCCGCGCGCGCGTGGCTGGAAACGCTCGGCGACCCTGCGAACGTGACGGTCAGCCCGGGCAATCACGACGCGCTCGCCGCGGTTGGCGCGCCTCGTAGCTTCGCGCCCTGGCGGCCGTGGCTCAGCGACGGCGCGGAGGGCGACTTCCCTCACCTGCGTGTCCGCGGCCCCGTGGCGCTGGTGAACCTCTCCTCCGCCCTGCCCACCGCGCTGCACTTGGCGCAGGGCACGCTGGGAGCGACACAGATCGAACGCGCGCGAGAAATGCTGCGCGAGGCGGGCGAACGCGGCCTCTATCGCGTGGTCCTCATACACCACCCCGTGGCGCGGGGCGTCGTGCCTGGGCGCAAGGAACTCACCGACGCCGAAGCCTTCCGCGCCGTGCTGGCCGAAGCCGGCGCCGAACTCATCCTGCATGGCCATGCGCACGAGGCGCTGCTCACGGGAACAAGGGGCCCGGCAGGCACGATCCCGATACTCGCCGTCCCCGCGGCATCGACGCCCGCCGGCGGACACGGTCAGCCCGCTCGCTGGAACGAGATCGCGATCTCGCGCGACGGCTCCGGGTTCCGCACCGAGGTGACGGCCCGTGGGATCACGCCGGAGATGACGGTCGAGGAGTTGGGCCGGTTCGTGCTGCGCTAGCGCAGGTACTTCATCTGGATCGGCGTCACGCGCTCGCCGGGCGCGACGCGGAATCGGACCGACGAGAACGACGGCAGGCCGGTCTTTGTGTCAGGGTCGTTCGAGAAGCCGAACCCCTCCGCCGGAAGGCCCACCAGCGTCCGGTCGAAGTCCCGGTCGCCGTCACGGTCGTGATAGACGGCGACGGCGTAGAAGCCGGGCGGCGTCCAGAAGCACGCGCGCACGCTGGCGGCCGCCTTGAGTCGCTGGCGGGCCAGCTTGCCGCCCTTGGCCAGGAAGCGCCGCTTGTCGTCCGGATAGACGGTGATCGCGACCTCGCCGACCGCAGGGCGCACGCCGTTGACCTGCACTGTCAGCTTCGACGACGTCGGCGCGCGCGTCCCAGCGCAACCCTGGTCGGCCAGGGCCGGGGATGTGGCGAGAAAGCTCGCCACGACGACGAATGCAGCCGTTCGGCCTTTCATGGTCGCAGGCGGCTCCCTATGATTACGCAGCGGCGCGGCCGCCCTTCAGCCATGGACAAGTCGTGACGAACGCTACGGCCCGCAAGTTCGGCTACCCTCGCACCCTCGTCGCGGAGACCCAACACTGGCTCGTGCTGGTGCGGCCACAACAGCCCACCTACGGCGCGTTGGTGCTGGTCTGCAAGGATGAGGCGACGGCGTTCTCCGATCTTTCGGCCGAGGCGATGGCCGACCTGAAGCCCGCCGTCGACGGCATCGAGGCCCTGCTTCGCCACACCGTCGCCTACGAGCGCATCAACTACCTGATGCTGATGATGGTCGATCCCGACGTCCATTTCCATGTCCTGCCGCGCTATGACGGAGAGCGTGAATACGGCGGGAAGACCTTCAAGGACGCAGGATGGCCGGGACCGCCCGCCCTTGCGTCGAACGTCGCGCTGAGCGAGGAGGAGGCGGCGGCCCTGGCCGCCGACTTCGCCAGCCGCTGGCCTGCGTGACCGCCGCTATTCGAGGGATCCCTTGAGCCTCATCGACCGCTACCTGCTCCGCTTGGCCTTCTGGCCGATGGTGGGGGCGATGGGTGTGACGCTCGTGGCGCTGCTGCTGGAGCGGATCCTGCGGCTGCTCGACATGCTGTCCGCGTCCAGCGACCGGTTCGGCTTCGTGGCGCAGCTCGCCGTGAACCTCGTGCCGCACTACCTGGGCCTCACCCTGCCCGCCGCCTTCTTCCTGGCGCTCGTGGTGGTGGTGAACCGCATGAACCAGGCCTCGGAGATCGACTCGCTGCTCGCAGCCGGCGTCTCGCTGACCCGGCTGGCGGCGCCCTACCTTTGCCTGGCTGCAGGGCTCACGGTCGTGAGCCTGCTGGTGTTCGGGTTCCTGCAGCCCTACAGCCGCTACGCCTACCGCGCCGTGCTGCATACGGCCCAGAACGCCGGCTGGAACGGCCTCGTCCCGGCCGAAACGATCCTGACACCGTCCAAGGACCTGACCATGACCACCGACGAGGCGGACGCGGCGGGCCAGCAGCTTTCGCGCATTTTCATCCGCCGGATGACCGACAAGGGCCGCGAGGAGATCACCACCGCCAGGATGGCCGAGATCCGCCGTGCGGCCGACGGCCAAAACGTGCGCCTTGAACTTCAGGACGGCCAGCAGTTGCGCTTCAACGCGCAAGGACGGCCCGAGGTGTTGAGCTTCAAGACCTTCACCATGCAACTGCCGATCAGCGGCCCGGCGAAGCTGTTGCGCGCCCGCGGCGGCGATGAGCGGGAACTCACCCTCTTCGAACTGTGGAACCAGGCGCACTCCGGCCGCTCCACGATCCCCCGCGAGACGCTCAAGGCCGAGCTCTACGGCCGTCTCGCCCGCGCCTTTTCCCTGCCGTTGCTGCCGCTTCTGGCGGTGCCACTGGGCCTTTCCGCGAAACGCAGCGGCCGCGCGCCGGGCGCGATCGTGGGGGGCCTGCTGCTGCTGGCCTTCCACCATCTGGTCCAGTTGGGCCAGAGCCTGGCGGACAAGGGCAAGGCGCTGCCGGAGGTCGCCGTGGGCGGGCCGTTCCTCGTCTTCGCGGCCATCGCCTTCTTCATCTTCTTCACCAGCCGCAAGCGACCGGGCGAGACGCCCATCGGCCTCGCCATGGAGCACCTGGCGGCCATGATCGCCCGCTTCCGCATGAAGAAGGCCGCAGCCGGCGCCGCCGCATGACGCTCGCGACCTACCTCTTGAAGCTCATGGGCTCGCGCATCCTGGTGGCGCTGCTGGTGCTGGTCGGCATCCTGCAGATTCTGGACCTGCTCGACGTCACCACCGACATCCTGGACCGCGACCTGGGCGTCGGCGGCGTCGGGTACTACGCCATGCTGCGACTGCCTCGCCTCTTCGAACAGGCCGCTCCGCTTGCGGTCCTGGCGGGTTCGCTGTTCGCCTTCGGCAAGCTGGCGGGCGACAGCGCGGTCACCGCCATGCGCTCCACCGGCATCTCGGCCTATCGCATCACCGTCATGGCCATTCCCGCGGCCCTGGCGCTCACGCTGGCCCAGCTTGCCATCGGCCTGCAGATCGCGCCCCGGACCGACGCCGTGCTGAGCGACTGGTGGCAGGCCAGCACCCCCAAGGAAAAGGCGAAGGCGGTCGATCCGGTGACCTTCCGGGTCGGTGACGAGGTGGTGGTGGCGGTTCCACGCGACCCGGACGGCCGAGGTCTCGAGCAAGTGACCATCTATCGGCGCGACCAGACCGGCCGTCTCGTCCAGCGCACCAGCGCCAAGGCCGCGGCCTACGAGAACGGCCGCTGGCGGCTGATCGAGCCCCGCTTCGAGACCGTCGGCGACAACAGCGTGGCCGAGGGGCAGGCCTCGACCATGGACTGGACCGAAAACCTGCGTCCCGCCGACGTGCGCCAACTTGCGGCGGGCGAGACCACGGTCACGGCGGCCGAGGCCAGCCGGGCGCTGGCGGGCGGCCTCTCCAACCGTCCGCGCACCTTCTACGACACCCAGCTCCAGCGCGCCTGGGCCGCGCCCATCGCCTGCCTCGTGATGCTGTTGCTTTCGGCGCCTTCGGGCCTCGCCAACTTCCGCGGCGGCGGCGCGACGCTGATCATCCAGTGCCTGGCGGCCGGATTGCTATTCCTGGTGTTCGACGGGGCGTTCACGGCCCTGGGCGAGAACGGCGCCGTGCCGCCGATCCTCGCGGCGTGGGCCGCGCCGGCCATCTTCGCCTCGCTGGGCGTAACGGTCTTGCTCTATCTGGAAGGATGAACGTGTCGGGGGGCGTCGAAATCGTCCCGGTCGTCTCCAAGGCGGAGCTGGACCGGTTCATCCGCGTGCCCATGCGGCTGGGCGCACGCGATCCGAATTACATCGCACCGCTGCTGTTCGAGCGCGGCGAGTCCCTGACGGCCAAGGGCAACCCCTTCTTCGAGCACGCCGACGTCCAGTTCTGGCTGGCGGTGAAGGACGGACGCGACGTCGGACGGATCAGCGCCCAGATCGACCACCTGAACCCGCAGACCAAGGACGGCGTCGGCCACTTCGGCCTCATCGCCGCCGAGGACGACCCGGCAGTGTTCGAGGCCCTCTTCGCCACCGCCGAGGCCTGGCTGAAGGCCAAGGGCTGCCGGACCGCCATTGGTCCCGTGAACCTCTCCACCAACGAGGAGGTCGGCCTGCTGGTCGAGGGCCACGACACGCCCCCGATGTTCATGATGAGCCACGACGCGCCCCATACGCCGGGACGTATCGAGGGGGCCGGCTACGCCCGCGCCAAGGACATCTACGCCTACGTCTGCAGCGTCGCCGACGACCTGCCCGCCCCCATCCTGCGCCGGGTGCGCAAAACTCCGGCCGAAGGCGTGGTGTTGCGCGAGCTCGACATGAAGCGGTTCGACGAGGAGGTCCGGACGCTCACGGGCATCCTCAACGACGCCTGGTCCGAGAACTGGGGCTTCACGCCAACCACCGAGGCCGAGACCAAGGCGCTGGCCTCGACCCTGAAGCTCCTGATCGACCGGCGTCTGGCCTGGTTCGCCGAGATCGACGGCGAGCCTGCGGGTTTCATGATCCTGCTGCCCAACATCAACGAGGCCATCGCCGACTTGAAGGGCAAGCTCTTCCCATTCGGCTTCGTGAAGCTGCTCTGGCGGCTGAAGGTGAAGGGCCCCAAGACCGGCCGCGTGCCGCTTATGGGCGTGAAGAAGAAGTTTGCCGGCACGCTGCGGGGCCAGCTCCTGCCCTTCCAGCTCATCGACGCGGTGGCCCAGGCGGCCCGCAAGCTGGGCTACGAGCGCTACGAGCTGTCGTGGATCCTGGAGGACAACACGGCCATGCGCCGCATCTGCGACGCCGGCGGCGCGAAGGTCTACAAGACCTATCGGCTCTATGAGAAGGCGCTGGCGTGACCGGCTTTTCCGCCTTGGTGCTGGCGGGTTCGCGCGGCGGCGAGGACCCGGTGGCGGCCTACGGCGGCGCGGCCCACAAGGCCCTGATCCGCCTGGGCGGGGAAACGCTTCTGGCCCGCGTCGTGGGGGCGCTGCGGGCGGCGGGCGGCGGACGGGTCGCCGTGATCTCCAGTCATGCCGAGGTCCGCGCCGAGGCCATGCGCCTGGGCGCCGAAGTCCTGGATGAAGCCGCCGGCCCCAGCCTCAGTGTGAAGGCCGGCGCGGAGGCGTTGGGCACACCACTGGTAGTCACCACCGCGGACCACGCCCTGCTCCAGCCGGAATGGGTGACCCGCTTCCTGGCCGACACGCCAGAAGGCGCCGACGTCACCGTTCTGGTAGCCGCGCGCGCCACGGTCGAGGCCGCCGCCCCGGAAACGAAGCGGACCTGGCTTAAGCTCGCCGATGGCGACTGGTCGGGCTGCAACCTGTTCTATCTCGCCAACGACCGCGCCTTGTCTGTCATCGACCTGTGGCGGCGCGTGGAGGCCGAGCGCAAGCGGCCCTGGAAGATGGCGCAGATTCTCGGCCCGGCCATGCTGCTGCGTTACCTGCTGCGCCGGCTGTCGCTGGCGGACGCGGCGCGTCGTCTGGGCGTCCTCGCCGGGGTCCGTGCGGCCATCGTGCCGACGCCCTATGGCTTGGCTTCGGTCGACGTGGACAAGCCTGCCGACCTCGATCTGGTGCGATCGCTTGTCGAGCGTTAGGCCGCGTCGGCGCGACCCGGGTTCGCCGCGACGACCCGCTCGCCTTGCACGATACAGCCGTACCAGCCGAGGCCTTCGTAGGTCTCGTAGCCAGGCGTCGCCGCATAACCCACGGTGACGCCGTTCTCCGCATAGCTGCCCATGCCGGTCGCCGCATCGGGCAGCCGGAAGGTCTCGGTGAGTTCGCCCCGGCGATCCGACGCCGCGAGGATGCGACCTGCCCGATCCAGCAGCAGCACCCGAGAGCGGGACCTTTCCTCGTCGGTGAGACGAACGCCGTCCACCACCGCATTGGCCTGAGGCTGCCAGTCGAAATGGATGCCGAGCACGCCGACGACCTCACCGTTCACCGTGCCGCCCCGCCGGATCGCTGCGGCGTAGGTCGCCACCGGGGCGTCGTTCAGCAGCGGCGCGCGCTCGACGTCGCAGGCGACGAACTCTTGCCCGGACGCCGTCGCCTTGGCCTTGCGGAACCACTCGGTGTTCGAGACCGAACTGCCCGTCGCCCGGGGATAGAGTTCCGGCCGGCCGACCGCCGTCACCCGCCCCTGGGCGTCGCAGATCCAGAGGTCCAGATAGACGGTGTAGGCGTCGAGGATCACGCGCAGCCGCTCGCTCGCGTGCTCGGCCGCGGCGGGCGTGCCGGCGCTGACGCAATCGACCACCGCCGAATCGGTCGCCCACCAGCGGACGTCGCAGGTGCGCTCGTAGAGGTTCCGGTCGATGATTTCGATGGCGTTGAGCGCAAGGTCCGCCAGGCGCTGGCCCCGCAGGTGGCCCAGGATCGCGGCGCCGACCGCCGCAAGCTCCCGCAGGTCGCCCTGCACCTGGCTCTCCAGGTCACCCGTGACTTCGTCGATCCGCGCGGAGATATTTTTGAACTCCTCCGCCACCACGGCGAAGCCCTTGCCCGCCTCGCCGGCGCGCGCGGCGGTGATCAGGGCGTTGATGGCCAGCATCTTGGCCTCGCGGTTGATCCTCGCGATGTCGGCGATACTGGTCGTGGCCGCCGTGGACAGCCGCTCGGACAATTCCAGGATGCGCTCCGGAACCAGAGCTTCTTCTGTGTCGGCCACGGCCACCTCTGCCACTCTCGCGACTCCCGTAAACGCGAGTGCAATAGCGTAACAGTTGCAAAGCTTTAGAAGCTGTTGCGACCCCGGCGACGAGAGCGCGGCCGCTGTTTCCTTCGGACCGGGCGCCAATTTTTGGGCGCCGGAGCCGTGAAAATAGGCGCCTCAGGCGACCGACGGATCACCCCACGGACCGGATAGCCGAGTCAGGTTCTCGACGTCCTGCGGGAAATCCATCTCGCCCCAGTCGAGGCCCTCGACGGACACCACCTTCACGTCGACACCGGACCGCGCCAGTTCGTCGATGACGGAGAGGTACCAGCGGCGCAGGCCCTCCGGCGTCTGGAGCACGCGTTCGACGCCGGCGATGAACTTGGCCGCTCCCGCCTTCGAGAACCGCAGGAAGCCGATCGACTCGGCGTCGTAGGCCTCGATCGTCTTGCCGATAGCCTTGAGGCGCCCGTTTTCGGTCAGCACCTTCATGTCGTCGGCGTCGTACGCCGGCTTGCGGTCGATGGTGACGGTGATGTCGGCGGGCGGCGCGCCCAGCAGCGTCTCGGCCACACCGGGCCCGAACAGGGTGTCGCCGTTAAGGATCATGACCTCGCGGTCGAACTCCTGGCGCACGATCCAGCACGACGCGGTGTTGTCGGACACCGTGTAGAACGGATTGAACACCAGCCGCACCGGCATCTTCAGGTCCAGAGCCGCGACTTCCGCCTCTACGGCGTCGGCGCGGAACCCGGTGACGATCACGGCCTCCTGTACGCCCGCGGCCTGCAGGCGCAGGAGTTGCCAGGCCAGCAGCGTGCGGCCGGACAGCTCGATGAGGCACTTCGGCCGCGCCTCGGTCAGCGGCAGGAGGCGCTTGCCCTGGCCGGCGGCGAGGATGATGGCTCTGTTGGGCGAGGTCACGAAAGGGTCCGTGAGAGAGGGTGTCGCGGGTCGGCCCGCGAAGGTCGGCCCTTATGTAAGCACGAGTCCCGAAAGTGAAGAGACCTCGCAGGGCGAGCGGCCCGCGAGGTCTCCATTTCACGCATGGCGGCGGCGCGCACGCGCCGCGCGCGGCCTACTTCAGGTGCGCCGCCAGGTGCTTGTTCATCTCGAACATGCTGACCTTGTC
>NZ_JANINU010000224.1 GCF_024508875.1 Phenylobacterium sp.
CGCGCACGGCCAGCCGGCGGATCGAGGACCTGCGGGCGATCCCGTGGGTGTTCTCCTGGTCGCAGGCCCGCTTCATGCTGCCGGCCTGGTACGGTTTCGCCGGCGGCGCGGCGAGGGCGGGGCTGACGGCCGACGATCTGCGGCCCCTCGCCGACGACAATCTCTTCGCTTCGATGATCTCTAACATGGAGGTCGCGCTGGCCCAGTCCGACATGGCGATCGCGGGCAAGTACGCCGCGCTTTATCCGGCGGGGCGGGCGATCTTCGACACGATCCGGGCCGAGCACGACGCGGCCTGCGAGCTGGTGCTGGCGATCCGCGGCGGGCAAAGCCTGCTCGACAACCATCCGCAGATGGCGGAGTCGGTCGCCTTGGCGGCCGAGGTCGTGGACCCGCTGAACCACCTGCAGCTCGAACTGCTGGCGCGCCGGCGCGCGGGCGACGAGGACCCGCAACTGAAGCTCGCCATCCAGCTCACCGTGGCCGGGGTGGCTTCGGGGTTGAGGAACACGGGCTGACCGCGGCCTTTCCGTCGCCTTATCGCCGCCCCGATGCTAGGCGACGGAGCGCCATGCGGACCTTTGCTCTAGCCTTGCTCCTTGCTCTGCCGGCCGCCGCTGCGCACGCCGAGCCCGTGCAGGAGGCGCGGTCGGCCACCGCGGCGTGCCTGGCCGCCGTGATCGACAACGCGCCGGTCGAGGACATCGACGGCGACGATGTCACCATCCGGCGCGGGACGGACCCGGTGAGCTGCACCGTGCGGGTGACCGCGGGCGAGCCGGTGCAGGTGCAGGACGCCGTCCAGGCGGCGATCAAGCGGCGCGCGGAGCTGTTCGTCCCGGCCAAGACCCGGTGGGAGGCCGGCGACTGGGCGTTCCGGGAGACCTTCTGCAACCTGCCGGGACGCCGGGCGCTGGCGGTGTTCGTCAGCACCAACAAGCCGGGCCGCCAGCCGGTGCTGACGGCGACCGTTTTCGAGATGGCCAAGCGCGACGAGCGGTGCGACCGGGATGCGGGCCTGCAGACCGTGGCGGCCGTCGAAGCGCCCGCCGCGGCGCCTGCGGCGAGCCCGACGGCCCAGGCCTCCGCCGCTCCGCCGGTCGCGGAGCTGCCGGTCCAGCCGAAGGCGAAGAAGAAGCAGAGCTTCCTGCGGAAGATCCCGGGCCTGCGCCGGCCCGACTGACCTCAGGCGAGGGCCGCGCGGCGCTGGCGTAGCATCGCGCCGGTCGCGGTGAAGCCCAGGATCAGCAGCGCCCAGGTCGCCGGCTCGGGCACGGCGGTGTCGAAGGTGAAGTTGTCGGCGTAGACGCTGGAGCCGCCGCCGCCGATCGAGCCGAAGGTCGCCGACTTGATGCCGGCCGCGGAGATGCTGAGCGTCTTGAAGTCGGGCTCGGCGGGGCCGATCAGCCACTCCACGCGGCCTAGGGAGACGTCGAAGGCGTCGAACACCTCAAGAAACAGCAGGTCCTCGTCGCCGAAGTCCTCGCTCGGCCAGTCGCCGAGGTCCACGGCGACCGTGCCCATGACGCCGGCGAAGTCGGCGCGGATGGGGTCGAAGCTGAAGATGTCCGGGTCGTTCGGATCCTCGACGAAATTGCCGATGACGGTGCGGGTTCCGTTCGGCCCGTCGACGGGCGAGAGGAGGCCGCCCGCGCCGGTGGTGAAGGTGACGCCCGAGACGCTGTAGCTGGTGGTCGGCAGCGCGAGGGATTCGAAGTCGATGACGGTCGCGGCGGCGAGCGCGGCGCCCGGCGCGGCGAAGGACAAGGCGGCGAGGGCGGCGGTGAAGGCGAGCTTGCGCATGGCGGTCTCCATGACGGGGCTTTCGGCGTTGCGGCGGGCCGCAGCGCGGGGTCGGCGCGATCATCCGCGCGGGCCGCCGATGCGCTAGGCGCGGCGGCATTCGACCTGTTGCGTCGGGTTGCGCGGCGGCATCCGGGCCGCCGGCCTGGACGAATCCCGGAGTCGCCCGCGCGCCGGTCCTATTTGGACGGAGGCTTCTTGGCCTCGGCCTCCTCGCGCTCCTTCTGGCGCGCGCCGCCAAGGATGTTGGGGAGCGAGTAGTTGCCCTCGTGGCAGGCGTATTCGTAGAGCGGCCGGGTGGTGGCCGTGAGGACCATCTCGGCGCGCCAGGGGCGCGTGAAAACCGCCGGATCGTCGACGATGAAGTCGTAGCGGATCTGGCTGTCCGATATCCGAGTGAAGCGCTCGGTGACCTTGGCGGCCGGCGTCAACACCAGGATGCCGCCAGAGGTGAAGCGGTTGGCGGCGATGGGATTCTGGTCGACCGTCTCCACCACCAGGGTGTCGCCCTCCCACCAGCCGATGGAGTCGCCGAGCCAGGGGTGGGTGGTCACCGCCGGGTGCTTCGCGTTGAGCCGCACGATCCGGACGTCGTGGATCATCTCGCTGAGGATCGCGACCTCGGTCGGGGTCTGGACGATCTTGTAGTGGCTGTTCTGCGCCGTGTTCAGGATGGGCGGGCCCGCGCTGCTGCCGACCGCGACGAGGCACCGTTCGTCGGGCATCCGGGCCTCGGGGCCGTCGTACTCCGTCTCGTCGGCGTGCACGGCGGCTTCGACCGCGGCGCGCCCGAAGTTGTTGTAGGGCAGCTTGCCGTCGGTGGGCTCGACGATCCAGGAGCTGCGCAGCTTGCCGTCGATGCGCGCCAGGCCGACGTGGTCGACTTCGTAGCGCTCGCTCTCCACGTCGCCGACGCCTTCCGGGGGGCCGTCGGCGGGCTCGCCGGGCTTGGGCGGCGGCTTGACGCCCACCAGGATGCCGCGCTGCTCCGCGATCCACGGGGCGGCTTCCTCGTCCGTGACGGTCAGGGACTTGAACGACTTCGGACGCTGGAGGCGGGTGAAGGAATAGGCTTCCCAATCGCCTTGCAGGTCGGGCGCGCCGAAGCTGGTGCGCGGCGGCTTGAAGCTTTGCGCGGCCGCGGCCGCGGCGACCGAGACGGCGACGATCAGGACGCAGCGGCCAAGCATGACCCTAGGCGTTACGCGCCATGAGGCCTCCGTCAACGGGGATGGTGGTTCCGGTGATGTAGGAGGCCGCCGGCAGGCACAGACTGAGCGTCATGTGGGCGACTTCCTCGGGGCGGCCGTAGCGGCGCATGGCCGTGCGGCGCTTCGCGAAGACCTGCTTGTCTTCGTCCGGAACGTTGGCGGTCATGCCTGTGAGGATCGGGCCGGGGCAGACGCAGTTCACCGTGATGCCCTCGGGTCCGAGCTCGACCGCGAGGGCGCGGGTGAGGCCGGTGACGCCGGCCTTGGCGGCGGCGTACGGGCTGTCGCGGCTGGTGGCGCCCAGGGCCTCGGTGGAGGCGATGTTGACGATCCGCGGCGAGGCCGACTTGCGCAGGTAGGGCAGGGCGGCGCGCACCAGCCGCTGCTGGGCGGTGAGCAGGATGGAGAAGGCGCGGGCCCAAACCTCGTCGTAGGGCGCGGCGTCGATCGGGCAGAAGGCCGAGATGCCGGCGTTGTTGACCAGTGCGTCGATGCCGCCGAAGCGGGCGGCGACCTGGTCGGTCACGGTCTTGATCGCGTCGGGATCGGAGACGTCTAGCGCCCAGGCTTCCGCCGAGTAGCCGCGATGGACGAGATCGTCGGCGACCTCGCGGACGCTCTCGACGGCGACGTCGGTGCAGGCGACGTGTGCGCCCTCGGCGGCAAAGACCTCCGCGGTGGCGCGACCCATGCCGCTGGCGGCGCCGGTGATCAGGACCGTCAGGCCCGCGACGGATCGGCTGTTGCTGGTCATCTGCTAACGCCCCTGGAAGACCGGCTGGCGCTTCTCGAGGAAGCTGGCGACGCCTTCCTTGTGGTCTTCGGTCTGCATCAGGAGGCGGATCTTCTCGATGGCCCAGGCGCCGATCTCGCGCGGATCGCCGTAGGCGAAGCGGCTGAGGCCGGCCTTGAGGTGGCGGACGGCCAGGGGCGGGTTGGCGGCGATGCGGGCGGCCAGGGCGCGCGCCGCCGGCATCAATTCGGCGTGCGGAACGACCTGGCCGACCAGCCGGATGCGCAGGGCCTCTGCGGCGTCGAAGACATCGCCGGTGAACAGCAGTTCGGCCGCCTTCTCCGGGCCGACGATGGCGGGCAGGCGATAGAAGCCGCCCACGTCGCAGACCAGGCCGCGCTTCACGAACAGCTCGCCGAATTTCGCCTTCTCCGAGGCGATCCGCATGTCGGCGAAGAGGGCCAGCTCCATGCCCCAGCCCACGGCGGCGCCGTTGATCGCGGCGATCACGGGCTTGTCGCACTCCAGGGCGGCGATGGCGGCAGGCGTCGGCTGGAAGGTGACGGGCATGGCTCGCTTCGCCACCGGCTTTGGCCCGGCCATGATCTCGCCCACGTCGTCGCCCGAGCAGAAGGCGGGGTCGGCGCCGGTGACGATGACGCAGCGCACCTCGTCGTCGGCCGCGCACAGGCGGAACGCCTGCTCCAGCTCGTCGTAGGCCTGATAGTTCAGGGCGTTGCGCCGGTCGGGCCGGTCCAGCACGACCGTCGCCAAATGGTCGCCCAGCGTGCAGCGAACGTGCGCGAAGCCGGCGCTCTTGTCGGTCAGCGAGACCATGGCGCTCCTCCCTTTCGGGCCATGCTGGCACGCCCAGGAAAGTGGTCAACGGTGACGCACGGTCAGACTTGCCACGGTCGAAACGCGGGCGAACATGCGCGCCGACCGAGACGGGGAAGAGCATGCCGGAATTCCGCACCATCGATACTGGACGGGCCAAGCTGCGCGCCGCCGTGGAGGGCGAGGGGCCGCTGGTGATCATGGTCCACGGCTTCCCCGAGAGCTGGTACTCGTGGCGCCACCAGATCGGGCCGGTCGCGCAGGCCGGCTACCAGGTGGCGGCCATCGACGTGCGTGGCTACGGCGGCTCGGACAAGCCGAAGGACGTCGCGGCCTATTCCATGCAGGAATTGACCGGCGACGTGGCCGGCGTGGCCGAGGCGCTGGCGCCTGGCGGGAAGGCCATCCTGATCGGCCACGACTGGGGCGCGCCCATCGTATGGAACACGGCGCTGACGCGGCCCGACGTGATCTCGGCCGTGGCCGGACTTTCGGTGCCCTATACCGGCGTGCCGACGCGGCCGTTCACGGAGATCTTCACCGAGGCGTTCACCAGCAAGGGCCACTTCTTCTACCAGGCGTGGTTCCAGGACGTCGGACCGCCCGAGGCCGAGGCCGAGGCGGACGTCCGCGACTTCCTGCGCAAGTTCTATTTCGGCATCTCGGGCGATGCGCCCGACGGCACGTGGCCAGTCAAGAAACACGGCGCGACCCTGCTGGAGGGGATGGTCGATCCCGGGGTGTTCCCAGCGTGGATGACCGACGCCGACCTCGACTACTACGTGGCCGAGTTTGAGGGCTCCGGCTTCTTCGGACCGATCAGCCGGTATCGCAACCACGAGCGCGACTTCGAGTGGCTGCAGGCGTTCAAGGATCGCAAGATCGAGCAGCCCAGCCTGCTGATCGGCGGCGACCGCGACCCGGCCTTCAACGGCTTCGGCCGCATCCCCGACCCGTCGGCGCTGATGCGCCAGCACGTGACCGACCTGCGCGGCTTGCACGTACTGCCGGGCGTCGGGCACTGGACCCAGCAGGAACGGCCCGCCGAGGTGACCGCGATCCTGCTCGACTGGCTGAAAGGGCTCTGAACATGGCCGATCTGGAACTGCGCCAGGAGGGCGAGGTCGTCTGGGCGACGATGAACCGTCCCGACCGGCTGAACGCCCTGTCGCGCAACCTGGTGAAGGAGCTGCGCGAGTTCTTCGTCGACCTCTACTGGCGGCGGGACGTACGGGTGGTGGTGCTGCAGGGGGCCGGGAACGCGTTCTGCGCCGGCCTGGACCTGAAGGAGCGCGGCGACCCACAGGGCTCGCGCTCGATCGGCGCCGGGCTGACGCGCCAGCGCGAGATCAGCGAGATCGTCATCGCCATGCGTCGTTGCCCTCAGCCGATCATCGCCTGCGTGAACGGGGCGGCGGCGGGCGGCGGCTTTGCGCTCGCCCTCGCGTCGGACGTGCGGATCGCGACGCCGAACGTGCGGATGAACGCGGCCTTCATCCGCATCGGCCTGTCGGCCTGCGACATCGGGGTCAGCTACTTCCTGCCGCGGATGGTCGGCTCGTCGGTGGCGGCCGAGTACATGCTGACCGGCCGCTTCATCGACGCGAAGCGGGCTTACGAGCTGGGCCTCGTCAGCCGCGTGGTCGAGAAGGAGCAACTGGAAGCCGAGGCGCAAGGCTTCGTCGACGACATGCTGCACGCCACGCCGCTGGGCCTGCGCCTGACCAAGGAGGCGCTCAACCACGCCATCGACGCCCAGGGGCTCGAAGCGGCCATCGCCATGGAGGACCGCAACCAGATCCTCGCCAGCTCGGACGGCGACTTCCAGGAGGGTGTGCAGGCGTTCCTGGAGAAGCGTCGCCCGAACTACGCCAAGCGGGAAGGCTGAGATGATCGAGCTCTGGCACTGTCCTGACGCCCGGTCCTTCCGTCCTCTGTGGGCGCTGGAGGAACTGGGGCTGCCGTATGAATTGCACCTGCTGCCGTTTCCGCCGCGGGTGCGCGAGCCGGCGTTCCTGGAGATCAACCCCCTGGGCACGATCCCGGCGATGAAGGACGGCGAGACCTTCATGACCGAGAGCGCGGCGATCACCCAGTACCTGGTGACACGCCATGGGCCCAGCGACCTGGCCGTGCCCGTGGACGATCCAGCCTACGGCGCGTGGCTGAACTGGCTGCATTTCGGCGAGGCGACACTGACGTTCCCGCAGACGCTGGTGCTGCGCTATCGCCGGTTCGAGCCGGGCCGGGCGGAGGTGGCGGCCGACGACTACGCCAAGTGGTTCCTGAGCCGGTTGCGGCACGTCGACCGCGCGCTGGACGGCGGCGCGCAATGGCTCTGCGCGGGACGGTTCACCGCGGCGGACATCTCCGTGGGCTACGCGCTCGTGCTGGCGGATATCCTCGAACTGTCGGAGCGCTTCTCGCCGGCCGTGCAGGCTTATTGGGAGCGGCTGCAGGCGCGCCCCGGCTTCCGGGCCGCCAAGCGCGCCCAGAAGATGAGCTTCGCGGAGTCCATGCGCGCATGATCACGCTCTACGACCACCCGCTTTCGCCCTACGCCCAGAAGGTCAAGATCGCGCTGCGCGAGAAGGGCCTGGCGTTCGAGACGACGATGCCCGGCGGCCTCGGCGCGGGCGGGGCGGCCGGCGCCTTCGTCGAAGCCAGCCCGCGGGCCGAAGTGCCGGCGCTGACCGACGGTGACGTCCGGGTCTTCGATTCCACCATCATCCTCGAGTACCTGGACGACGCCTATCCGGACACGCCCATGCGCCCCACCTCGCCGTCCGAGCGCGCGCGGGTGCGGATGCTGGAAGAGGTGATGGACACCCACTTCGAGGCGATCAACTGGGGCCTCTCCGAGATCCGCTGGTTCCGCCGCGCCGAGGGGGCGCAGGCCGAGGCCCTGTTCGCCGCCGCCCGGACGCAGACGGAGGGCTTCTACGCCTGGCTGGAGAAGCAGCTCGGGGAGCGCGAGTGGTTCAACGGCGCGGCGTTCGGCTGGGGCGACCTGTCGGTGGTCCCCTATCTCAACGGCTCGGTCGGGCACGGCGTGCCGCCGGCCGAGGGATCGAGGCTGGCCGCCTGGCTGGCGCGGGCGAACGCGCGCCCGTCGGTCGCCGCCTGCGTCGCCGACATCGCCGCGCTGAACGCCGCCGGGGTCAGCATGACCAACGTCGCCGAGCTGGTGGAAAAAGGCCTGTTCAAGCGCGAATACCGCGACCACCGCCTGGAATGGATGATCAAGTCCGGCGGGATCGACGTGGTGCTGAAGGGCCTGGAGCGCGACAACATTCGCTTCGCGCCGGCGTTCGGCTAACAACCCCAGCGAGCCGACAGCGCGGGCGGAATCGTCCTAGAACCGCGAGGCTTCGGCTGGGAGGACGCGTTGAAGCGGCTGGTCTTCGATCTCGACGGCACGCTCGCGCTGGACGAGCCGGGGCTGGGCTACGCCGACCGCAGGCCGAACCTGGAACTGGTGGCGAAGCTGCGGGAGTACCGGGCGCTGGGCTTCGAGATCGTCATCTGCTCGGCGCGCAACATGCGCACGCACCAGAACTCCATCGGCAAGATCAACGCCCTGACCCTGCCGGTCATCCTGGCGTGGCTGGACCGGCACGAGATCCCCTACGACGAGGTCCACGTCGGCAAGCCCTGGTGCGGGACCGAAGGCTTCTACGTCGACGACAAGGCCGTGCGACCCAGCGAGTTCACCTCGCTCAGCCTGGAGGAGATCCAGGCGCTTCTCGCGCGCGAGGGCTGACCCATGGAGCCCCTGCGGCTGATCATGTCGGGCGCGGTGGTGGGCCAGGAGCTGGCCGCCGAGTTCGGGCCGCTACCGCCGTCGTTCCTGCCGGTCGGCACGCGCCGCCTCTACGAGCTGCAGCTCGACGCCCTGGGCGAGGCCGGGCGCATGCACATGGTCGTGCCCGAGACGTTCGCCGTGCCGGAGCATGACGCGCGGCGGCTGGCCGAGCGCGGGGTGGACCTTTTGCCCATCCCCGACGGGCTGCGGCTGGGCGACGCGGTGATCTACGCGATCAACTCGGTGGTGGACGGCGAGGGGCCTGTCCACATCCTGCATGGCGACACCCTGATCGGCCGTCCGCCCGTCGCGCGCAGCGACGTGATCGTCGGGGGGCGGCGCGTCAACGAGTACGCCTGGGCCGAGATGCGGGTCGAGGGCGGACGCGTCACCAGCCTGGAGACGACGCTCGCAGGCGAGGACGGCCACGCTGGGCGGCCCATCGCGGCGGGCTATTTCGCCTTCGGCTCGTCGCTCAGCCTGCTGCGGTCGCTCACCCGGATGCGGGGGGACTTCATCGCGGGGGTGAACCATTACCTCGGCGAACACCCGGTGGAGATGGCCGAGACCGCTGAATGGCTGGACTTCGGCCACCTGCAGCCGTTCTTCCAGTCGCGGCTGGCTGTGACGACGGCGCGGGCGTTCAACACGGTGCGGATCGACGGCCTGACCGCGCGCAAGACGAGCGACGACCGGGCCAAGATCCGGGCCGAGGCGCACTGGCTGAACGCTATCCCCGCCTCGGTGCAGATCCATACGGCGCGGCTGCTCGCGCACGGCGTGGACGGCGGCAAGGCGTTCTACGAGACCGAGTACGAGTTCCTGCCGGTGCTATCCGAGCTTTTCGTGCACGGCCAACTGGGCCGCGCCTCGTGGATGCGGATCCTGACGGCCTGCGAGGCTCTCCTGAGCGCGTGCGCCGCGGACAAGGGCGAGGGGTCGGCGGATGTGGCGCTGCGGACGCTCTGCGTGGACAAGACGCAGGCGCGGCTCGAGCGCCACGCACGGGAGACCGGGTTCCCCATCGACCGGCCACTGAGTTTCGAAGGCCGGGCCACGCCGTCGCTGACCGTCATCGCCGAGCGGCTGGCGGGTGCGCTGGACCTGGCCTCGGGACGCCGCGAGACCGTGATGCACGGCGACCTCTGCTTCTCGAACCTGCTCTACGACAGCCGGGTGAAGCGCGTGCGGGCGCTGGACCCGCGCGGCCTGGTGGGCGAGCGGCCGGGGATCTACGGCGACCTGCGCTACGACCTCGCCAAGCTGGCCCATTCCGCGGTCGGGCGGTACGACCAGATCATCGCCGGTCGCTACGTGGCCTTCGAGCGGGACGGCGACTTCAGCCTTTCCTTCGAGGAGATCGCCGCCCAGCCGTGGCTGGAAGCGGCGCTGGGGGAGATGGCCGTCGATGGCGAGGCGGCGCTGTCGCCCACCGTGCGGGCGGCGATGACCGGCCTGTTCCTGTCGATGGTCCCCCTGCACGCCGACCGGCCGGATCGGCAGCAGGCGTTCGTGGCCAACGCGCTGCGCCTCTTCCTGGACCTCGGCGCATGATCGTCATTCCGATGGCGGGCCGCTCGCAGCGGTTCCTGGACGCCGGCTACGACCGGCCAAAGTTCATGCTGGACCTGCATGGCCGCACGGTCTTCGAGCACGCCGTCAGCAGCTTCGAGGCCTATTTCGACAGCGACCCCTTCGTGTTCATTACGGCGCTGGACGCGATCGGCTGGGTCGAGGCGGAGGTGCGCCGGCTGGGCATCGCGACCTGGGAGGTCGTGGGGCTGGAGCGGCCGACCGCGGGCCAGGCCGAGACGGTGGAGCAGGGGCTGGGCGCGTGGGACGGCGAGCTCACGATCTTCAACATCGACACCTTCCGGCCCGGTTTCCAGTTTCCCGGCGGCCTCCTGGATCGCGCCGACGGCTGGCTGGAGGTGTTCCGCGGCGAGGGCGCGAACTGGTCCTACGTGAGGCCCGCGCCGGGGCCCGAACCGTGGGCGCTGGAGACCGCCGAGAAGCGCCCGATCTCCGACCTCTGCTGCACCGGCCTCTACCACTTCGCGGCGGCGGACGATTTTCGCGCCGCGCTCGACGAGGAACGCAGGTCGCCGCAGGCCGCGGAGCTGTACGTCGCGCCGCTCTACAATCACCTGCTCCGGCGGGGGCGCAGGATCGGCTACAATCTGATCGGCCGCCACGAGGTGGTATTCTGCGGGACGCCGGCCGAGTACGAGGCCCTGCTTTAGCGGACCTGCTTCACGGCCTTCACCACCTTGGCGGCGCGGTCGGACCAGCGGTGTTCGGCCATCGCACGCTTGTGGCCGGCGCGGGCGATCGCGGCTGCGGCCGGCGTGTCTTCCATGAGCGCGGCCAGCCGGGCGGCGACGCGGTCGATCTGGCTCCACGGGAACGTGACGATCTCGCGGCCCTCCTTGAAGGCCTCGGCGTAGTATTTGCTGGCCTCGCCGAACACCGCAGCGCCGCCGCACATGGCGGTGAAGACCCGTTCGTGGCCGCCCGCCACGAAGCCGTTATTGGTGCTGAGCACGACGCGCGCGCGGCGTAGCAGGCCGAGTGTCTCCTCGAAGCTGCCGACGCCGCCGTAGACGAACGAAGGATACTGCGCCGCCAGCGGCTCCCAGCCGGAGCCATAGACGTGTAGCGGCAGGCCGCCGCGGCCCAGTTCGTGGAGCAGGGCGTTGCGGTGGTAGGCCTCGGCGAAGCCCTGCGCATGCTGCAGCAACGGCACGAACTGCTCGAAGAGTTCGCCGGTGAGTTGGGCGCCGCGGTCGGCGAGCGCCGCCTTCAGCGCGTCAAGCAGAGCGAGGCGGCCGTCGGAAACCATGCGCGCGGCGATCTCGGCGACGATCTCCCGGGCCGGGCTCTCGGGCCAGTCGGCCCACGCTTCGGTCGGCGGGCCGCGGTAGGTGCCGGTGAAGAGCAGTGGGATGTCGCGGCGCTCGAACGCCTCGTCCGAGACGTCCACCGGCTCCGGCAGTTCGTTGGCGCCGGGCGGGAGGAAGCCGAGGTGCGCCACGCCGCGGGCGCTGGGCCAGGCGTTGATGAACTGGACGTGCGTGCGGTCGAGAAAGAACTCGACCTCCTTGCGGATTTTCGCTGTGACCCGCAGCGCATGATAGACGGGGTGGTCGACGTGCATGGTGGCGTAGACCACGTCCAGGGCGTCGTAGACCGAAGCACCCGCGGCCGTTCGGTATTCCGCGGCGACGCCACCCATCCCGAAATAGCAGTCCGGTGGCGAGGCCAGCGAGGCGTCGAGGGCGGCGCGCCCGGCCGGGTCGGTCAGGTCGAGGACGGTGACCTCGTGGCCCAGCTCGCGCAGCGCGGCGCCGAACTGATCGATGTGCAGGCGCAGGGACCCGTACTGCGACTCCCCTTTCATGAGCACGAAACGCATGGCGAATCCCGTGGCGAACCCCTGGTGTCGTCTAGCCCAGGTTGACCCTGCGCAACCAGACTCGCACATCGCTTACGTGGGGGCGCCGTTGCAGGGCTGCGTGGCTGGCGTAGGCTTAAGGCAAGCAATGACAACGGGAGGACGGGCATGAGCCCCGCCGACGACCCTGGCGCCGCCGTCGCGACGCTGCCTCCGTTCAAGCCGCTGCCGCAGAAGGCGCCGGACGTCAGCATCGAGAAGTCCGCTGACGGGACCTATTACGTCCGCTCGAACCATCCGCCGGCCGAGGGGCCGCGGTCCATCGCGCATCTGCTGGCCGAGAAGGCCGCGGCGCACCCCGACCGGCCCTACATCCTGCAGCGGGCGCCGGGCCACGGGCCCTGGCAGGGCGTCACCTACGGCGAGGCGAAGCGGGCGGCGGACGGCATCGCGCAGTGGCTGCTGGCCCATGGCTTGACGGGGGCGGACAGCGTGATGGTGCTGTCGGCCAACTCGGTCGAGCACGCGCTGATGATGCTGGGCTGCTACACGGCGGGCGTGCCGATCGCCCCGATCAGCCCGGCCTACAGCCTGATCTCCACCGACCACGCCAAGTTGAAGCACTGCTTCGCCACCGTGGAGCCGAAGGTGGTGTTCGCCCAGAACAGCGACATGTTCGCCCGGGCGTTCGAGACCCTGCGCGCGCTGGATCCGTCGCTGGAGTTCGTTACCGTAGATGGCGGAAACGGCACGATCGCCCTGTCCGAGCTGACGACCACCGAGCCCACCGCCGCGGTCGACGCCGCCCGGGAGGCGCTGAACCATTCGACGGTCGCCAAGTACCTCTTCACGTCGGGCTCCACGGGCATGCCGAAGGGCGTGCCGCAAACCCACGGCATGTTCGCGGGGGTGATCTCGGGGATGGAGGGCATCCGCGACGAGCCCGCCGACCCGGATCTCATCCCGCAGGCGCTGGAGTGGATGCCCTGGAGCCACATCTCGGCCGGCAACATCGGCTTCAACGGCGCGATGTGGGCGGGGGCGACGCTGCACCTGGACGAGGGCAAGCCGATCCCCGGCCAGTTCGAGACCACCATCAAGAACCTGTACGAGATCTCGCCGATGACCTTCGGGTCGGCGCCGGTGGCGTTCGGGATGCTGGTCGAGGCGATGGAGCGCGATCCGGCGCTGCGGAAGAGCTTCTTCAAGAACCTGCGCAGCGCGGGCTACGGCGGCGCGACGCTGTCCAGCGACGTATCGGAGCGGCTGCAGGCCCTGGCCATCGCCGAGACCGGCTATCGCATTCCGCTGACCACGATGTACGGCGCGACGGAGACGCAAGGCATCACGGTGGTCCACTGGATCACCGAGCTGGTAGGGCTGATCGGCCTGCCGCTGCCGGGGACCACGCTGAAGCTCGTGCCGAACGGCTCGAAGCTGGAGGTGCGGGTGAAGGGGCCGACGGTCACCAGCGGCTACCACAACGACCCCGAGAAGACGAAGGCGGCCTTCGACGAGGAGGGCTTCTACAAGCTGGGCGACGCCTGCCGGTTCCTGGACCCGGACCAGCCGGAACTCGGCCTGGTGTTCGACGGCCGGGTCACCGAGGACTTCAAGCTGGATTCCGGCACCTGGGTCTCGGTGGGCACGCTGCGGCCCGATCTGGTGGCCGCCTGCACGCCCTACGCCTTCGACATGGTGATCGCCGGTCAGGACAAGCCGTTCGCCGGGGCGCTGATCTGGCCCTCGCCTGCGGCGCTGCCGACCTTGGGCGAGAACCCGGTGGAGAAGCTCAAGGAGGTGCTCAAGGCGCGGATCGCCGAGTTCAACGCGACGGCGGGCGGGTCGTCGCGCCGGATCGCCCGGTTCGCCCTGATGCTGGAGCCCCCGTCGATCGACGCTGGCGAGATCACCGACAAGGGCTATGTTAACCAGCGCGCCACGCTCGAGAACCGCAAGGCTCTGGTGGACGCGCTGTACGCCAATCCGCCCGGCGAAGGCGTCGTGGTCGTCTAGATGTCGGCGTCCGAGATCATCCTGCACCACTACGACACCTCTCCCTTCTCGGAGAAGGTGCGGCTGATGCTGGGCGTGAAGGGGCTGGCCTGGCGCTCGGTGATCCAGCCGGTGATCATGCCCAAGCCCGACCTGATCCCGCTGACCGGCGGCTACCGGCGCATTCCGGTGATGCAGATCGGCGCCGACGTCTATTGCGACAGCCAGGTCATCATGGCCGAGCTGGAGCGGCGCCATCCCAAACCGGCGCTGGGCGGCGGCAGCGATTGGGCGGTGAACCTGTGGGCCGACCGGCTCTGGTTCCAGGCCAGCGTGGCGGTGATCTTTGCCGAGATGGGCGATGCCGTGCCCAAGGAGTTCATCGCCGATCGCGAGAAGCTGTCGGGCCGGCCGTTCGACGTGGGGGCCATGAAGGCCGCCGCGCCGTTCATGCGCCAGCAGTGGCGGGCCTACGCCGCATGGGTGGAAGACGGCCTCGCCGGCGACTTCCTGGGCGGCGCGACGCCGTCACTGGCGGACGTGGCGGCCTGGATGAACGTCTGGTGGCTGGGGGGCGCCGCGCCCCACGTCGCCGCCGTCCTGATGGAAGGCCTGCCACGCCTCCAGGCCTGGCGCGACCGGCTCAAGACCATCGGCCACGGTCAGCGTAGCGAGATGAAGCCGTCCGAGGCGCTGCAGGCCGCCATGACCAGCCAGCCGGTCGACGCAGGGGTCTGCGCGTCCGACGATCCGTCCGGTCTCAAGAAGGGCGACGCGGTGGTGGTCCAGGCCGACGACTATGGTCGCGATCCCGTCGAGGGCGTGCTGGTGAACCTGACGAACGACCGCGTGACCCTCGCCCGCGAGTGCGGCGAGCTGGACGTGGTGCATGTGCATTTCCCGCGCGCCGGCTACGTGCTGGCGAAGCGTTAGCAGGAGACCGAGATGAACGACCGCGTGACGGTGGATATCCAGGGTGGCGTGGCCGACGTGCGCCTGGTGCGGGCCGACAAGATGAACGCGTTGGACAACGCCATGTTCGACGCTCTGATCCAGACAGGCGAGCGGCTGAAGGGCGAGGCTGGCCTGCGCGCCGTGGTGCTGTCCGGCGAGGGCCGGGCGTTCTGCGCCGGCTTGGATATGGGCAACTTCTCGCAGATGGCCTCGGGGACGCGCGAGCGCGGGCAGGGGACGACCGGCGCCTTGGTCACCGCCAACCGCACGCCCGGCGGCTCGAACCGGGCGCAGCACGCGGTGATGGTGTGGCGGGAGATCCCCGTGCCGGTGATCGCCGCGGTGCACGGTGTGGCGTTCGGCGGCGGCTTCCAGCTCGCCTGCGGCCCGGACATGCGCTTCGTGGCGCCCGACACCAAGATGTCGGTGATGGAGATCAAGTGGGGACTGGTGCCGGACATGGCCGGCCTGGTGCTGATGCGCCAGCTGGTGCGAGACGACATCGCCCGCGAGCTGACCTACTCGGGCCGGATCTTCACGGGCGAAGAAGCGCTGCAACTGGGCTTCGCGACGCGGCTCACCGCCGACCCGCGCGCCGAGGCGCTGGCGTTCGCGCGCGACGTGGCGGGCAAGAACCCGCACGGCATCCGGGCGGCGAAGCGTCTGCTGAACCTGGCGGCCGAGGCCGATCAGCGCGAGGTGCTGATGGAGGAGAGCCGCGAGCAGACGGCGCTCATCGGGTCGCCCAATCAGGTGGAGGCCGTGATGGCCAACATGCAGAAGCGCGCGCCGAACTTCGCCGAGGCCGAGGTCGAGACCCCGGCGCCGGTTCCGTTCGGCGCGAGCTGAAACTTAGCGCGAGGCCAGGGTGATGCCGGCCGCGGCGGCGAGCGCCGGGTCGTTGGCCTTGGTCACCGCGGCTTCCACGGTGGCCTTGTAGCAGGCGGCGTACATTTCGCGCGGGAACGAGGCGCCGACGACGGCCCGGTTGCAGACCTTCTTGGCGGCCTTCGCGATGTCGACGTGCAGTTGCTCCGTGGTCTTGCCGGTCACGGCGACCTTCATCGACTGGGCGGAAGCGGGGGCGGCGACGAGCATGGCGGCCGCGGCGGCGACAGTGAGAATGCGGATCATGGCGTTTGTTTCCGGGACAAGGGTTGAGCCAACCCCTTTCCAGCGTTCCTCTCAGCGGGCCGGGAGTACTGACGCTCACCGTGTCTGCCGCCGATGACCCATAGATTCACCCGGCTTGCCGCGGACGCAAGGGCTAAGTTGCTGCGCCGCAGCAACAATGGTGCAGCGCAAAGAGAACGGCGTTAAGTTATCGGCATTCTTCTCTCGGGCAGCCGTTAATTTGGGCAATTTCCTAAGGCGCAGCTTGCGACGCCCTGCCGCAGGCGGCGTTGCGTTAGCCGCGGCCGATGAAGGGCATCTGAGT
Source organism: Phenylobacterium sp. (assembly GCF_024508875.1). Taxonomy (GTDB): domain Bacteria; phylum Pseudomonadota; class Alphaproteobacteria; order Caulobacterales; family Caulobacteraceae; genus Phenylobacterium. The sequence continues at coordinate 16,171 of NZ_JANINU010000224.1, forward strand.
CGCCATCACGGTCATGAACTGCACGTTGGCCGACAAGGGCAGGCCGGCCATGTAGACGACCGCGTCCGCCACCGCCTGGACGTCCATGGTGGGCTCGACCTTCATCGTTCCATCCGGCTGGGGCACGCCCTTGGCCATCGCGCGGGTCATTTCGGTGGCCGCGTTGCCGATGTCGATTTGGCCGCAGGCGATATCGTAGGCGCGGCCGTCCAGGGCGGTGGAGCGGGTCAGCCCCGTGATCGCGTGCTTGGTGGCGGTGTAGGCGATCGAGCGCGGCCGCGGGGCATGGGCCGAGATCGAGCCGTTGTTGACGATGCGGCCGCCGCGCGGGTCCTGGTCCTTCATGAGGCGGAACGCGGCGCGGGTGCAGAGGAAGGCGCCCGTCAGGTTGATGTCCACGACGCGGCGCCAGTGGTCGAGCGAATGGTCCTCAATGGGAACGGGCGGCGCGCCGGTCCCCGCGTTGTTGAACAGCAGGTCCAGCCGGCCGAAGTGCGCCTTGGTGGCGTCGAACAGCGCATCGACCGAAGTCTCGTCGCTGACGTCGGTCGGATGGACCAGCGTGGACCCCGGCGCAGCGAGCGCGGCTGTTTCCTGCAAGACATCGGCGCGGCGACCGGCGAGTGTAACGCTCCAGCCCGCCGCAACGAGCGCCAAGGACACAGCCCGCCCGATCCCGCTGCCTGCTCCCGTGACGATGGCGACCTTGGTCATTGCGCTCTCCCTCCCGCCTGATTAGCCCTCGCGGCGTTCGCCGCATCAGCCTGACGAGTCAACATGCCCGATATGCCGCCGCCTCCGGCTCCGGAAGTCGAGATCGTGGTCGTCCACCCCCCGCGCCTTGCGCCTCTGGGCGGCGAGGCGGCTTTCAGCGCCGTGCAGATCGACGCCGAGGCGCTGAAGGGCGAGCCCCGGCTGGACGAGGCGTTGAAGACCGCGCCGGGCGTTTCGCTGTTCCGTCGCACCGGTTCGGGCGCCGCCAACCCCACGACCCAGGGCCTGTCGCTGCGGGCGATCGCGCCGTCGGGCGCGGGCCGGGCGCTGGTGACCCTGGACGGCGCGCCGCAGAACGATCCGTTCGGCGGCTGGGTGATCTGGAGCGGCCTGCCGTCAGAGGGGATCGAGGGCGCGACGGTGGTGCGGGGGGCGGGCGCGGGGCCTTATGGCGCCGGCGCGCTGACGGGCGTCGTGGCGCTGCGCGAGCGCGAGACGCCCGACGGCCTGGCAGTGGCGGACGTCTCCGGCGGGCAGCGGGGCAGCTATCGCGCCGCTGTGGTGGCGGGCGTTCCGGGATTGCTGGTGACCGCGGCGGGCTCTCGGACCGACGGCTATCACGCCGTGCGCGGGCCTCGGCAGGGCGCGGCCGACACCCGGCTGCGGATGGACGACGCCTCGGTGGCGGTGCGGCTGCAACGCGAGATTTCGGGCGTGCAGGTGGCGCTGCGGGTCTCGGCCTTCCAGGTGAACCAGGAGGCGGGCCTGGTCGGGGCGCGGTCCAACACGACGGGGCAGTCCGCGACGCTGACCCTCGCGCAGCCGGCGTCCGAGGGCGTGGGCGGCTGGCGCCTACAGGGCTGGGTGCGCCGGAGCGACCTGGAGAACAGTTCCGTCGCGGTGGCGGCGGGCCGGGGCGCTACGACCCCCGCCAATGACCAGTACAGCACCCCCGCGACCGGCTATGGCCTGAACGCCGCCTGGCAGGCCAGGTCGGGGCCGCTGAACTGGGAAGTCGGGGCGGACGTGCGGCTCGCCGACGGGACCGAGCACGAGCGGTTCCGGTTCATGAACGGCGCCTTCACCCGCGACAGGGAGGCGGGCGGCAAGACCTTGGTGGCGGGCGCCTACGTCGAGGCGGCGCTGGACCAGGGCCCATGGCTGCTGACCGGCGGCGTGCGCGTGGACCGGAGCCGGGCCTATGACGCGATGCGGGTGGAGCGCGATACCGCCACGGGCGCCGTGACGCTGAACTCGGCGGCCCCGAACCGCTCCGACACCACGCCCACCGGCCGCGTCGGCCTGCGCTATGCGGTCAGCGAGGACCTCTACCTGCGGGCCGCGGCCTATGCCGGCTTCCGGGCGCCGACGCTCAACGAGCTGCATCGGCCGTTCCGGGTGGGCAACGATATCACCGAGGCCAATCCGACGCTGAAGCCGGAGACGCTGCAGGGCGCAGAGGCGGGGCTCGGCGGCGACGTCGGCCCGGTGCGGTGGTCCGGCGATGTGTTCTGGAACCGGCTGAAGGACCCGATCACCAACGTCACCATCGGCGTGGGGCCGGGCACGTTCCCGCTGGCCGGTTTCGTCCCCGCGGGCGGCACGCTGCGCCAGCGGCAGAACGCCGGCGAGATCGAGGCCTGGGGCGTCGAGGGCGAGGCGTCGGGCGACCTGGTTCCAGCGATCTCCTGGCGCGTGGCGGCGGCCTATACCGACGCCGAGGTGCATGGTGGGACCGCCGCGCCCCAGCTCACAGGCCTGCGGCCGGCGCAGACGCCGAAGTGGACCGTCACCGCGGGGCTGAACGTCCGTCCGAGCGATGCGGTCACTCTGGCGACCGACGTCCGCTACGAGAGCGCCCGCTGGGAGGACGACCTGAACAGCCGGCGACTGTCGGCGGGCGTGCAGGTCGACGCGCGGGCCGGCTGGCGTTTCACCGACGCCGCGGAGCTCTACCTGGCCGTCGAGAACCTGACCGATCGCAAGCTCGAGGTGGGCGAGACCGCGGACGGCGTCGAGAGCTATTCGGCGCCGCGCACCGTCCGGATCGGCTTCACCTACCGCCGGTAGGGCGCGTGGGCTAAGCTCGCCGCCGACGGGGGACGGGGCATGAAGCCGATCGACTTCGGGAAGGCCGCGCTGACCGGTCTGGTCGTGCTGATCTTGAACCTGCTGGCGACCACGGCGGTCATCTTCGCATGGGCTATGTTGGTGGAGCCGGGGCGGGACCAGGCCTACTACAACGAACTCGCCCCCCGGATCGGAGCGACATCCGGGCCCATGGGCGGCGTGGTGCTGATGTTCGCCGCCGCCTGGCTTCTGGGACGGCGCCGTCCCGAGCGGCACGCCGTGAGGTTCGCCGCCGCGATGTGGGCGGCCTACGCGGTCCTGGACTTGCTCGCCGGCCTGCCGATGACGCCGCTGAGCGATCTGCTTACAGTCCGCTTCGCCTTCTCGCTGCTGATGGCCCTCGTTGGCGCGCTGGTCGGCGCCGTGCTCGCGCGGCGCGCCGGGCCATCGCCAGACGCGCCGAACCCCTGAGCGATCCGTCCGCCTTGGGCGGCATCGCCGCGCCGACCATGGCCGCCAGTTCGGGACGGATGTCGCCGGCGCCCTTCTCGGCGATGTGCTGGGCGATGCGGGCCCCCATGGCCGCCATCGTCTGGCCGGTGAACTCGGCCTTGTTGCCGCCCACCCAGGGCCGAGCATGAGGATCCTCCGACGGCGCGGTTGGCCCGCACCTTATCGGCGATCACCATAGTGGGCGTCAGGACGCGCCGCGAGGCTGTCGCAACGTCACCGCGCAGCTTCCAGGAAGCGCAGCACTGCCAGTTCGAAGGCGCGCTCGCCCCTGCCAGGCTTCAGGTCGAGCTTGCCCGCGGCGTAGGCGTCGAGGATCGCCGGGTGGATATAGGCGCTGCGCGCCACGGCGGCGGTGTTGCCGAGCAGGCCGGCGACCGCCTTCACGCAGGTGTTCACATGCCGCTTGGAGGCGGCGAGGTCCGAGCATTCCGGCATGGTGAGCGCCCGCGCGGCGGCGACCGTGCCGGCCCAGGTGCGGAAGTCCTTGGCGGAGAAGTCCTCGCCCAGCGTCTCGCGGATGTAGGCGTTGACGTCGGCGCTCTCGACGGCCCGGCGCTGGCCGTCGTCGTCGAGGTACTGGAACAGGCGCTGGCCGGGGAGATCCTGGCAGGCCTTGACGATCCGGGCCAGCCGACGGTCGTTGAAGCCGGTGGTGTGAACCTTGCCGCTCTTGCCGCGGAACTCGAACACGGCCTTCGCCGATCCGATCTTCGCGTGGCGATCGCGCAAGGTGGTGAGGCCGAAGCTCTTGTTCTGGCGGGCGTACTCGTTGTTGCCCACCCGGATCAAGGTCATCTCCATCACCCGGATCACTGCGGCGAGGACCTTCTCCCGCGGCAGGCCGCGTCGGGCGAGGTCGGCGTCCACCCGCTTGCGCAGGCGGGGCAGGGCGCGGCCGAAGGCGATGACGCGGTCGTACTTGTTCAGTCCGCGTTCTGCGCTCCAGCGGGCGTGGTAGCGGTACTGCTTGCGGCCGCGCTGGTCCCGGCCGGTCGCCTGGATGTGACCGCGCGGATCGGGGCAGATCCAGACGTCCGTCCAGGCCGGAGGGATCGCCAGGGCGCGAATGCGATCCAGCGTGGCTTCGTCGCTCACCGCCTTGCCGTCGGCGTCGACGTAGTTGAAGCCCTGGCTGCGCGCCGGCTTGCGGCGCAGGCCGGGGTCCTGGTCGCTGACGTAGCTCAGGCCCCGGGGCGCCTCATTCATGTCCTTGGGCATCCGCGCCCCTCCACGTGCTGGCGGGCAACGTGATATGGCCGGCGCGGTTCCGGCCGCCGACAAAGGATCACCTTGAACTACCGCCACGCCTTCCACGCCGGGAACTTCGCGGATCTGGTGAAGCACGCTGGCCTGCTGCGGCTGCTGAGCGAGCTCACCGCGGCGGGCGCGCCGCTGACCGTCGTCGACACGCACGCAGGCCGCGGCCTTTACGACCTGGCGGGCGCCGAGGCGCGCAAGTCGGGGGAGGCTGAGGCTGGGATCGCCAAGCTGATGGCCGCGTCCGACGCGCCGCCGGAGTTTCGGCCACTGACCAACGCAGTGGCGGCGCTGAACAAGGGGGGCGAGGTCCGCCGCTATCCGGGGTCTCCCTGGCTGATCGCCGAGGCTCTGCGGGCGGGCGACCGCTACATCGCCTGCGAGCTGCGCGCGGAGGAGCACGCCGCGCTGGCGCAGGCGCTGAAGGGGCGGCCCGGGGTGCGCACCCTGAACGCCGACGGCTATCTGGCGGCGGTGGAGCAGTGTCCGGCGCAGGGCCGCGTCCTCGTGCTGATCGATCCGCCGTTCGAGAAGCCCGACGACTACGACCGCATCGTCGAGACCCTGGCCGCGCTGCGGGCGAAGAATCCCAAGGTCCAGGCGCTGGTCTGGCTGCCGATCAAGGACCTGGAGACCCTCGACAGCTTCCTGCGCGACCTGGAGGACGAGGTCGCCGCGCCCATCGTCGTGGCCGAGACGCGGATGCGGCCCCTCACCGATCCGATGAAGATGAACGGCTGTGGGCTGGTGCTGGTCGACGGACCCGACCTGGCCGCGCCGCTTGCCGCGATCTGCGGCTGGGTGGCGCAAGCTTTGGGCGCCGGCGGCGATGCCCGGGTGTATCCGCTCTCGCCACAATAGTTTCGCAACTGCGAAGTTTGCGGGCGTGTTATGTTGCGATGCACAATTCCTGTGCCGCAAGGAACTCTCCCATGGCGTCCTTCGATCTTCCCGAACTGCCCAACACGCGGATGAGCCCCGAACTCATGATGGGTGTCGCCTCGCCGCTCTGGTCCTACTTCGGCGCGGCCGCGGCCAGCGGCGTCGCGTACTGGTGGATGACCCGATGGGCGCGGCCGATGAACCTCGAAGCCATGTTCGAGGCCGCGCGCACGCTGCCGGCGCCGCCCGCCGCCATCGAGGCGATCGAGGCGGTCGCCGAGACGGTGGAGGCTGCCGCCGAGGTGGCGGACGACGCGCTGGAGGCGGCGATGGGCGTCACGGACGACCTTCCCGTCGCGCCGGTGGGCGGCGAGGCCGGACCGTTCAGCCCGCTGCTGGAGGCGCAGATCGTTGAACCGGAGGTCCCGCCGGCGCCGGTGCTGGAGGCCGGCCCTGAGCCGATCCTCGACGAGCCGGCGCCGCTTCTGGGCGAGCCGGCGCCGGAGCCTTCGCCGAAGGCGCGCGTGAAGAAGGCCGCGCCTCCGCCGGTCGAGCCCGAAGCCTGACGTGGCGCGAAGCGCCGGCCGGAGCTAACAACGGCCGGTGCTGAAGCGCGCGTTCGACATCCTCGCAGCCCTGGCGGGCCTGGCGCTGGCCTGGCCTGTCCTGCTCCTGGTCGCCGCCGCGGTCAGGCTCAGCAGTCCCGGCCCGGCGATCCACTGGTCGCGCCGCGTGGGGCGCGGGAACCGAGAGTTCCGGATGCCCAAGTTCCGTTCGATGCGGACCGACACGCCGGACGTCGCCACGCACCTGCTTGAGGATCCGCAGCGCTGGATCACGCCGATCGGCCGCTTCCTGCGCCGGTCGAGCCTGGATGAGCTTCCCCAGCTCTGGAGCGTGCTGAAGGGCGACATGAGCCTGGTTGGCCCCCGGCCGGCGCTGTTCAACCAGCATGACCTCGTCGAGCTTCGCACGATGGCCGGCGTCGAGCGGCTGCGGCCCGGTGTGACGGGCTGGGCCCAGGTGAATGGTCGCGATGAGCTGCCGATCCCGGAGAAGGTGAGGCTGGACGCCGAGTACCTTGAGCGGCAGTCGTTTGCCTTCGACCTGGCCATCATCCTCGCGACGTTGCGGCAGGCCATCCGGGCGCGCGGGGTTAGCCACTAGAATATCCAAGGGAAACGGAGCCGGGGGCCGCGCGTTGTGGAGGCTCCCGGAGGCCTGCCGTGAGCGAACAGCGCGTACCCGAACAGAAGCCTGGCCCTCGCCGGGCGCGGTCCCGCCACGAGCAGCCGGGCGCGCGCCGTCCGCTGCGGGAGCGGCTAACGCATCCGCATCCGCCGAAGCTGAGCGGCCCGGCAAAGAAGGCTCTGGGCTGGACAGGCGCCGTGCTGGCGATCCTGGCCATCCTGGTCACGATCCTGATCCTCATCTGGGACTGGAACTGGTTCCGCGGGCCGCTGGAGCGGGTCGCGTCCGCACGGCTGCACCGGCAGGTCACGATCGCTGGCGACCTGAACGTGAACCTGTGGTCCTGGCGGCCCAGCGCGACCGTGGACGGCATCTCCATCGCAAACCCGACTTGGGCAGGGCAGGGGAAGCTGGGCACCATCGACCGCCTGCGCGTGCGGGTGCGGCTGATTCCACTGCTGTGGGGCAAGGCCGACATCCGGGTCCTCGCGGTGGAGCGCCCCAATTTCTCGCTTCTGGCCGACGACAAGGGCCGGAAGAACTGGGACTTCTCGGATGGGCGCGAGAAGAAGCCCATGGACCTGCCGCCGATCCAGCGCTTCGTGATCCGCGACGGCCAGCTTCGCTATCTCGACACCCAGCGGGACATCCGCTTCCAGGGGACGATCAACGCCCGCGAGAAGCTGGGGGCCGACAATCGCGGCTTCGAACTTGCCGGCAAGGGTACGATCAACGGTGCGCCGTTCCGCGCAGAGGTCGTGGGCGGGCCGCTGCTGAACATCGAACGGACCAAGCCCTATCCCTTCGACGTCGATCTCCACGCGGGGAGGACCTACATCACCGCGCGGGGGGCGGTGCCGAAGCCGTTCGACATGGGCAGGTTCTACATGAACGCCACGGCCCGCGGTCCCGATATGGCGGAACTCTTCCCGCTTACGGGCGTGGCCCTGCCCAATACGCCACCCTACAGCCTGCGCGGCCGGCTTTCGCGCGACGGGCTGGTGTGGCGGGTCGACAACCTCGGCGGCCGGGTGGGCGACAGCGACCTGTCGGGCGACCTGTCGGTCGATACCGGCAAGGAGAGGCCATTCCTGAAAGCCAACCTGCAGTCCCAGAGCCTCGACTGGGACGATCTCGGCGCCCTGTTCGGCGCGGCGCCGAAGGCGGGACCGGGCGAGACCGTTTCGCCGGAACAGGCGGCGATCGCCCGCACGATGGTCGCCCAGCAGAGCTTACTGCCGGACGCGCCGCTGGACGTCAGCCGCATCCGCGCGATGGATGCAGACGTCAGCTACAGCGCCCGATCGATCCGCGACACGCCGGTGAAGCTGAATTCCGGCTCTGTCCGCGTGCGCCTCGACGACGGCCTGCTGCGCGCGAACCCGCTGAAGCTGGACCTGCCGCGCGGTGAGGTCACCGGCTACGCCAATCTGGATGCGCGCAAGGCGACACCGGTCACCGATCTCGACCTGCGCCTGACGAACTCCCGGATCGAATCGCTGATCCCCTTCCAGTTCCAGGGCGCTCCGGCGCTGGCCGGGCCGGTGGTGGGCCGCGCCAAGCTGACCGGGACCGGCAACAGCGTCCACAAGGCGTTCGCCAGCGCCAACGGCCAGGTCACGGTGGTGTCGACCGGTGGCGAGATCCGCAAGGCCTTCGCCGAGCTCGCCGGTGTGAACGTCGTCAAGGGCCTGGGTCTCCTCAACAAGAAGGACACGACGCCGGTGCGCTGCGCCGTGGCCAACTTCCAGACCACCGGCGGGGTGATGACCGCCAACGACATCGTCTTCGATACCGGCCCGGTGCTCATCGCCGGCAAAGGCGCTGTGAATCTGGACACCGAGCGCTTGGACTTCCGCTTCCGCGGCCACGACAAGAAGTTCCGGCTGGTGCGGGTGCTGCTGCCCGTGACGATCAAGGGGCCGCTGATGTCGCCCAAGCTGGGCGTCGAACCGGGCGCGGCTATCGCCCAGGGCGGCGCCGCGGTGGGCCTCGGCTCGCTGCTTTCGCCCCTGGCCGCCATCTTCCCGTTCATCGACCCGGGGCTGGCGAAGGACGCCAATTGCGGCGCGTTGCTGGCGGAAGCGAAGGCGCAGGGTGCGCCGGTCGGCGCCACAACCGCCAAGCCGTTGACGGCCAAGCGCTGACGCCTTCAATCTCCACCATCTTTCTAGGATCAACGAGGTGAGCGGATGGCGTCGGTGATGAGCAAGGGCGGAGCGCTGGCGCTCGCCATGGGGATCGGCGTCGCCGTCGCCGCGGGCGGGGCGCTGGCCCATGACGACAAGATGCCGGCCAACGCCAGCCCGGCCACCAAGGCCGCCTATGCCCGTCACGACAACTTCCGCAAGCTGGGCGCGGCTTTCAAGGGCTTGAACGACGAGCTCAAGAAGGGATCGCCCGACAAGGCGGTCGTGGCGACCAACGCCAAGTCGATCTCCACCCTGGCCGGCCAGCTCCCGACTTGGTTCCCGCGCGGCAGCGGCGTCGAGGCCCGGCCGATGAGCGAGGCCAAGGCCGAGATCTGGCGCGACGCGGCCGGCTTCTCCACCGCGTCTTCGGCGCTGCAGACCCAGGCGACCAAGCTGAACCAGCTCGCGGCCGCCGGCGACATCGAGGGCGTGAAGGGCCAAGTCCGCAATGTCGGCATGGCCTGCAAGGGCTGCCACGACAAGTACCGGCAAGAGAAGAAGGACTAGGCGTGGCCGAGCCTTCGGCGGCCGGAGTCCGCGTCAGGCTGTGGGACGGTCCGGTTCGGGTCGTCCACTGGCTGCTTGCTATCCTGGTCGCGTTCTCCTGGTGGTCCAGCGAGGACCACCTGAACTGGCACCGGTGGAGCGGCTACGCGATCATTGGCCTGGTGCTGTTCCGCATCTACTGGGGCTTCGCCGGCGGCGGCGCGGCGCGGTTCGCGAGCTTCGTGAAGGGGCCGAAGGCGGTCGCGGCCTACGCCGCGACGCTAGGCCGGCGCGAGGTCTCCACGACGCCCGGCCACAACCCGCTCGGCGCGCTCAGCGTCCTCGCCATCCTGGGGGTGCTTCTCGTGCAGGTGGGGACGGGGCTGTTCGCCGTCGACCTCGATGCGTTCGAAGGCGGTCCGTTCTCGGATCGCGTCAGCTTCGACCTGGGCCGGCAGATCGCCGAGTGGCATGAGCTCAGCTTCCGCGTCCTGCAGGCGCTGGTCGGCCTGCACATCGCCGCGGTGCTGTTCTACCTGATCTGGAAGCGCTCGAACCTGATCCGGCCGATGATCACGGGCCAGCGGGTGCTGCCCGCCGACCCGGGCCTGTCCGGCGCGCCGATCTGGCGGCTGGTCGCGGGCGCCGTGCTGGCCGCGGCGATCGCCTGGATGCTCTCGAAAGGCTTCCGCTTTTAGGAAGGCGCGGCCGGGCGGGGCCCGGCCGCCGCGCTTAGCCGCGCTCGGCGGCGTCGCGCAGGCAGTTCAGCCAAGCGTCCTCGCGCAGCTTCTCGGCCTCTCGCAGCTTCACCTCGGCGTCGCGGACGCCGGCGTCATGCTTGCGCCATTCCAGCACCGCGCCTTCGCGCGCCTCGCGGGCGGCCTCCAGGGAGGCGAAGCGGGCCAGGACCGCGCGGGTGGAATAGTTCACCGGCGGGCCGACCGTCTCGCGATCGGGATAGAAGCCCGTGATCGAGTCGGCGGTCTCGCTGTCGATGTGGAACACGTCGGCCC
>NZ_JANINU010000225.1 GCF_024508875.1 Phenylobacterium sp.
AGAACGCCTTCGCCCACGAGAGCGGCATCCACCAGGACGGGATGCTGAAGGACCGCGGCACCTACGAGATCATGACGCCGGAATCGGTGGGCCAGGCCCAGTCGAACCTGGTCATGGGCAAGCACTCGGGCCGCCACGCCTTCCGCGAAAAGCTGAAGGACCTGGGCTACGAGTTGGGCCAGAACGCGCTGAACGAGGCGTTCCAGCGCTTCAAGGACCTGGCCGACAAGAAGAAGCACGTCTTCGACGACGACATCATCGCCCTGGTCGACGACGCCCTGGCCAGCAGCGCCGACAAGGTGCAGGTGAAGCACCTGCGGGTCATCGCCGGCACCGAGGGGCCGCAGGAGGCCTTCCTGACGGTGACCATCGACGGCGTCGAGAAGAGCGCGAACGCCACCGGCGACGGCCCGGTGGACGCGGTGTTCAACGCGATCCACGCGGTGGTGCCGCACGACGCGATCCTGCGCCTGTTCCAGGTGCATGCGGTGACCGAGGGCACGGACGCCCAGGCTCAGGTCTCGGTGCGGCTCGAGGACGACGGCCGGATCGCCACCGGCTCGGCGGCGGACACCGACACCCTGACGGCGTCGGCCAAGGCCTATGTCAACGCGCTCAACAACCTCTTCGCGAGGAAGGAAAAGAGCGCGCCCGGCAAGGTCGCCAGCGGGTTCTGATCTCCCGAATGCTCGTCATGGCCGGGCTTGTCCCGGCCATCCAGAAACACCGATCCGTCCGAGTTCGCGCCGCGGGTCCGCCGCGCCTCGTCCTGCGCCGCCAGCGTGTCTGGATGGCGTGGACAAGCCCGGCCATGACAATCTTATTTTGTGAGCTCCGATGCTCTGGATCCTGATCACCGCGGCGGCGGCGCCCCTGCAGGTCGCGCGGAACGTCATGCAGCGCGGGCTGGTGGGCGACGCCGGGCCGTGGGGCGCGACCTTGGTGCGCTTCCTGTTCGGCCTGCCGTTCTCGATGGCCATGTTCGCGCTGGCAGCGACCCTCACGCCCGACGCGCATCCCGACCCGACGGCCGTGCGGTTCTGGATTGGCGTGCTGGCCGGCGCGACGGCGCAGATTGGGGCGACGGCGGCGCTGCTGCTGGCGATGCATCGGTCAGGTTTCGCGGTGGCCAGCGTGATGCAGCAGTCGTCGCTGCCGCTGGGCGCGCTGATGGGCTGGGCGGTGCTGGGCGACCAGCTCTCGCCGCCCGCCTGGGCCGGCGTGGCGATCGCCACCGCGGGCCTGGCGGTGCTGTCGTGGCCGAAGACGGCCGACGTGCGCGGCGGCCTGGCCGGCGCGGCGCTGGGCCTGGCCTCGGGCGCGGCGTTCGCGGTGTCGCTGAACGGCTACCGGCAGGCCGGGCTGGCGCTGGACCCCGACCACCCGCTGTACTCCGCCATGGCCGGCGTGGTGGTGGCGCAAACCTACCAGACCCTGCTGCTGGGCGGGATCCTGGCGGTGGTGCGACCGGCGGCCCTCAAGGCCGTGCTGGCCGGGTGGCGGCAGTCGCTGGGGGCCGGATTCTTCGGCTCGGCGGCCTCGGCCTGCTGGTTCGGGGCCCTGGCCCTGGCGCCGGCCGGGCCGGTGCGGGCGGTCGGCGTCATCGAGACGCCGATCTCGGCGGCGGTCGGCCATCGCCTGTTCCGCGAGCGGCCCAGCCTGCGGCAGTGGATCGGCGGGGCGGTGACGACGGTAGGCGTGCTGCTGACGGCGCTGGGCTAGTTCTTCTTCACGAACTCGGCGCGCAGGACGAGGCCCTTGATGGTCTCGTGCCGGCAATCGATCTCCTGCGGATCGCCGGTCAGGCGGATCGAGCGGATGACCGTGCCCCGCTTCAGCGTCTGGCCGCCAGCGCCCTTGACCTTGAGGTCCTTGACCAGGGTCACGCTGTCGCCGTCGGCCAGCAGGTTGCCGACGGAATCGCGCACCTCGACGACGCCGGCCTTCGCGGCCCGCTCGGCGGCCTCGGCGGCGCTGATCCATTCGCCGGTGGCTTCGTCATAGACGAAGTCGTCGTCGCCGCTCATGTCGCCTCCCGGACTCACGTGTCGGCGGGCTTAGAGCGTTCGCCCTTGCGCGACTAGTGCGAATGCGGCGCCGCGCCGCCCAGGTTCACGATGTCGACCGAGGTGACCAGCCGGGCGCCGCGCGCCGGCCGCAGGTCGCCCTCGGCCACCACCTTGAACGGCCCGTCCTTGGCGTCCAGCGGCGCGCCGTCTGCTTTGTCGGCCAGGATGATGCGGTTGGGCCGGGTGGCCGGATCCAGCTCCGCCAGCCCGTAGACGACCGCATAGCCGTCCGAGCCGCGCACCACCACGGCGTCGGCGAGGGCCGCGCCGTGCAGGGCCTTGCCGGTGGGCGCGCCGGCCTTGCCCAGGACGTCGATGAGGAGCGGTCCCTCGTAGGTGTGCTTCTGCCCGTGGGCGTCGAACGGCACGCTCGTCCGGGGCAGGGCGGCGACGTCGGCGGCCGTCAGGGTGACGGCGCCGGAGGGGCCCTTGATCGAGAGGGTCTGGGCCGCGGCCGGCGCCGACGAGGCGGCCAGGACGAGGCTGAAGGAGATGGCGCGCAGCATCGGTTACTCCACCGCGAGGATGACGTGAGGGGCCTTGACCAGGGCGGTGACGCGCTCGCCCTCGGCGAGGCCCAGGCTGTTGGCGCTTTCGAGGGTCACGGTGGCGACGAGCGTCTTGCCGCCCCCGATATCGAGGCGGACCTCGGTGTTCACAGCCCCATCCTCGCGCGCCTGGACGACGCCCGGGATCTGGTTGCGCGCGGACGTCACGAGACCGTCGCCCTGGGCGAGGATCACGAAGCCGGATTCGATGAGGGCGACCGCCGAGCCCCCGACCGCGAGGCCGAGGTCCTCCGCGCTCTGGCCGGTGACGATCGCCACGATCTCCAGGCCGTCGGCGATGCGCAAGGTCACCTCGGTGTTTACGGCGCCCGGCTTGAGCGCCGAGATGCGCCCACGAAGCGCGTTCCTCGCGCTGGTCTTCATCCCAAGGCTCCAAAGGGTTTCGGACGGAGGGCCGCCGTCGAGTTGGGCGAGAGCGGCGTCCAGGGCGCCCTGGACCCGGCGGAAGGCGGCGAGGGCGGCCCGCCCTTGCGGGGTCAACTGCGTCGCCCCGCCCGCCTTTCCGCCGGCGACGGCCGAGATGAGCGGGGCGTCGAAGAGGTTGTTCAGCCCCTGCACCGCGTCCCACGCGGCCTTGTAGGACAGACCGACCCGCTGGGCCGCGGCGCTGATCGAGCCCAGGTCGTCGATCGCCTGGAGCAAGCTCGCCCGCGCGAGGGCGACGCGGGGCAGGCCCGGCCGCTCCAGTGTGACGTTGGCGCTCAGCATGCTTCACCTCGTTATGTAGACTCGGTACATAACGCACCATGCGCCTGGCGACACTGCTTTCCGCCCTCGTTCTCGCTCTCTCGGCGACCGTTCCCGCTCTAGCCGCCGAGACGAAGGTGGCGGTGGCGGCAAACTTCACCGAGCCGGCCAAGGAGATCGCGGCGCGCTTCAAGGCGCGGACGGGCCATGACGCGAGCCTGAGCTTCGGCTCGTCGGGGCAGTTCTACGCCCAGATCGCCAACGGGGCGCCGTTCGAGGTG
>NZ_JANINU010000226.1 GCF_024508875.1 Phenylobacterium sp.
CCTACGTCCGCTTCGCCTTCGAGCACCCGCACACCTACAAGCTGATGTTCGACCTCAACCAGCCCATCGGCGACGATCATCCCGACCTGGTCGAGGCCGGGCGTCGCGCCCACGAGACCATGAGCGCCTGGGTCAAGGACCAGGTGGAGGCCGGCGAGATGGCTGGCGATCCCGAGCAGATCGGCGCCATGTTCTGGGCCGCCACCCACGGGGTCGTGGTGCTGGAGATGGCTGGCAAGCTGCCGCCCGGCGCGGCCAAGGACCTCCACCACCAGCTCAGCGCCACCCTCGCCAAGGGCCTGAAGCCGGGCGCCTGAGGCGCTTGACCGCCCCGCACGGAAACCTGCGAGTTTCCTCCAAACAGCGGGAGGCGCGCGTGGCGAACATCGAACCCTTCGAAGTGACCTGGACCGAAGCCGAGGTCGGCCGCGTGCTCGACCAGGTGCGCGGCTACCCGTGGCCGCCGGCGCCCGAGGTCGCCGACGGCTGGGCCTACGGCTGCGACGCCGGCTATCTCAAGGCGCTCTGCGCGCACTGGACCGACGCCTACGACTGGCGCGCGGCCGTGGCCGATCTCAACCGGTTCCCGCAGTTCACCGCGAAGGTCGAGGACTTCGACATCCACTTCCTGCACGTGGTCGGGGAGGCGGGCGGCAAGCGCCCGCTGCTGGTCACCCACGGCTGGCCGGGCTCGCACTACGAGTTCTGGCAGGCGATCGAGAAGCTCGCCTTCCCGTCCCGCTTCGGCGGCCAGGCTTCCGACGCCTTCGACCTGGTGGTCCCGTCCCTGCCCGGGTTCGGATTCTCGTCGAAGCCGTCGCGCCCGATCGGACAGCGCACCACGGCGCGACTGTTCAACACCCTGATGACCCAGGTCCTCGGCTATGACAGCTACCTCGCGCAGGGCGGCGACTGGGGCGCGATGGTCACCTCGTGGCTCGGCCGCGAGCACGGCGCCAACGCGCGGGCCATCCACCTCAACATGCTGGGCTTCCGGCCGCACGGCGGCCCCGAGAACGAAGCCGAGGTCGCCTGGGCCCAGAAGCAGGCGGCCGCCATGGAGATGATGGGCGCCTATTTCCGCCTGCAGGTCTCAAAGCCGCAGTCCATCGCCTGGATGGGCGCGGGCAACCCGGTGGGTCAGGCCGCCTGGATCGCCGAGCGTTTCCACGACTGGTCCGACCTGCGCACGAAGTCGATGGACCAGGCCTATCCCAAGGACCGCCTGCTCACGAACATCATGATCTACGTCATGACCGGCAGCTTCACCTCGGGCGCCTGGTACTATCGCGGACTCGTCGAGGAAGGCGGCGTCGCCTTCGCCCCCGGCGAGCGGGTGGAGACCCCCACGGCCTTCGCCAACTTCCCCGGCGAGCCGCTTTACTCGGCCCCGCCCCGCAGCTTCGCCGAGCGCGCCTACAACATCGTCCGCTGGACCGACATGCCGAGCGGCGGCCACTTCGCCGCCATGGAGGAGCCGGACCTGTTCGTGGACGAGGTGCGGGCCTGGGGACGTGAGTACGGCTAGGCGGGTTCTCCAGCGGCATGCAGGATCGTGCGGATTGCGGCGTCGAGGTCCTCGAAAACGAGGCTCGCTGAAAGCCGAAGGACGCGGATGCCACGCAAGCCTAGCCATTCGTCGCGTTCGATGTCGCGGAGCTGCGCGCCTCCGAGCCAGTGCTGCTGGCCATCGACCTCCACTGCAAGCCTCGCACTGTCACAATAGAAGTCGAGGACAAACGGCCCGATCGGATGCTGCCGGCGAAAGCGAAGGCCGTGCAGCTTGCGTCGCAGCGCCACCCTCAAGCGCGCTTCAGGCGGCGTCATGCGTCGGCGGAGGGATCTGGCCCGCGCAATGGTGGCCTTGGGGCGCTTCCACAGCCGCATCATCGTTCTTCTTTTGTTCCCATACAACATCTCTCCTCACCCGCAGGGGAAGGGGGACCGCGGAACGCGGTGGAGGGGGAACGCCCCAAGCTCGGCGCCTCCAGCATGTCCCCCTCCACCATGCTGCGCATGGTCCCGCTCCCCCTACGGGTGAGGAGAGGACGATCGCACCGCCTTGCCGACTAGCGCGAAAGCCGTAAGAAGCCCCGCCATGGCCCGCTACGACTTCGCGTCCGACAACACCGCGCCCGCGGCTCCCGAGGCCATCCAGGCGATCCTGGCGGCCAACACCGGCTTCGCCTCCGGGTACGGGACGGACAAGGTCAGCGCCCAGGCGGCCGACCTGGTGCGCGCGCTGGTGGACGCCGACGCCGAGGTTCGGTTCGTGGCGTCCGGCACGGCGGCCAACGCGGTCTCGCTGGCGGCGCTGGCGCGGCCGTTCGAGGCCGTTCTCGCGCACCGGCACGCCCACATCTGCACCGACGAGACGGGCGCCCCGGGCTTCTTCGGCCAGGGCGTCGGCCTCATCGGACTGCCCGGGGCCTCCGGCAAGATCGACCCCGCCGCCCTCGCCGCGCCTCTCGCCGCGCCCGACCTCTCCCACCGCCAGTCGCCGGCGGCGCTGTCGGTCACCAACGCCACCGAATACGGCACGGTCTACACGGCGGCGGAGTTGGCGGCGCTGACCGCGCCGGTGAAGGCCAAGGGTTACGGCGTCCACCTCGACGGCGCGCGCCTGGCCAATGCGGCGGCCGCGGGCTTCGACCTCAAGGCCATCCCTGGACTGGGCGTGGACATCCTCGTGGTCGGCGGCACCAAGGCGGGCATGCCGCCCACCGAGGCCGTGGTGATCTTCGACCGCGCCGTCGCCCGCCGCTTCGACGCGCGCCTGAAACAGGCGGGCCAGTTGCCGTCCAAGGGCCGGTTCTACGCCGCGCCCTTCATCGGCATGCTGAGCGACGGCGCCCTCGTGCGCCACGCCGCCCACGCCAACGCCATGGCCCGCAAGCTCGCGGCCGGCATGCCCTTCCGGGTCGTCCACCCGGTCGAGGCGAACGCGGTCTTCGTCGAGATGGACGACGCGCGCCTCTCCGCGCTGCACGCGGCGGGCTGGTTCGTCTACCGGTTCCTGGACGGCTCGGTGCGCTTCATGTGCTCGTGGGCGACCACCGAGGCCGCGGTCGACGAGATCCTGGACGCCGTCCGACGCCTCGCCTGATCCGCCGCCCGGCGGAATCATCGTGACAGCTATGTTTCTGAATGATGGGGGATAGTTTGCCTCCATGCGGCGAATGTGTGGCGCATTCGCCGCACATCATGGAAAATCTGTAACGTTCACAGACCGCTCGTCGCGACTGTGGCGGCTTTTCGTTGCTCACGTGTCGCGTGCATGACAGCTATCGCGCTCACCGTCAGGTGCAGAGTGCCCCATCGTCGACGTTTCCGCGCCGGCGCCAGGGGGACCGTTGCGCTTGAGGGGGACCAGGCGCCGGCGCCGTCCGGCGTGCTTGCAAACCCGTTCCCAGGCCGGGGGGCCGTAAGAATGAAAGTCGAAATGAACACCAAGCTTCGAAGCGCGCTGCTCGTCTCAGCCGCCTCGGCCAGCCTGCTCGCTGCGCCGACCTTTGCCCAAGCTCAGACCGCCGGTGAAGGCGTCGACGTGGGCGAAATCGTCGTCACCGGTTCGCGCATCCGCCGCGACACCTTCACCTCGCCCCAGCCGCTCTCGGTCGTCAGCGCCGAAGCCATCCGCGAGTCGGGCAACACCTCGATCGGCGAGATCCTGCTGGACCAGCCGATCATCAACCCGGCGACCAACGGGCAGAACAGCTCGGGCACCCTGTTCCTCGCCGGCCAGACCCGCGCCGACATCCGTGGCCTCGGCCCGACGCGCACCCTGGTCCTGATGGACAACCGCCGCCTGCCGTTCTCGGACGCCAGCTCGCCGGCCGTCGACCTGAACACCATCCCCTCGCTGATGGTCGAGCGGATCGAGACGATCGCCGGCGGCGTGTCGGCCGTCTACGGTTCGGAAGCCATCGCCGGCGTCGTCAACTTCATCATGAAGAAGGAACAGGACGGCCTCGAGCTGGACCTGCAGGGCGGCATCAGCGAGCGCGGTGACGGCGAAGAAGGCCGTTACGGCTTCAACTGGGGCAAGAAGTTCTTCGACAACAAGCTGTCGGTCCTGATCGGTGGTGAATACGCCAACCAGGACAAGATCATGCAGCGCGACCGCGACGGCATGGATCCCGGCATCCGCCGCGACACGCGCCTGACGCCGCAGCCGATCATCCCGGCCTCGCGCGCCAACACCTCGCCCTACGCGACCTTCCAACTGATCGGCGGCGCCCTGGGCACCGCTCGCGCCGTGACCCGCGACGTCCGCGACAACGGCCTGTCGATCGTCCGCCTTTCGGCCGCCTGCTCGACCGCCACGGTCCAGCCGGACTGCCAGGACCCGTCGCTGTTCTACTCGGGCCCGGCCTACAACGCGCTGCAAGGCAAGAGCAACCGCGCCGTCCTGCGCACCTATGTGCAGTACGACGTGACCGAGCACTGGAACGTCTTCCTCGACGCCAGCTACGTGAAGGCCGGCGGCTACGGCATCTTCCAGCCGGCCTTCTCGTCGGCCCTGGGCGGCGGCACGATGCCGGTCGTCCTGCGCGGCGACAACGCCTTCCTGAACGGCGGCGGCACGACGGCCCAGCAACTGCGCGCCGAATGGACCGCGGCGGGCAAGACCTTCACCAACACCTCCACCGCTCAGGTCGGCAAGTTCTGGCAGGAGTTCGGCGGTCGTGACGTGAAGACCGAGCGCGAGCAGGTCCGCGTCGCCGGTGGCTTCAACGGCAAGTTCCAGACCTTCAGCCGCGACGTGAACGTCGACGGCTACGTGCAGTACTCGCAACTGGACGGCACCACGACCTCGTACAACGTGCCGAACGTCGCGCGCGTGCAGCAAGCGACGGACGCCGTGGTCGTCAACGGCCAGGTGGTCTGCCGCGACGTCGCCGCCCGCGCGGCCGGCTGCGTTCCGTGGGACCTGGTCAACGGCGCGAGCCGCGAAGCCATCCTTTGGACCAACGCCATCTCGGCTACCGACCAGACCGTGAAGCAGACCGTCGCCGGCCTGAACTTCGCGACCGAGCTGTTCAACCTGCCGGCCGGCCCGGTGGGCATCGCGTTCGGCGCCGAGTACCGCAAGGAAGAAAGCCTGTTCGTCCAGGACGCCCTGGGCGCCTCGGGCGCGCTGTTCTTCAACGCCATCGGCACCCGCGGCGGTGAGTACACCACCAAGGAAATCTACGGCGAAATCCGCATCCCGATCCTGAAGGATGTGCCGTTCGCCGAAGAGCTGAGCGTGGAACTGGCCGGCCGCGCGTCGGACTACTCGACGATCCACGGCACCGACCAGTACCGCCTGAACGTCGAATGGGCGCCGATCAAGGACATCCGCTTCCGGGCCACCGAAGCGACGGCCGTGCGCGCGCCGAACATCGTCGAGCTGTACGCCCCGCAGAGCCGCAACTTCACCACCGCGGCGATCGACCCCTGCGACAAGGACGTGTTCCGTGGCGCCAGCGCGGCCCAGCAGGCCGCCCGCCGCGTCACCTGCGCGGCCGCCATCCCGGGCTACAACCCGCTGACGTTCGTTTCGAACATCGGCACGGGCCGCTCGTCGCTGGCGCTGCTGCAAGGCGGCAACCCGGACCTCGGTCCGGAAAAGGCCCACACCTACCAGTACGGCGTGGTCATCCAGCCCCGCTGGGTGCCTGGCCTGTCGATGTCGGTGGACTACTTCAAGTACAACATCACCGACTCGGTCAGCACGATCCCGATCAACACCCTGTTCGGCTCGCTCTGCTACGACGACGCTTCGCAGCCCTACGCTTCGAACCCGTTCTGCGCGCAGATCCAGCGTGACGCGACCGGGACCAACGGCGGCGCCGTCGTCGGTGGCGTGATCCAGGCCATCCTGGTCAACCAGAACGTGGCCAGCACCAAGGTCGAAGGCTACGACTACTCGGTCTCGTACGGCTTCCACACGGAAGACGTGTTCGGCAAGGACTACGGCGATATCGCCCTGCGCCTTGACGCCACCTGGATGTACCAGTTCGCGCAGCAAGGCCTGCCGAACCAGGCCTACACCCAGTTCGCGAACACGATCACGAACGCGACGCCGGAGTGGAAGGGCAACTTCAGCGCCCGCTGGTCGTACGACAAGATCTCGCTGGGCTGGAGCACCGCCTACATCGGCTCGATGATCATCAGCCAGGTGCAGCAGGCCGGCGTGCTGGATCCGTACAAGACGGGCGACTACTTCCGTCACGATTTCCGCGCGACGTACCGCTACAACGACGACATCACGTTCCGCGCGGGCGTGATCAACGTCTTCGACAAGCAGCCGCCCTATCAGCCGGAAATCTTCACCGGCACGGGCACCGGCTCGTCGCAATACGACAACCGCGGCCGTTACTTCTTCGTCGGCGCGAACCTGAACTTCTAAGTCGGGATGGCCGGGTCCTTCGGGATCCGGCCCGCCTCCGAGGAGAGTCAACGAAAGAGCCGCCGGGGCGACCCGGCGGCTCTCTTGTTTTCAGCGCTGTGGAAGGGCGGCTATTCCGCCGGCTGCAGCTTGCGGCTCACCACCGCCCCGGCCAGCCGGCCCGTGATGATCTCCTCGGCTTCGCGCACGATGCGGGCGATCAGGTCGCCGCAGGTGGGGATGTCGTGGATCAGGCCCTGGACCTGGCCCGCCGACCAGATGCCGTAGTCGGGATCTCCGGCCTCGTAGACCACCCGCCCCCGGGCGCCGGCCACCAGGTCCTTCACGTCGTCGAACGTCGCGCCGCCCGCCCGCTCGATCCGCACCACCTCGTCCGACACCGCGTTCTTCGCAACGCGGGCCGTGTTGTGCATCGTGCGGAAGATCAGGTTCGTCTGGCGCTCGTCGTTGGCGACGATCTGCTCCTTCACCTTCTGATGGATCGGGCTCTCGACGGTGCACATGAACCGCGTGCCCATGTTCACGCCCTCGGCCCCCAGCGCCAGCGCCGCCACCAGGCCGCGCGCGTCGCCGAAGCCGCCCGAGGCGATCATCGGGATCTTCACCTTGTCGGCCGCGGCCGGGATCAGGATCAGGCCGCCCACGTCGTCCTCGCCCGGATGGCCGGCGCATTCCAGGCCATCGATCGAGATGGCGTCCACGCCCATCCGCTCGGCCGACAGCGCGTGGCGGACCGCCGTGCACTTGTGGATCACCTTGATGCCGTGGGCCTTGAAGTGGTCGACGTGCTCCTGCGGCTTGTAGCCGGCCGTCTCGACGATCTTCACGCCCGAGTCGATGATCGCCTGCCGGTACTCGGCGTAGGGCGGCGGGGTGATGGCCGGCAGGATGGTCAGGTTCACGCCGAACGGCTTGTCGGTCAGCTTCTGGCAGCGCTCGATCTCACGGCGCAGGTCGTCGGGCGTCGGCTGGGTCAGGGCGGTGATGAACCCCAGGCCGCCACCATTGGCGACCGCCGCGACCAGCTCGGCGCGGCCCACCCATTGCATCCCGCCCTGCACGATCGGGTGTTCGATCCCGAAGGTCTCGGTGAACCGGGTCTTCAGCGCCATCTGGCGTCCTCCCAAACGATTGTTTGGAGGACAGTTGAACGCGCCTACCCAGCGTCAAGCAAGGGCGGCGCTCGGCCCTACTGAATCCCGCTGCGCCCGATGGCGTAGAAGCGCTCGGCGCGCCGGGCCTTCAGCTCCTCGACCGAAAGCCCTTCCAGGCCCTTCAACTCCTCCTCGACCGCGTCGCCGACGGCCTGCATGGCCGCTTCGGGGTCGGAGTGGGCGCCACCCGCCGGCTCGGGGATGATCCGGTCGACGATCTTCAGCTTCACCAGGTCCTGGGCGGTGATCTTCATCGCCTTGGCCGCCTCGCCCGGGGTGCGGGCCCCGCGCCACAGGATCGAGTTCGCGCCTTCGGGCGGGATCACCGAATAGATCGCGTGTTCCAGGATCAGCACGCGGCTGCCGCAGGCGATCCCCAGCGCGCCACCCGAGCCGCCCTCGCCGGTCACAACGGCAACCATCGGCGCTTCCAGCATCAGCGCCTTCTCGGTGGAGCGGGCGATCGCTTCCGCCACGCCGCGCTCCTCCGACGCCATGCCGGGATAGGCCGCCGGCGTATCAACGAAGCTGATCACCGGCAGCTTGAACCGCTCGGCCAATTCGAACAGCCGCACGGCCTTGCGGTAGCCTTCCGGTCGCGCGTAACCGAAGTTGTGCTTCACCCGCGTGACGGTGTCGCGGCCCTTCTCGTGGCCCATGACCACCACCGGCCGGCCGCGGAATCGACCGATGCCGCCCATGATCGCCTGGTCGTCGGCGAACTTGCGGTCGCCGCGCAGCTCCTGGAACTCGTCGATCAGCGCGGCGACGTAGTCCACGAAATGCGGCCGGTCCGGATGACGGGCCACCTGGGTCTTCTGCCACGCATCGAGGTTGGAATAGGCCTCGCGGCGAAGTTCCTGGGCCCGGGCGCGCAGGGACTCGATCTCCTCGTCCACCCCGCCGCCGGCGGTCTCCGAGAGCTTGGAGAGCTCCTCGATCTTGGCTTCGAGGTCGGCGATGGGTCGCTCGAACTCGAGGTAGTGCGCGGCCATCAGGCGTCCGTTCCGAAAGAGGCTGCCGCCCCGGAAGCGGCGGAAAGTAGGGCTGAACCGTCCCGCTCACAAGCCGCCAGCGCCGCTTGCGGTTCCGGACCCACGGAACGCTCAAGCCTCAGGAGTCGTTTGGCGGGATCGAGGTGACGAGGAGCCAAAAGATGAAGAGCCTTTTCAAGATCAGCATGGCCTCGGCGCTGGCGCTCGCCACCGCCCTCCCGGCCGCCGCCCAGCAGTACCGGCCGACGCCAGAGTATCAGCGTCAGCAGGAAGTCTATGACGCGCAGCGGTCCCAGTACGAAGACCAGCGCGCCCAGTACGAAGCCCGGCGCGACGACTATCGCGAGACCCGCCGGAACTACCGCGAGGCTCGCCGCGAGTACGAGCGGCGCCTGGCGGAGTGGAACCGCGCCCAGGTGATCTACGATCGCCGCTACGGCTACGGCGCCTATGCGCGCATGTATCCGCGCCCTGTCTGGGATCAGACCTACTGGACCAGCTATGAGGCGCCGCCCTACGCCGGCTACTACGGCCGCAACACCTCGGCCACCACCGTGCCCTGCAACGGAAGCAGCGGCAGCGGCAACACGGTGGCTGGCGGCGTCATCGGCGCCCTCGCCGGCGCGGTGCTGGGCTCGCAGGTCGCTTCTCGCGGCGCGCGCACCGAGGGCGCTGTCCTCGGCGGCGTGGCCGGCGCGGTGATCGGCGGCTCGATCGGCAACGCCAGCCAAAATCGCAGCTACAAGTGCGACAGCCGCGGCCCGTACTTCTCGTACGACGACACGGTGGCCTATCGCGAAGGCCGCAACCGCTACGCCTCGGCCTACGACTACAGCTACTACGAGCGTCAGCGCTGCCGCCTGGCTCCCGCGCCTGTCGACGCTTACGGCCGCGACATTCGCTACGTCCGCGTCTGCCCCGACGGCGACGGCCGTTACCGGATCACTGGGTAACGTCTGAGGTCGCCCAGCGGCCAGGGTGGGGAGCGAATGGCCAGGCCAGCCCGGTCTTGAATCCCCACCCGACTGTCGCTGCGCTCCAGCCACCCTCCCCTGAAGGGGAGGGATGGTCGGCGTCAGGACTTCTTCCGCGCCAGCGGGTGCTTGGTCTCCACGACCTCCCGCAGCCGGTCCGAGGCCACGTGCGTGTAGATCTGCGTGGTGGCGATGTCGGCATGGCCCAGCAGCTTCTGCACCACCCGAAGATCGGCCCCGCCCTCCAGCAGATGCGTCGCGAAGGCGTGGCGCAGGACGTGCGGGCTCACCCGCTCGGGGTCGATGCCGGCGTCCGCCGCCGCCTCGTCCAGCACCTGGGCGAACCGGCGGGGCGTCAGCCGCCCGGCCTTGCCGCGGGATGGGAACAGCCACGGATTGGCCTTGTCGCCCTTCGGCAGGAACTGCGGCCGCGCGGCCAGATAGGCCTTCACCGCCGCCCGCGCGGTGTCGTTCAAGGGGGCCAGTCGCTCCTTCCCGCCCTTGCCCTTGACGATCAGGTAGGCGGGGTCGCGCTGCAGCGCCGCCAGCGGCAGGGCGGTCAGTTCCGAGATGCGCAGTCCCGACGCATAGGCCAGTTCCACCATGCAGCCGAAGCGTAGCCCCTGTACGCCGTCGCGGGCCGAGGCGGCGGCGATCAGCCGGTCCATTTCCTCCCGGCTCAGCACCTTCGGCAGGGGTCGGCCCTTCTTCGGCGCCTCGACGCGGCGCGAGGGATCGTCGTCGCGCCAGCTCTCGCCCAGCACGAAGCGGTAGAACTGGCGCACCGCCGCGCGCCGCCGCGCCGCCGTGGCCGGCGACAGCCCCCGCGCGCCCAGCGCGGCGAAGTAGGCCTCCACGTCCTCGGCGGTCGCATCAGCCAGGCCTCGACCCCGGCCCGCCAGGAAACCGCCGGCGTCGGTCAGATCGCGGGCGTAGGCCGACAGCGTGTTGCGCGCGGCCGCCCGCTCGACCGCCATCATCTCCAGGAACGCCTCGGCCCAGTCGGCGCCCTTCGCGCTCATTTCAGGCCCGCCAGCCCCTCGAGCACGAACAGCCGCGCATCGTCGGCCAGACCGGCCCGGATCAGCGTACGGACGATCCGCGCGCGATCGCCGACCGCGGGCCCGCCGGCTCCGGCTTCGGCGCACGTCCACAGCGCCAGCAGGGCCGCCTCTCCCACCCGTCGGCTGTCGGCCGCCGCTTCCAGGGCGAGGTTGCGGCCGGCGGGCGCCTTGCCTTCCGGGACCGCCAGCGTCGAAATCCGCGCTCTGTCCACCCCCGGCAGGTCGTTGGCCAGCGCCGCCAGCAGCACCGCGGCGGCCTGCAGGCGCGGTCGGGTCTTCGGATCGGCGGAGTCCGCGGCCGCCGCGATCAGCGCCGAGACGCCGCCCTCCGGCGGCAGGCCCGCGACGACCGACTGCCCCAGCCCGCCGAGCTGGGCGTCGATGAGACTGAGGTCGAAGGTGGGGGTCGGCGGCTCTGCGCCCGACATGGCCGCGGCGACGGCCGGCCCTGGCTTCGCGGCTGACAGGTCCAGGTTCAGGCTCTTCGACAGCGCCAGGTCCAGGCCATTGCGCAGCGACGCCGCGCCCGGCGCCCCGGCGCCCAGCTTCGCGGCCATCAGCCGCCCGTAGACGGCGTCCCGCGCCTGCGCCTGCGCCAGGTCGAAGGTGAGCTGCGCCTGGGCGGTCTGGCCGGCCTCGGCCTGGCAGAAGGCCCGCAGGCGCAGCCAATAGGCCTCGCCCCGGCCCGCCGACAGGCCCTGGGCGATGGAACAGGCGCGGGCGTTTTCCCCGGCCAGCAGCGCGGTCTCGGCGGCAGCCTGCGACAGGCCGGCGTTGCGGTCGAGGCCCGGGGCGCGGTCGAGGATCCGTGATGCGGCCGCCACGTCGCCCAGCGCGATCAATGCGTTGGCGCGCGCCCCGGCCAGCGCCTCGTCGTTGGCCGAGCCGTCCGGTCCGCGCGCGCCTGTCGCCAGCACGCGCCGCGCAAGATGGGCCGCCGCCGGCGAGAGCGGCTTCGACGCCAGCAGCGGCAGCACCGCGCGCGCCGTCTCCACCGGCGTCCCCTTCCAAAGGTCGGCCGGCAGGCCGGTGTCGCGTCCCGGCGTGGAGAACGCGTCCGGCGCGGCCAGTTGCGACACCTGCACCTGAGGCGGGGGCGGCGCGGGCGTGAGGACCGGGGTCGCCGGTGAGCTCGTCGTCGGGGCCGCTGGCGGCAGCTGCGTCGCGCCCGGCCCGGCCGCCTCCTGCGCATGAACAGGCGCCGCCGCCAGGACCAGGAGGCTCGAAAGAAGGACAATGCGAGACATGGCCGGCACCTTAACCCACGGCGGCCGATTGGCGCGAGGGGGCAGGGTCGTGTAAAGGCTGCGCCGTCAGATGGATCGTTACGAACCGCTTCGCCGCCGCACCATCGCGCTTGTGGGCCTCATGGGCGTCGGCAAGTCCAGCGTGGGCCGCCGGCTGGCCAATGCCCTGGGCCTGCCGTTTCGCGACGCCGACGCCGAGGTCGAGGCCGCCGCCGGCCGCACCATTCCCGAGATCTTCGCCGAATTGGGCGAGCCCGCCTTCCGCGACGGCGAGCGCCGGGTGATCGGCCGCCTGCTGGAAGGCCCGCCCCACGTCCTGGCCACCGGCGGCGGCGCCTTCATGAACCCGGAGACCCGGGCCCTGATCAAGGAGCACGCCATCTCCGTCTGGCTGAAGGCCGACCTCGACGTCCTGGCGCGGCGCGTCGGCCGCAAGGACAGCCGCCCGCTCCTCACCGGCAAGGATCCGATGGACGTCCTGAAGGCCCAGGCCGAGGCGCGCTATCCGATCTACGCCGAGGCCGACATCGTGGTGGAGACCGGCGACACCGCCCATCACGTCACCGTGGGCCAGGTGATCAAGGCCATGTCCGAATATCTGGGCGAACCCTGCGAATGAGCCGTTCCGTTCCTGTCGGCCTGGGCGAGCGCGCCTATGAGGTGGTGGTGGGCGATGGCCTGCTGGACGCCGCCGGCCGCCTCGTCGCGCCGTTCCTCAAGCGTGGCCGCACCGCCGTGGTCAGCGACGAGACCGTCTGGCGCCTGCATGGCGAACGCCTGACCGCCGCCCTGGAAGCCGCCGGCGTCCGGGCCCTGCCGGTGATCGTTCCGCCTGGCGAACAGACCAAGAGCTTCGAGGGCCTGGCGGACGTCTGCGACCGCCTGCTGGCGCTGGAGTTGGACCGGGGCGACATCGTCACCGCCTTCGGCGGCGGCGTGGTGGGCGATCTCGCCGGCTTCGCGGCCGCGATCTACAAGCGCGGCATCGACTTCGTGCAGATCCCGACGACGTTGCTGGCCCAGGTCGACAGCTCCGTGGGCGGCAAGACCGCGATCGACACGCCCCGTGGCAAGAACCTGATCGGCGCCTTCCACCAGCCGAAGCTGGTCCTGGCCGACCTCTCGGTGCTCTCCACCCTGCCCGACCGCGAGATGCGCGCCGGCTACGCCGAGATCATCAAGTACGGCCTCCTGGGCGACCGCGGGTTCTTCGAGTGGCTGGAGGCCAACGCCGCCGCCGTGCTGGCGCGCGAACCCGAAGCGCTGGCTCATGCCGTCGCGCGCTCTATCGAGATGAAGGCCGAAATCGTCGCCGAGGACGAGAAGGAACAAGGCCGCCGGGCCCTGCTCAACCTCGGCCACACCTTCGGCCACGCGTTGGAGTCGGAGACCGGCTATGGCGACGCGCTGTTGCACGGCGAAGCGGTGGGCGCCGGCATGGCGCTGGCGTTCCGCTTTTCGGCCGGCCAGGGCCTCGTCTCGGGCCAGGACGCCGTTCGCGCCACCCGCGCCATCGCGGCCTCGGGACTGCCCACCACCTTGCAGGACGTGGCCGGCCATCCATTCGACGCCGGCCGGCTCGTCGCCCACATGGGCCAGGACAAGAAGGCGGAGGGCGGCCGCCTCACCTTCATCCTGGCGCGCGCCCTGGGCGAGGCCTTCGTCGCCAAGGACGTGGACGCCGGCGCCGTGCGCGACTTCCTGGTGGCCGAGGGCGCGCGCCCATGATCTTCGCCCTCATCGCCACGCTCGCCCCGTCGCTGCTGGTCCTGCTGACCCTCTCGGCGCTGCTCTCGGCGTCCGAGACCTCGATGACGGCCGCCAGCCGCGGGCGCCTGCACCAGCTCGAACGCGAGGGCGACCCCGCCGCCCGGCGCATCAACCGGCTCCTGTCGAACCAGGAGACGATGATCGGCGCAATCCTGCTGGGCAACAACGTCATCAACATCGGCGCGTCGGCGCTGACCACCAGCGTGCTCTCCGCCGCGTTCCCCGGCCCGCTCGGCGCCCTGATCGCCACAGTCGTCATGACGGTGCTGGTGGTGGTGTTCTCCGAAATCCTGCCCAAGACGCTGGCCATCGCCCGCGCCGATGACGTGGCCCGCGGCCTGTCGATCCCGACCTACTGGACGGTCAAGCTGTTCGGCCCGCTGGCCGACGGCGCGCAGTGGATCGTGCGCCTGACGCTCCGCCCCTTCGGCATCAAGCTGGACGCCGGAACCGACGTACTGGCCGCCCACGAGGAGATCCGCGGCGCGGTGGAATACCACCACTCCGAAGGCCTCGTGGAGACGCGGGACCGCTACATGCTGGGCGGTGTGCTCGACCTCGGCGAGATGGACGTCTCCGAGGTCATGGTC
Organism: Phenylobacterium sp.; assembly: GCF_024508875.1. Classification (GTDB taxonomy): domain Bacteria; phylum Pseudomonadota; class Alphaproteobacteria; order Caulobacterales; family Caulobacteraceae; genus Phenylobacterium. The sequence goes on from NZ_JANINU010000226.1 coordinate 14,192, forward strand.
CATCGCCGCTCGATGGAGACCGTGGACGGCGGGATGACCCCGCGCGAGATCGTCGCCGAGATCCTGGCCAGCCAGCACAGCCGCGTGCCCATCTATCGCGACGACCCGGAGAACGTGGTCGGCGTCCTGCACGCGAAGGACCTGCTGCGCGCCATCGCCGACGCGGACGGCAAGATCGACGCCGTCGACATCGAGGCGATCCTGCGCGAGCCGTGGTTCATCCCCGAGACGACGTCGCTCAAGGACCAGTTGGCGGCCTTCCTCAAGCGCCAGAACCACTTCGCGCTGGTGGTCGACGAGTACGGTGGCCTCCAGGGTCTGGTGACGCTCGAGGACATCCTCGAGGAGATCGTCGGAGAGATCGAGGACGAGCACGACGTGGTCGCCGCCGGCATCAAGCCGGCCGAAGGGGGGGGGGTGATCGTCGAGGGCCGGGTGACGATCCGCGAACTCAACCGCGCCATGAACTGGTACCTGCCCGACGACGAAGCCGTGACGGTGGCGGGCCTGCTGATCCACGAGGCGCAGGCCATTCCCGAGGTCGGCCAGACCTACACCTTCCACGGCCACCGCTTCCGCGTCGAAGCCCGCAAGGGCGCCCGCGTCACCTCGCTGAAGGTCGAGCCCCTGCCCCGCGACGACGAGGAATGATCTGCGCCACCCGGGGCGGACCGTGCACGGTCCGCCCCGCCTCGCCGTCCTAGAAGTTCATCCCCGCGCCGACGAAGAAGAAGCGGCCGCGGTTGTCGTACTGCGACGAGCCCGTCGCGGTCCCGGTGTAGATGCTGTTGTCCGGGATCGCCGGCGGATGGCGGTCGAAGAGGTTGACCACCCCGGCCCGCACCGTCGTCTGCTCGTTGACCCGCCAGGTCACCCGCGCATCGTGGCGGAAGTAGTCGCCGGTCTTGTAGCGGGTGATGGCCCCCGGCGTGAACGCGCTGTTGGAGATCATCGAGCCCACGTACAGGGTGCTCCACGTGAACGAGAAGCGGTCGTAGCTCCACCGCGCCGAGGCGTTGCCCTTCCACTCCGGCGTGCCGTTGTTCATCGTGTTGGCGGCCTGGACATACGGCTGGCCCGGCAGGCCCTGCACGGCGAAGCGGTACATCCAGGTGGCGTCGACCCGCAGCGAGAGGTCGCCGAAGTCCTGGCCGAACACGTCCTCGGTGTGGAACCCGTACGACATGGAGTAGTCCCAGCCCTCGACCTTCACGCTCGAGACGTTCTGGTTGATCAGCGTGACCTGCACGACCCCGCCCGGCACGGCGCCGCCGTTTGTCCCCGTGGGATCGCGCTGGATCTGGGTGCAGAACGGGTTCGACCCATAGGCCGTGGCGCTGTCGTAGCAGAGGTTCTGCAGCAGCGTGTTGATGGCGATCGTGCCGACCTGGTCGGTGATGTTGTACTTGAAGAAATCCGCCGAGGCCTGGAAGCCCGGCAGCCAGCGGGGCTGGATCACGACGCCGTACTCGTAGGTGTGCGCCCGTTCCGGTTCGAGGTTCGGATTGCCGCCCTGCAGGAGGGGCAGCGACGAGCGGCCCGTGCCGAAGTTCGACACGAAGGTGGCCGGATTCCAGCCTGGGATCGCCGCCGCGCAGGTCGCCCGCCGCGCCGCCTGCTGCGCCGCCGAGGCCGTGCGGAACACGTCCTTGTCGCAGGGGTCGATGGCGGCGGTCGTGAAGTTGCGGCTCTGCGGCGAGAACAGCTCCACGATGTTCGGCGCACGCACCGCGGTGGCCTCGGTCAGCCGGAAGCGGACGTCCTTGACCGGCGCCCATTCCACATGGAGGCGATACTGGTCTGCGCCGCCGATGGTCGAATAGTCCGACACCCGGCCGGCCAGTTCCACCGACAGCTCCTCGGCGAACGGGACACCGCGCAGGATGGGGATCCGGACCTCGCCGTAGGCGTCCTTCACATTGTATTCGCCGGCCCGCGTGCCGATGGCGTTGAAGAACAGCGCGCCGGAGGCCCCCAGCGCGTCCTGGACGAACCGGCTCTCCTCCTTGCGGTACTCGGCGCCGAAGGCGATGCCCACCGGGCCCGCTGGCAGGTCGAAGAGATTGGTCGCGAAATTCAGGCCCGCGACGGTCTGCTTCACCTTCTGGTCGGTGGCCGAGGTGGCGTTGCTCCACAGGATCGCCTCGCGGCTGGGGCCGTTCACCAGGTCCCAGGGCACGCAGCCGGCGGCCTGCGCCGCCGCGCTGCGGCAGACCACCCTGCCGTTCACCACCACCGCGTCGGTCGCCTGCTGCACCCGCGCGACGTTGGGCACGTTGTACGAGATGGTCGTGCCGCTCAGTTCCGAATACTGCGCGTAGCCGTCCACGTTCACGTCGCGGCCGAAGGTCTGGAACTTGCCCTCGAAGCCGCCGGCCACCCGCGCCTGCTCGCGCTCGGTCTTCACGTCGCGCCCACCGAACTCCTGCCAAATCTTGCCGACCTGGGCGGTGGAGGCCTGGGTGAACGGCTTTCCGGCCGCCGCCCACTCCGCCCGCAGCGCCGCGGCCGTCGCGCCCGCGCCGTTCAGGAACGCGTTGTCCCCGCGCAGTACCACCGGCATCGTGCCGCCGCCCGGAGCCGACGAGAACGCCGGCACGAAGACGCCGTAGCCGCCGGCCTTCACGTAGGTGGCGTCCAGGAAGGTCTTCCAGTTTTCGGTGATCCTGTAATCGACGTAGGTCCGCAGCACGGCCCGGTCGCTCTTGCCCTGCAGGGCGTTGTAGACGGTGGAATAGTTCAGCGCCTCGTCCTGGCAGTCGGGCTGCACGGTGGGCGTCGAACAGGCCGCTGAAAGGCGCACCACCTTGGTCGGATCGCGCACGTCCAGGGCCACGGAGCGCGCGGTCCCCAGTGCGCCGCCCGTCAGTTGGAACACCGCATACGGCGAGTTGTTCGACCGCGAGTTCGGGATGATGGTCTGCGGCGTCTTGGTGGTGTCGCGGCGGAGGCCCGGATAGGCCCAGTCGCGGTCCTTCTGCATGACCTTGTCCTGCTTGGCGTACTCGCCGCCGATCAGGACGTTCAGCCGGCCGTCCATGAACTTCGAGCCCCAGTTGAAGCCCGAGCGGAATTCCTCGCCGTCGCCCTCCTCGGCGATGCCGGCCTGGACGTCCAGTTCCAGCCCGTCCTGCTCCTTCTTCATGATGAAGTTGACGACGCCCGAGATGGCCTCCGAGCCGTAGACCGCCGAGGCTCCGCCCGCGATCGTTTCGATCCGCTCGACCATCAGCGACGGGATCGTGTTCAGGTCCACCGCCGGCGAGCTGGCGTCCGAGAACGGCAGGCGCCGCCCATCCATGAGCACCAGGGTCCGGGTCGGGCCGATGCCGCGGATGTCGGCGCGCGTCTGGCCGGCCAGGAAGAGGGTGCCCGAGCTGTTCTGGCTGTTGGTGGCCGGGTTGATGTTCGGCTGCTCCAGCAGGATGTCGCCGATCGAGGTGTTGCCCGACTCGCGGATCGCCTCGGCCGTCACCACCGACAGCGGCTGCGGGGCGTTGAACGTGTCGCGGCGGATGCGCGAGCCGGTGACGACGATCTCGCCGACTTCGGCCGCATCGCCGCCGGTCTGCGCCGCGGCGATGTCGGCCCACCCCGCGACGGCCAGGCTGCAGATGATCGAAGAGGCCAGCAGACGCCGGCGGGTCGAGAGCAATTCCAAATCCAGTCCTCCATGGCCGCCTGCCCCCCGGGGCGTTCGCGGCGAACGTGCCTGCGCAGGGCTCGGGACCTGGATGGGACGCGTGCGTCCGCGCGCCGCCCCCGGCCGCTGCCTGGGGCGTGGATAGGAAGGCCGCGCGGTGCGGCTTAAGGAGATCGGCTCAGGGGTCCCATGAATGCGGCTCACACATCGGCCGCCCACGGGGCGTCAGGTCGCGTTGCCGTCCCGACATCGCGTTGAAACAAAACGGAATTGTGACACGTCGCGAGACATCCAAGGGCGCGCTGGGCGATCACGCCCGCGCAACACCTGTCGTCCCGTTTCGTCGATGTGACGCGCCGTGTGGCGCCGGCGACACGTCGTCCCCGCGCGTCAGCCCTCGCGGTAGTAGGGCTCGACCGGGCCCTGCAGCTTCATGGTCAGCGGGTTGCCGTGGCGGTCCTTGGAATTGCCGACGGCCAGGCGCACCCAGCCCTCGCTGACGCAGTATTCCTCGACGTTGGTCTTGTCCTGGCCCTTGAAGCGCACCCCCACGTTCCGCTCCAGCACGGCGGCGTCGTAGTAGGGGCTGTCGGGGTTCACCGACAGGCGGTCGGGCAGGGCCGGAGGGGTCTCTTCGCTCATGGGCGGGAGGTCGCACAGACGCCCCGGCGATTCAAGTTCCTCCCCCGCCGGGAAAGGTGTCGCCGCAGGCGACGGAGGGGGGGCCTCACTGGCCTTCGCGCGCCCCCAGGGCGGCGTTCGCCGGCGGCGCCCCCGCGGTGGCAACAGAGGGGGCGCATTGCCAACCCGGCCGCAACCCTGTTCAACACGCCCATGAAACTCGCACCCGCCGCCCTCGCGGCCCTGCTCGTCGCTGCGCCCGTGATGGCCGAGACCCTTCCTCCCCAGCGGATCTTCGAAAGCCCGGACATCTCCGGCCCCCGCGCCAAGGGCGTGCGGCTCTCGCCCGACGGCCGGTCGGTGACCTACATCAAGACCCGCGCCGACGACCTCACGGTCACCGACCTGTGGATCGCCGACGTGGCGGGCGGCGAGCCGCGCCTGCTGCTCGACGGCAAGAAGCTGGCCCCCGCCGAGCGCGAGCTGTCCGAGGCCGAGAAGGCGCGGCGCGAGCGCGCCGGCGTCGCCACCCGCGGCGTCGTCGACTACGCGTGGGACCAACTCGGCAAGCTGATCCTCGCGCCCGTCGAGGGCGACGTCTGGGTCTACGACGTCGCCGCCGGCCAGGCCCGCCAGCTCACGCGCACCGACGGCGACGAGATCGACGCCAAGATCTCGCCGAAGGGCGGCTTCGTTTCCTACGTCCGCGACGACAACCTCTACGTCATGCCGGCCGCCGGCGGCGCCGAACGGGCGCTCACCACGGGCGGCAGCGAGCTGAAGAGCTGGGGCACGGCCGAGTTCATCGCCCAGGAGGAGATGGACCGCCACACCGGCTACTGGTGGAGCCCCGACGACAAGGCCATCGCCCTCGCCTTCGTAGACCAGACCGGCGTCGACATCGTGGATCGCCCCGAGGTGAACGCCACCGGGGCCCGCGTCGTGCCCCAGCGCTACCCGCGGCCGGGCCGGCCCAACGCGAAGGTCGATCTCTACGTCCAGCCCCTTGATGGCGGGGCGCGCGTCAAGGTCGACCTCGGTCCCGACGCCGACATCTACCTGGGCCGTGTCGACTGGTCGAAGGACGGCAAGACCCTCTACGTCCAGCGCGAGAGCCGCGACCAGCGCCGGCTCGACCTGCTGGCGGTCGATCCCAAGACCGGCCAGGGCAAGGTGATCCTCACCGAGACCAGCCCGCACTGGGTCGACCTGACCGACGACTTCAAGCCGCTGAAGGACGGGACCTTCCTGTGGTCGTCCGAGACGTCGGGCTTCCGCCACCTCTACCTCCACGCCGCCGACGGCAAGGTGATCCGCCAGGTCACGCGCGGCGACTGGCCGGTGGATCAGGTCGAAGGCGTCGACGAGGCGACGAAGCGCGTCATCTTCTCCGCCTTCAAGGACAAGCCGATCGAGCGCCGGATCTATTCGGTCTCCTACGCCAAGCCGGGCGAGCCCAAGGCCCTGACGCCCGCCGGTGGGACCTGGACCGTCACCGTCGCCGACAAGGGCGGCGCCTTCGCCGGGACGTACGAGGATCCCAAGACCCCGCCGCAGACCGCGCTCTATCGCGCTGACGGAACCCGCGTCCGCTGGATCGAGGAGAATGCGCTGAAGCCGGGCCACCCGTTCTGGCCCTACGCCGACCGCCTGCGCGAGCCGGCGTTCGGCACGATCAAGGCCGCCGACGGCAGCGACCTCTGGTGGTCGCTGCGCACCCCGCCCGGCTTCGACGCCTCGAAGAAATATCCGGTGATCGTCCAGGTGTACGGCGGCCCGGGCAGCGCCCGCGTTGGCGCCAACTGGCACACCCCCGAGGACCAGATCCTGCTGGACGCGGGCTACATCCTCTTCCGCCTCGACAATCGCGGCACGCCTCACCGCGCGACCAGCTTCAAGACCGCCATCGACCGCCGCATGGGCCAGCTCGAGGTGGACGACCAGATCGCCGGGGCGAAGTATCTCCAGTCCCTGCCCTACGTGGACGGCCACCGCATCGGCGTCAGCGGCTGGTCTTACGGCGGCTACATGACCCTGCTGATGCTCACCGCCCCGGACAGCCCGTTCAAGGCCGGCGTCGCCGGCGCTCCGGTCACCGACTGGAAGCTCTACGACACCCACTACACCGAGCGCTTCATGGGCACGCCGCAGGACAACGCCGAGGGCTATGCGAAGTCGGAGGTCGTGAACCGCCTCGGCCGGCTGAAGCCCGGCTCGCTGCTGCTGGTCCACGGGATGGCCGACGACAACGTCACCTTCGACCACTCGACCCGCGTGCTCTTCGCCCTCCAGGCCCAGGGCAAGCCGTTCGAGACGATGGTCTATCCGGGCCTGCGCCACCGCGGCGGCTGGACGCCGATGAACCGCATGCACCGGGCTCAGCAGATGGTCGAGTTCTTCGACCGCAAGCTCAAGGCGCCTTGAGCCGCGCCTCGCGCGTGGCCCGTCCGCGTTCCTCGTATTCGCGCGCGATCGCCTGGAAGCGTGGGGCGAAGAAGTCGATGAACGCCCGCACGCGCGGCGAGTCCTTCAGCTCGGGCCGCGTCACGATCCAGGTGTGGGCCACGCTCTCGGGCTGCGGCGGGAACACCTGGACGAGGTCGGGCTCGGTGTCCGCCATCAGGCAGACCATCGGCCCGATCCCCAGGCCGGCGCGCACCGAGGCCCACATGTTGGTCACGCTGGAGGACTTCAGGGTCGGCTCCACGCCCTGGGTTTCCCGCAGGACGGCCGCCAGGCCCGGAATGGTCTGCGGCTCGTCGGCCCCGCCGATGATCACATGCCCTTGCAGGTCTGCGGGCGTCGCCGGCAGGCCCATGCGGTTGGCGTAGTCGCGGCTGCAGTAGAGCGCCCAGTCCACCGTCGAGACCTTGCGCGCGACCAGGTTCGAGTTCGGCAGGGCCTGGGCGCCGCGGAACGCCACATCGGCCTCCCCGGCTTCCAGGTCGAGCATGTCGTCGGTGACCATCAGCTCCAGCACCAGGTCGGGGTACAGCTCGCGGAACTCGGGCAGCATCGGCGTAACCACCGTGATGGCCAGCATCTCGCTCAGCGTCACGCGCACCGTGCCGGCGACGCCGCGCCGGTGGGCTTCGAGCTTCTGCCGCATGGCGAGCGCGGCCCGCTCCATCGCTTCGGCGTCCGCCACCAGCGACAGCCCCGCCTCGGTCAGGTTGGCGCCCGCCTGGTGGCGCTCGACGAGACGGGTGTCGAGGTCGCGCTCCAGCGCCTCCAGCCGCCGGGCGACGGTGGTCTGGTTGACGCCCAGCTCACGGGCCGCCGCGGCGGTCGAGCCACCGCGCGCCACCGCCAGCAACGCCTTCACGTCGTTCCAGTCGAACATGCGCCATAGTCATACCGGGCGTGCGGCCCGGCAAGACGTCGTTCAGGCGTCGGCCAGCGCGCAGGCCTCGCGACCGGGTTCGGGCTCGAGCACCGCTTCGATGCTGGACAGCAGGGCGGCAAGCTCGATCGGCTTGGCCACGAAGCCGTCCATGCCGGCGGCGAGGTAGTCCTTCACCTGGTGGTCCATCACGTTGGCGGAGACGGCCAGGATCGGGGTCCGCGGCCCGCCCCGCCGCGCCTCGATCGCCCGGATCTCGCGGCCGGCGTCGATGCCGTTCATCGTCGGCATCTGCACGTCCATCAGCACCAGGTCGAAATGCCCGGCGGCAAAGGCGTCCACCGCCTCGCGGCCGTCCGCGGCGAGCGTCAGGTCGACGCCCAGCGGCTCCAGCATCGCCGCCAGCAGCAACTGGTTCGTCGAATTGTCCTCCGCCGCCAGGATGCGCAGGCCGGGTTGGGCAAGGTCGTCCAGGACCCCCTGGTCCTCGGTCGCGTCCGCCGCCCTCAGCCACTCCAGCGCAAGCGAGAACGCGAAGGCCGAGCCGCGCCCCGCCTCGCTGCTGACGGTGATCCGGCCATGCATCAGCTCGACCAGTTCCCGCGCGATCGCCAACCCCAGGCCCGTGCCGCCGAACCGCCGCGTCGTCGTGGCGTCCACCTGGGTGAACGGGTGGAACAGCCGCGGCAGCAGCTCCGGTGCAATGCCGAGGCCGGTGTCCGCGACCGTGAACTCCAGCCCGTCGCCGGTGCGCCGGACGCGCACGCGCACCTCGCCCTCCGACGTGAACTTGACGGCGTTGGACGTGAGGTTCGCCAGCACCTGCCGGACCCGGCTGCCGTCGCCCATCCAGACCCCGCGCGCGGCGGGCTCGATCTCGACATGCATGTCCACGCCCTTCTGCGCGGCCAGCATCGCGAAGCCCCGGGTCGCGCCGTCCACCAGCGCGTCGAGGTCGAAGGGCTGGGCGTCCAGCTCAATGCGGCCCGCCTCGACCTTCGACAGGTCCAGGATGTCGTTCAGCAGGCTGAGCAGCCCCTCGCCCGACTTCTGGATGACCCCCACCTTCTCGCGGTCGGCGGGCTTGAGATCGCTCCGCGCCAGCACCTGGGCCATGCCCAGCACTCCGTTCAGCGGCGTGCGGATCTCGTGGCTCATGTTGGCGAGGAACCGGCTCTTGGCGACGTTGGCCGCCTCGGCCCGGTCGCGCGCCTCCGCCAGTTCGCCCATGGCCTCGGTCAGCGCCCGCTCGTGCGCGGAGAGGCGTCGCACGACGCGCGCGATCTGCCAGCCCAGCGCGGCCATCACCGCCCCGAGGGCCAGCAGCACGCAGGCGAGCACGGGCGCCGCCTCGGCCAGGACCTTCAGCCCGGGCCGCTGCAGGGTCCAGGCAAGTTCGCCGATGATCTTGCCGGTGGGATCGCGCAGCACCACCGCGGCCGGCCCCGGGACCGCAGGCGCCAGTCGCACGTCCTTCAGCCCGAACTGGCGCAGCGTGCCGGTCAACTCGCCGTCCATCCGTTCCGCCGACACGATCAGCACGGAAGGCCCGGGGGCCCGGCGCGTCGCGGCGTTCTCCGGCGTCACGGTCGAAGCGGCGACGATGTAGTAGGTCCCGTCGATGCGCAGCACGCCGGCGGCGGTCTCGGCCAGCGATGGATTGGTCGGCGCGACCGCTGGGGCCTTTGCGCCTCTCTGCCGCTCCACCGCGCGGGCTTGCGCGATCAGCGCGCGCGCCGCCTCCAGGTATCGGCCTTGCCCTGCCGGATCCGCCCGATCCGCGCCGACCCAGGCATAGAAGGGCCGGTCCCGGCCATCGACGACGATCGTCCAGTCGCGACCCCGGTTGTTCGCGAAGTAGCTGCCGACCTCGTCGTCGGCCCACTTCAGGCTGCCGCCCGGCTTCAGCTCGCGGTAGGCTTGGTCCCAGACGGTGACAGTCGTCAGGTCGCTGACCAGCCGCTGCCGTGAACGCTCGATCGCGCTTTCCACCCGCGCACGGTCCTGCCGCACCTGCAGGTCGTCCAGCGCCTGCGATCCACCGGCCAGGAGCGTCACCGCGCCCACCACCACCAACGCCACCAGCGTGGCGCCCAGGCCGATCAGGCGGCGCAGCGCCGCCTGGCCTTCGCTACGGTCGTCGGACGGGGGAACCATGCGTGCGGAGCATGTCACCCCGCACGCCCAACGCAGCGTAAACTTTGAGGAATAGCGCCCCAGACATACTGTCGCAGGCTTGGCCGCAGGCCTACTTCGGCTTGCGGAACTTCATGACGAACTGGTCGGTCTTCCCACGGATCGCCGGGTCGAAGACGTTGGCGGTGTGCGGGTCGGCCGCGTCCTTCAAGAGGTCGCTCTGGCTCTCCAGCTTGAAGCCGGCCGCCTCGACCTCCTGGCGCACGATCGCCGGGTCGATCCGGTGGATCTTCATCGGCGGCTCGAGGCCCGAGCCGGCCGGCGCCACGTGGTCGACGACCAGATAGACGCCGCCCGGCTTCAGCGACTTGAACACCTCGGCGTTCACCTTGGCCGCCGTATCCTTGGGGAACGGCGTCAGGTGCAGGTCGTGGTAGTTCTGGACGGTCAGGACGAGGTCCACGCCATCCGGCAGGTCCAGCTCGCCGAACGACGACGTCAGCGGCTTCACGTTGGAATAGGCCGAGGCGACCTTCTTCTGGTCCTCGCCGTACTTGGCCTGGAACTGGATGAACTCGGAGGGCTGGTAGGCGCTGACCTCGCCCTTCGGCCCCACCGCCACCGACAGCAGGCGGGTGAAGTAGCCGCCGCCCATGACCAGGTCGACCACCTTGTCCCCGGGCTTCACGCCCGCATAGGCCAGCAGCTCGCCCGGCTTGCGGGCCGCGTCACGCGCCACTTCGCTCTCGGGCCGTCCCTTGTCGGCGAGCGCCGCCGCGATGTTCGCGGGGGTCGCCGCCTGCGCCCCCGAGGTCGCCAGAGCCAGGGCCGCCGCAGCCGCCATCATCCACTTGCGCGCCATGCTGCGCTCCTCCCCATTGTCCTGCACAGAACCTAGCACCCGCGACAGCCGGCCCCCTAGCGGCATGCGACCAACAGCCGTATCTTGTCGACGCGTGTCAGTCAGGAGCCGTCGTGATCAGAGCGATCATCGGGGGCGCAGTGGCTGCTGCGCTCCTTTCCGGGCCGGTGCAGGCCGCCGCCGCCCGCCCCTCTTCCTCCCTCGCCTGGGTCGTCAACCCCACCGACACCGGATGCCGCGTCGACCTCGAACTGGTCGCGCGCTCTGGCGCGGTGACGCCGGTCAGCCTGATCTCGGACGGCCAGATCGTCAGCTTGCGGTTCTTCAAGGACGACCTGCCGACGCGCGCGTTCCTGCCGATCCGCATCGACAAGGCCCGCTTCTCGAACCTGATGCTGCGCGGCGAGGACGGCGCGGGCGAGCTGGTGTTGTCCGAGGAAACCGAGGCGGCCATGAAGCGGGGCGGCACGCTCGGCGTCGCCTGGCTGACCGAGGAGCCACTGACCGTCTCCCTCGCCGGCTCTGAACAGGGCCTGGCCGACCTCAAGACCTGCGGGGCCCAGACGGCCTCCCGCCATCGCGAACGCCTCGCCGCCGACCAGGCCGCGCGCGACCGCGCCGAGGCCGAGGCCCGCGCCAAGGCGCTGAACGATGCGCAGCTCGCCGCCGTCCAGGCCCAGACCGCCGCCGCGGAAGCCCAGCGCCGGCAGGTGGAAGAAACGGCCGAGCGCCAGCGCCGGGCTGAGGCCGCGGCCCAGGAACGCGCCTATGCCGAGGCCAGACAGCGGGCCTACGAGGAGGAGCAGCGCCGGCGCGCCGCCTATGCGCCGCAGCGGCCTTATTACGACGACGAGGAAGACGACCGCTGGGCGCCGCCGCCGCGCCCGGCCTGGCCGCCGCCGCGCGCCTACAATCCGTACTGATGGGGCCCGGAACGCATTCGGCCCGGCTTTCGCCGGGCCGATGTCGTCTTATCCCATGTCGTCCTAGCCGATGCTGGCGGCGAACCGCCGGCGACGGATCGTGTAGCCGATCGCGCCGAAGCCCAGGATCATCATGGTCCAGGTCGCCGGCTCGGGGATCGGTGTCGTGACGTCCCGATCGTCGGTCGGAGGCGGGTTGCGCGGATCTTCGCCGCCACTGCCACCGCCCGGATTGGTCGGCGTCAGGAAGCCCGGGCCGCCACCACCGCCACCGCCGCCCGTCGGGGTCGTCGGATCGGTGGGGAAGGTCGGCTTGTCCGTCGGAGGCGTCGGCGGGTTGACCGGAGGGGTCGGATCGCCGCCACCCGTCGGGGGCGTCGGATTGGTGGGGTCCGTCGGCGTCGTCGGATCAGTGGGCGTCGTCGGATTGGTCGGGTCGGTCGGCTGACCGCCGCCGCCACCGCCGCCGCCGCTTCCGCCCGTGCCGCCGCTTCCGCCCGTGCCGCCCGTCGGGCCGCCGCCACCGAAGTCGCCGCCGCCGCCCGTGCCGCCGAAGCCGAAATTGCCAGGAAGTTCGCCGCCGCCCGGAGGCGTCGGAGGATCGAGGAAGGTCAGGCCGTCGCCGCCAGGATTGCCGGGGTTGCCCGGCGTCCCGGTGTCCCCACCGCCGCCGGCTTCACCACCGCCACCGCC
>NZ_JANINU010000227.1 GCF_024508875.1 Phenylobacterium sp.
GGCAGTTCGTCGACGAAGCGGCTGGGGAGCTGGCTGGTCCAGCGGCCGTAGACCTGGCGGTTGGCGGCGAAGCTGATCCGCGCCTCCTCCCGCGCCCGGGTGATGCCGACATAGGCCAGCCGGCGTTCCTCCTCGAGGCCCTTCTCGCCCTTCTCGTCCATGCTGCGCTGGGAGGGGAAGACGCCTTCCTCCCACCCGGGCAGGAAGACGAGCGGGAATTCCAGGCCCTTGGCCTGGTGCAGGGTCATGATCTGCACGCTGTCGGCGGCGGGGCCGCGCTCCAGGTCCATGACCAGGGAGACGTGTTCGAGATAGGCTTCGAGCGTCTCGTAGCCGCCCATGGACTGGACCAGTTCCTTGAGGTTCTCCAGCCGGCCCTGCGCCTGGGGGGAGCGGTCCAGCTTCAGCATGTCGGTGTAGCCGCTCTCCTCCAGCACCTGCTCCATCAGGCGGGCGTGGTGGATATGCTGGGCCTGGCCGCGCCAGCGGTCGAGGTCGCGCAGGAAATTGGCGAGGGACGTGCGGGTCTTGGCGGCCAGTTCGTCGGTGAGGACGAGCTGACGCGCCGCCGCGCTGGCGGGCACGCCATTCAGGCGGGCGATCTGCAACAGCTTCTGGACGGTGGTGTCGCCGATGCCGCGCTTGGGCGTGTTGACGATGCGTTCGAAGGCCAGGTCGTCGTCGGGCGACTGGATAAGCCGCAGGTAGGCGATGGCGTCGCGGATCTCGGCGCGCTCGAAGAAGCGCGGGCCGCCGATCACCACGTAAGGGATCTGCAGCATAACGAACCGCTCTTCGAAGGCCCGCATCTGGAACGAGGCGCGGACCAGGATGGCGATGTCGCGGTACTTGCGCGCCGGCTTGTCGGTCGTGCCGCGCTTGGCGCGCTCGATCTCGTCGGCGATCAGCCGGCTCTCGGCCTCGCCGTCCCAGATGCCGCGGACGACGACCTTCTCGCCGCCCTGGCTCTCGGTCCACAGCGTCTTGCCGAGCCGGCCCTTGTTGGTGGCGATCAGCCCCGAGGCGGCGGCCAGGATGTGGCTGGTGGAGCGGTAGTTGCGCTCCAGCCGGACCACCTTGGCGCCCGGGAAGTCGCGCTCGAAGCGCAGGATGTTGTCCACCTCGGCGCCGCGCCAGCCGTAGATCGACTGGTCGTCGTCGCCCACGCAGCAGAGGTTCTGGCTCTTCTGGGCCAGCAGGCGCAGCCACAGGTACTGGGCGACGTTGGTGTCCTGGTATTCGTCGACCAGCAGGTACTTGAAGCGGTTGTGGTACTCGGCCAGCACGTCGGGCTGGCTGACGAAGATCGTCAGGTTGTGGAGCAGCAGGTCGCCGAAGTCGCACGCGTTCAGGATGCGCATGCGCTCCTGGTAGAGGCGGTACAGCGCCTGGCCCTTGCCGTTGGCGAAGGCCTGGGCCTCGGCGGGCGGAAGCTGGTCGGGACGCCAGCCGCGGTTCTTCCAGTGGTCGATCAGGCCGGCCAGCGCCTTGGGCGTCCAGCGCTTGGTGTCGATGTTCTCGGCTTCCAGCACCTGCTTGATCAGCCGTTCCTGATCGTCGGTGTCGATGATCGTATAGTTCGACTTCAGGCCCACCAGCTCGGCGTGACGGCGCAGGATCTGGGCCGCCACCGAGTGGAAGGTGCCCAGCCAGCGCAGGCCCTCGGCCGAGGGGCCGATGATGTGAGCGATCCGCTCCCGCATCTCGCGCGCGGCCTTGTTGGTGAAGGTGACCGCCAGCAGCTCCCACGGCTTGGCCCGGCCGCTGGCCAGGATGTGCGCCAGGCGGGTGGTCAGCACCTTGGTCTTGCCCGTGCCGGCGCCGGCCAGCACCAGCACCGGGCCGTCGACGGCCTCGACGGCCTCGCGCTGCTCGGGGTTCAGCCCGGCGAGATAGTCGGCCGGCCGCGCATCGACGCGGGCCAGGTCGCTGAGGCGTGGCGCGGGGAGGTCTGAGGATTCGTGAGATGGCATCGGAACATATGTAGCACAAAGGCTTGCGCGCTTAAGGGGGCGGAACGGCGGAGGCAAGGCGTCCGTTTCGGGGAGATGGCCGTGCGCCGTTCAAATCCGTGGATCGCATTCGCCGCTGGGGCTGTGGCGATGCTGGTCGTGGTGCTGCTCTGGTACGCGTGTCAGGGGCGGGACGACGCCGGCGTGCTGGGGGCCGCCGCGGTGAAGGCGGCGGACAGCGTGCCGGTGTTCCGCACGCCCCGACTGCCCGACGCGCCGCGGATCCCGGACGTTCCGACGCCGGTCCCGAAGTAGCCGCTAGCGGTCGCTGGCGAAAGCCAGCGCCGCCACGCGGCACGCGGAGGCGAGGGGGCGCTCGCCGCGGCCGCGGTCGATGCTGACGATCAGTTGGGCCAGGCTGGATCCGCGCGCCTCCGCCATCGCGTCGAGGACGGCCCAGAACTCGGGCTCCAGGGCGATCGAGGTCGCGTGGCCCGAGAGCAGGACGGAGCGTTTCTTCAGGCTGGGCATACCGCTCCTTTACGAAGTTGACGCCATGTTCAACTAGCCCCTTGTCAAAAGATGACGGGGGCGTCATTTTTGTATGCGACGAGGCTAGAACAGGACTCCCCGCCGATGGCCATGACTGCCGACACCGCCGACTTCCGCGCCGAGCCGCGGCAGATTTCCACGAAGCTGGACTGGGCGCACGCGCTGAAGTCGCTGCGGCGCCTGCTGGCCGACAAGGAAGATACCCGGCAGGTGTTCGAGATCATGCGGGCGCTGAACGGCTCGTCGACGGCGAAGGGCTACCAGCGCCTGCTGACGACGGTGGAGGGCGGCAAGATTGCGTTCGCCCAGGAGGAGTTCGCGGACAAGCTGATGGACGATGCCTGGCTGGACAGCATGCCGGAAGGCAGCGTCGGCGCCGCCTATCGCCATTTCATCCGCTCGGAGAACCTGTCGGCCGACGGCCTGGCGGACATCAGCCGCGAAGGACGGGGCGACATCGACGAGCCGCATCCCTACGCCTGGTTCGGCCGCCGCACGCGCGACGTGCACGACATCTGGCACATTCTGTCGGGCTATCACCGGGATGGCCTGGGCGAGGCGTGCCTGGTGGCGTTCTCGTACGCGCAGACGCAGGGCCTGGGCTGGGCGCTGATCGCGCTGGGCGCGGCGAGCCGCGCCCGGAAGGACAAGAGCCAGCCGTACGTGAAGGCGATCTGGCAGGGCTACAAGCGCGGCAAGGCGGCCAAGTGGCTGCTGGGCGAGGACTACGAGCGCCTGATGCGCGAGCCGCTGGAGGCCGCCCGCAAGCGTCTCGGCATCACCCCGCCGACCATCTACGACTCCATCCCCGAGGACGTGCGCGACCGCGCAGTGCCGAAGGCCGCCTAGTCTTCCCGCTTCTTGCCGTCGAGCTCGCGCCGGGCGCGCTCGGCGTCGAGCTTCGCGACCGCCTTCTGGCCCTTAGTCTGGCCGAACTTCGCGCGGTTCTCCGCGGCCTGGGCCTTGCCGTCGGCGCGAGCCTTGGCCTTGCGGGCTTTGTTGAGGTTGATCAGCTCGGCCATAGAAACCCCGGCGTCCGACGCTCGTTACCCCGTCCCACTCATGACGAGGAGACGAGTATGATCCAGGCCTC
>NZ_JANINU010000228.1 GCF_024508875.1 Phenylobacterium sp.
CAGCCCGCCCGGCGTGCCCGGCGCGGGCGGCGCCACCGGCGCGCTGGCCGGCGGGCGGCAGGTCACGCCCGGCGCGCTGGCGATGTCCTCGCCGGCTTTGAGGGGCGCGAGCATCCCCTCCTCGCCCTTGGTCCACCATTGAAGGGCGTCGCCGGTATACCGCGCGCCGCTGCCCGAGCGGGCGATCTTCAGCACGTGCATGGCGCCGCCGATCTGGAGTTGCGCGGTGTCGGAGTCGGGATAACGGGCGCTCACCGTCCGCCCGTCCTCGCAGGCGTAGCGGAGCCAGGGCGTGGCGGCCACCGTCTTGGCCGGCGGCGCGGGCGCGTCGGGCGCAGGGGCTCGCGAACAGGCGGCCAGGATCAGGAGGGGCGGCAAGGCAAGGCTAAGCTTCATCATCCCCTCCCTAACGCCCAACTCGGCCAAACGTCGCCGCGGCCCGTGCGCGCAGCGGCGATTGATCTCGATCAAAGCTTCACCGTGCGGCGCGCCCGATCAAGGCGGCAACGAAATGGGGAAACCTCTCATGCCTGCCGAATCCACCGTCGTCGTCGCCGGCGTCATCGCGATGTTCGTCGCCTTCATGGCGGTGCTGGGCTTCGTCTGGATCTGGTCGAACCAGAAGTCGCGCTGACCGGCGCGTCCTAGCTCTTCTTCATCCACGGCTTGGACTTCGAGGCCGAGCGGGCCGCAGCGGACCGCTCGTCCTCCAGCCGTCGGCCGGGCGGGCCGCCCTTGGCCTGAGCCGCCTTCTTCAGCCGCAGCGCACGCTGCATCGGCGTTTCGCCCGCGGGCGGGTCGTCCTTCGGGTCGGCCATGCCGCGACTCCTCCAAGCTTGCGCAAGCCTAACGCGCGCCTCGCGCTTGTCGCGCAACGATTGCGCTCGGCGAGCGGCTTGCTAGTCATGGCCCCAGCAAAGGGGCCGTCATGAGACTCAAGTTCGCCGCCATCCTCCTCGCGTCCGTGGCCGCGCTGCCCGCGCTGGCCCAGGGCCAGACGGCCGCGCCGGCCAAGGCGGCGAAGTGGGACGTGAACAGCCCGCCCGGCGCCGTGATCCGCCAGGTTCCGATCGCCGTGGACGAAGGCACCTGGATGAACGTCGACGTCAGCCCCGACGGGAAGACGATCGCCTTCGACCTGCTGGGCGACATCTATGTGATGCCGATCGCGGGCGGCGCGCCCGTGCGCATCGCCGAGGGCCTCTCCTGGGACGTCCAGCCGCGCTTCTCGCCGGACGGCAAGCGCATCGCGTTCACCTCGGACCGGGGCGGCGGCGACAACATCTGGCTGATGAACGCCGACGGTTCGGACAAGCGCCAGGTGACGAAGGAGGACTTCCGGCTCCTGAACCAGCCCACCTGGAGCCCCGACGGCCAGTTCATCGCCGCGAAGAAGCACTTCACCACCGGCCGCTCGCTAGGGACCGGGGAGGTCTGGCTCTACCACGTGTCCGGCGGGGCCGGCGTGCCGCTGGTGAAGAAGCCCAACGAGCGCCACCAGAAGGAGCTGGGCGAGCCGACCTACGCTCCCGACGGCAAGGCCATCCTCTACACGCGCAACATCACGCCCGGGCCGATCTTCGAATACGCCCAGGACTCCAACACCGATCTCTTCAACATCGAGCGCTACGACATTGAAACGGGGGAGATTTCCACCGTCGCGTCCGGCCCGGGCGGCTCCGTGCGGCCGACCCCGTCGCACGACGGCAAGAAGATCGCCTTCGTCCGCCGCGAGAACACCCGCTCGAAACTCTATGTGAAGGACCTGGCCACCGGTGAGGAGCGCAAGGTCTACGACGCGCTGGACCAGGACGTGCAGGAGACCTGGGCGGTCCAGGGCCTATACCCCAACATGGCCTGGACGCCCGACGACAAGGCGATCGTCTTCTGGGCCGGCGGCAAGCTGCGGCGCGTGGACGGAGACGGGCAGAACGCCGCCGTCATTCCGTTCCGCGTGAACGACACGCGCGCGGTGATCGACGGCCTGCATCCGAAGATCCCGGTCTCGCCCGACACCTTCCAGACCAAGATGACCCGCTTCGCCGCCGTCTCGCCGGACGGCAAGCAGGTGGTGTTCGAGAGCCTGGGCAAGCTTTGGGTCAAGCCGATGGCCGGCGGCGAGCCAAGGCGCCTGACCAAGGGCGACGAGGCCGGATTCGAGCTGTTCCCAGCCTGGTCGCGGGACGGCAAGACCATCGCGTTCGTAAGCTGGAGCGACGCCGGCCTCGGCCGCATCCGCACGGTGGGGGCCGGCGGCGGCGCGGCCCGCGACGTGACCCGCGAGGCCGGACACTACGCCCGGCCGGCCTTCTCGCCCGACGGCCGTACGATCGTCTTCGAGAAGACCCAGAGCGGCGGCCTGACGCGCCCTGAAGGCGGCGAGAACCCGGGGGTCTATCGCGTGCCCGCCGCCGGGGGCGTGCCGCAGCGCATCGCCAAGGACGCCGGCGCGCCGCAGTTCGCCGCCTCCAACGACCGCGTGTTCATGGTCGCCTCGAACGGCGGCAAGCAGCAGCTTGTCTCCACCGACCTGTCGGGCGAGGCGCGGCGCGTGCATGCCGAGGGCGAACTGGTGACCGACTACGCCGTCTCGCCGGACGGCAAGGTGTTCGCCTTCCGCCAGAACTACGAAGCGCTGGTCATGCCGCTGATGCCGGGCGGCCAGGACGTGCCGGTGGACCTGAAGGGCGGCCCGATGCCGGTCACCCGCGTCTCCTACGGCGGCGCGGAGTGGATCCATTGGACGAACGGCGGCTCGGAGCTGCACTGGTCGATGGGGCCCACGGTCTATACCGCCAAGACCGCCGAATTCTTCCGCAACGGCCCTCCCGCCGAAGGAGCGGCGAAGTTCGAGCCGCCGAAGACCGGCGTCTCGCTGTCGGCGCAGGTCACGGCCGACCGTCCGCGCGGCGTCGTCGCGTTCACGGGGGCCCGTGTCGTCACCATGGCGAGCCCCGACGGCGGGATCATCGACGACGGCGTGGTCGTGGTGCGCGACCACCGCATCGTCGCGGTCGGAAAGCGCGGCGAGATCCTGGTTCCGGCCGAGGCCAAGGTGGTGGACGTCGCCGGCAAGACCATCATCCCCGGCCTGGTCGACGCCCACGCCCACGGGCCGCAGGGCGAGGACGAGTTGGTCCCGCAGCAGAACTGGTCGGCGATGGTCAACCTGGCGCTGGGCACGACCACCATCCACGACCCGTCCAATCGCGCCGCCGAAATCTACGCGGCCGCGGAGATGCAGCGCGCGGGCAAGATCGTCGGCCCGCACATCTTCTCCACCGGCGAGGTGGTCTACGGCGCCAAGGCCGCGCGCAACTACGCGCAGATCGACAGCTACGAGGACGCCCTCGCCCACGTGCGCCGCCTGAAGGCAGAGGGGGCCTATTCGATCAAGAACTACAACCAGCCGCGCCGCGAGCAGCGCCAGCAGCTCATCCAGGCGTCCCGCGACGAGGGCATGCAGGTCGTGGCCGAGGGGGGCGCCCTGTTCGGCCAGGACATCAACATCATCGCCGACGGCAACTCGACGCTGGAGCACAACATCCCGCAGCTCGCCCTCTACGAGGACGTGCTGAGCTACTTCAGCCAGTC
>NZ_JANINU010000229.1 GCF_024508875.1 Phenylobacterium sp.
GGCGCTGCTGGTCGGCGACACCCAGGGCTGGCTCACCACCGAGGGCTTCATCGACAAGGTGGCGGCGAACCTGGAGAAGGCGCTGGCGGCCTAGGGCTAGGCTTTCCAACGAGACGAACGTGGCGCCGCGGGAGACCTCTTCCGCGGCGCTGTTCGTTTCAGCGGCCCTCGACCCACAGGTTCAGCGGCTGCTTCTCCTCGTGGCGGACCAGGACCACGTAGCCGAGGACAAAGGTGGCGATCGCCGCGGCGGTCGCCCCGAGGAAGCCTGCTGGACTGGCGAACCACAGCGTCAGCCAGAAGATGCCGTTGCCGATGACCAGCATCGACCAGCGGACCAGGATGCTGAAGGCGTGATAGGTGCGCTCGTGGGCGACGATCTCCGGGGTCTGGTCGCCGAAGTGACTGCGGTCTTCCATGACGGATCCTCCGTGGAAACCTGATGTCGGAGCGAATGGAACGCCCGGACCGCGCAAGAGTCAATGTTCTTGCTTTGTTCGGCGCCCGATGCCAGGTTGCGCGGCCTGTCAGGAGGACCCGGCCATGACCATCGGATATGTGACCCTCGGTGCGGACGACGTGGAGAAGGCCCTGCCCTTCTTCGACGCGGTCTTCGGCGCGATCGGCTATTCGCGCGGCGAGCCCGAGGGCGGGTGGGCGTTTTACGGCCCGAAGGACGGCGCGCCGTGCGTCGGCGTGTGCAGGCCCCACGACGGCCAGGCGCCGCGGGCCGGTAACGGAATCATGATCGCCTTCAAGGCGGGCGCCCAGGACCAGGTCCGCGCCGCCCATGCCGCCGCCCTGGCCGCGGGAGGATCCGACGAGGGCGCACCCGGCTATCGGCCGCCCGAGGGGACCGAGTTCTACGGGGCCTATTTCCGCGATCCGGTCGGCAACAAGTTCTGCGTCTACGCGACGAGCTGAGCGCAAACGAAAACGGCCGGAGCTTTCGCTCCGGCCGTTCGCGCAGTGGTTAGGCGTTGTCGCTTAGGCGACGGCCGAGGCCATGCGGCGGCGACGCAGCGTGGCGCCGGCCAGACCGAAGCCCGAGATCATCAGCGCCCAGGTGGCCGGTTCAGGCACGGCCGTGGCGTCGTGATCCCAGTCGAAGGTCGCGGCGACCGGCAGTTGCTTGTTGGAGCCGTTGTAGGTGCCGCCGTTGACGTAGATGCTCATCAGTCCGTCGTTCAGCGGGCCGTAGCTGAGTTGCATCTTGGCGTTGTTGTCGAGCACGTTGCTCGGGTTCCAGTCCAGGTAGCCGCCCTTGAAGAGGAACGGGATCACCACGCCGCCGGTCGAGCCGACCACCGTGGTCGGGCCGTTGTTCGGGGTGGGCGAGGTGAACTCGAACCGCAGCTTCGCCGTGCCGGTGAAGATGATGTCGTCGAGGTCGATGCTGCTTTCCGTCGTGTAGAGGCTGAACAGCGGGATGACCGCGATTTCTTCGTTGCCGTTGCCGGCGTTGCCGTCGCTGGGGGCGAGGTCGACGCTGAACGCGCCGGTGAAGGCGCTGGCGGTCAGGGCCAGGCCCGGGTCCGACGTCTTCAGCTCGTCCAGGTACCAGTTGCCGGCAAAGGTGGTCGCGCTGGCTTGCGAAGCGCAGAGCGCGAGACCGCCCGCGACCGCGAGCGCGGTCAGAAACTTGTTGCTCATGATGTTTTCCCCGAAGCGCCCGTACGCAGGCCAATCAAACTGAATCAGACGTTAAGGCCGCGCGGACAACAACCCCAGCGCTAACAACTCCGAGGGGAATCTTAACCAGCGAGTACACCCTTCACGGCGGCGAGGCCGTCTTCGGCCTTGCTCGCGTCGGGCGCGCCGCCCTGGGCGAAGTCGGGCCGGCCGCCCGCGCCCTGCCCGCCCATGGCCTGCACAGCGGCCTTGGCCAGCTCGACCGCGTTGAACTTCGCCTGGGCCGAACCGGTGACCGCCACGGTGGCCGCGGCCTTGCCTTCGGCCGTGCCGATCAGCGCGATGACGCCGTCGGGGAGCTGCTTCTTGAACTCCTCGGCGATGGGCCGCAGGTCCTTGCCGCCGACGCCGTCCATGATGCGGGCCAGCACCTTCACGCCACCGATCTCCTCGGGACCCGCCGCGGTCGCGCCGCCGCCCCCGCCGCCCATGGCGAGCTGGCGCTTCGCATCGGCGAGCTCCTTCTCGAGCTTGCGGCTCTGGGCCTGCAGCGCCTCCACCCGGGCCGTGACCTCGACGACGGGGACCTTGAACTGCTCGGCCAGGCCCTTCGCCACGGCCGCCTGCTCCAGCAGCCAGCGGCGCGCCGCCTCCCCGGTCAGGGCCTCGATCCGGCGTACGCCGGCGGCGACGCCCTGCTCGGACACCACCTTGAACAGCGCGATATCGCCGGTGCGGGCCACGTGCGTGCCGCCGCACAACTCGACCGAGTATGCCCCGTCGCCGCCGAGCGCGTGGCCGAGGGTCAGCACGCGCACGGTGTCGCCGTACTTCTCGCCGAACAGCGCCATGGCGCCGGCCTCGATGGCCTCCTGCGGGCGCATGTTCTTGGTCTCGGCCGCCAGGTTCTGACGGATCACCGCGTTCACCTCGGCCTCGATGCGGTCGATCTCGTCGGCGGTTAGCGGCTGGCCGTGGCTGAAGTCGAAGCGGATGCGCTCACCGTCGACCATCTGGCCCTTCTGGGTCACGTGCGGGCCCAGCACGTTGCGCAGCGCCGCGTGCAGCAGGTGGGTCGCGGAGTGGTTGGAACGCGTGGCCGCGCGCCGCTCCGCGTCGACCGCCAGGCGAACCCGCGCGCCGGGGGCGAGCGTCCCTTCCAGGATCTCCAGGTCGTGGACGTGCAGGTCGCCGGCCTGCTTCTGGACGTCGGTGACGCGCGCACGGCCTCCGTCCCACTCGACCTCGCCCCGGTCGCCCGCCTGGCCGCCGCTCTCGGCGTAGAACGGGGTGCGATCGAACAGCGCCTGCACCTTGGCGCCGGCGCCCGCCGAATCCGTCTCGACGCCCTCGGCGACCAGGGCCAGTAGCTCGGCCGTCGCCTCGGTGTTGTCGTAGCCGGCGAACACCGTCGGCCCCAGGCGGTCGCGGATGGCGAACCACTCGGCCGCCGCCGCCACCTGGCCCGAGCCGGTCCAGGCTTCGCGCGCCATCTCGCGCTGGCGCTTCATGGCCGCGTCGAACTCTTCGAGGTTCACGGTCAGGCCCCTGGCGCGCACCGCGTCCTGCGTCAGGTCCAGCGGGAAGCCGTAGGTGTCGTAGAGCTTGAAGGCGGTCTCGCCCGACAGGACGTCCCCGTCGTTGAGGCCGGCCGTCGCCTCGTCCAGCAGGCTCATGCCGCGGCCCAGCGTACGGCGGAAGCGTTCCTCCTCCTGGCGCAGGGTCTCGACGATCGCCGGCTCGGCGCGACGCAGCTCGGGATAGGCCTCGCCCATCTGCGCCACCAGCGTCGGCGCCAGGCGGTGCATCAGCGGCTCCTCGGCGCCGAGGATGTGCGCGTGGCGCATGGCGCGGCGCATGATCCGGCGCAGGACGTAGCCGCGGCCCTCGTTCGAGGGCAGCACGCCGTCGGCGATCAGGAAGCTGGACGAGCGCAGGT
>NZ_JANINU010000230.1 GCF_024508875.1 Phenylobacterium sp.
CGTCGATGGTCGAGGTGACCAATCTCGACAACGGCAAGAAGCTGGTCGTGCGCGTGAACGACCGCGGCCCGTTCGTCGACAACCGGATCATCGACCTGAGTCGCGAGGCGGCGCGCCAGCTCGGCTACGACCGGGCGGGCCTGGCGAACGTCCGCGTGCGCTACATCGGCCCGGCGCCGCTGCTGGGACCGGCCGACGGGCTTCGCTACGCCCAGGCCAAGCCCCTGGCGACGCACCTGCCGCCCGCATTGGCGCCGCTGGCGGCGTCCGGCGCTGTGACTTCGGGATCGTCCGACGACGTCATGGAATTGGCCGCCGGCACGGCGCCGCCCCGGGCCATGAGCGCGATCTCGCGGCCTGCCGACGATGACATCGCGGTCTCGTCGCTGCCCCCGCTCACCGGCTCGGCCATCTCGTCCGCGCCGATCGCCGGCCAGGGCCCGGTCCTGGCGAGGGCTGCGACGGCGCCCGCGGCCGGACTGCGCGTCCAAGCCGGAGCGTTCGCCAGCCAGGCCAACGCCCAGCGCGCGGTGACGCAGCTCGCCGCCGCCGGGCCTGCGGTGATCGAGCCGCTGCAGCGCGACGGCCTGACGCTCTACCGCGTGGTGCTGCCCTCGCCCGGCGACGAGGCCGCCGCCTACGCCCTGCGCGACCGGGTGGCCGAGTTCGGCTTCGCCGAAGCCCGAGTGGTCAGCAGCTTCTAGACAAAGGCCGCGAACGCGCCAATTTGGCCGCGTGACGCGCGGTCGGTTCATCACCTTCGAAGGCGGAGAGGGCGCTGGGAAGTCCACCCAGGTGCAGCGCCTCGCCGCGCGCCTGCGCGCCCACGGCCACGAGGTCGTGACCACGCGCGAACCCGGCGGCTCAACCGGCGCCGAAAGCATCCGCGACATCGTGCTGAAGGGTGACGCCGACCGCTGGAGCCCGATGACCGAGACGCTGCTGATGTACGCGGCCCGGCGCGACCACATCGAACGCGTCATCCGCCCGGCGCTGGAACGCGGCGCCTGGGTGATCTGCGACCGTTTCGCCGACTCCACCCGGGCCTACCAGGGCGCAGCGGGCGGGGTCGATCCCGCCTTCATCGCCGCGCTGGAAACCCACATCCTGGAGGCCACGAGGCCGGACCTGACCCTCGTCTTCGACCTGCCTCCGGAGGTCGGGCTCCAGCGCGCCCATGCCCGCGCGGGCGCCGAGATGCGCTTCGAGTCCAAGGGCATGGCGTTCCACGAACGCCTGCGCGCCGGGTTTAAGGCCATCGCGGCCGCCGAGCCTGGGCGCTGTGCGGTCGTCGATGCGACGGCCAGCATGGACGGCGTTGAAGAGGCGATATGGTCGGCGATCCAAGCCAGGTTGGCGGCCCATGGCTGACCTCGAGGTCCCGCACCCGCGCGACGTCCACCTGCTCCAGGGGCAGGAGGCCGCCGAAGAGGCGTTCGAGGCGGCGCGGGCTCGCGGGCGGCTGCACCATGCATGGCTGCTGACCGGCCCAGAGGGCGTGGGGAAGGCGACCTTCGCCTACCGCGCGGCCCGCCGCCTCCTGGGCGCCGCGCCCGACCGCCACAACGGTATCCTGGGCGCGGATGTCGAGCATCCGGTCAGCCGCCAGGTCAGCGCCCGGAGCCACCCCGACCTGATGGTGCTGGAGCGCGAGGGGCCGGACGGCAAGCCGCGCAAGGTGATCCCGGTGGACGACGCCCGGAAGCTGGCCGAGTTCTTCTCCAAGTCGCCCGCCAGCGCGCCGCACCGCGTGGCGATCATCGACGCAGCCGACGACCTGAACGTCAACGCCGCCAACGCCATCCTGAAAACCCTGGAAGAGCCGCCGCCGCGGGGTGTCCTGCTCATGGTCTCTCACTCGCCCGGGCGCCTGTTGCCGACCATCCGCTCGCGGTGCCGGCGGCTGGCGTTCAAGCCCCTGGGGATCGAGGCGACCGCGGACTTCGTGAGCGCCCGCGCCGACGTGAACGCCGAGGAAGCCCTGCGGCTGGCGACCATGGCCGACGGCGCGCCCGGCCAAGCGCTGTCGCTGGCCGCCTCGGGGGCGCTCGCCATGGACGACGCAGCGCGTGACCTGCTTTCGGAGCTGCCGCGCATCGACGAGACCCGCGCGCTCTCCATCGCCGAGAAGTTCCGAGGTGGAGAAGGGCCGACGCAGTTCAACCTGCTGTTCGACCGCCTGGCCGACCGGGTGCACCGACTGGCCACCGACCGCGCCGGGCAGGGGATCGGCCGGCTTGATCCGTGGGCGGAGGCGTGGGAGACGCTGCAGCGCCTGCCGCGCGAGGTCGAGGGCCTGAACCTCGATCGCGCCGACGCCCTGTTCACCGCGCTGACGGAGCTCCGCCGGGCCGCCCAGGCCTGAAGCCGCCCATGCTGATCGACAGCCACGTCAACCTGCACGCGCCCCAGTTCGACGAGGACCGCGAGGCCGTGATCGCTCGCGCCCGCGAGGCCGGCGTGCGGCTGATGGTCAACATCTCGGACAAGGTCTCCAACTGGCCGAAGGTCCGGGCCCTGGCCAACCAGCCGGACATCTGGTGCACCATCGGCACGCACCCGCACGAGGCCAAGGAGGACCCGGATCTGTCGCCGGCGACGCTGGTGAAGATCGCCGCCGACCCACGCGTGGTCGGCATCGGGGAGTGCGGCCTCGATTTCCACTACGACCTCAGCCCACGCGACATCCAGGCGAAGGTGTTTCGCGCCCACGTGGCCGCCGCGCGGGAAACCGGGCTGCCGCTGGTGGTCCACACGCGCGAAGCCGACGACGTCATGGGCGCGATCCTGGAGGAGGAATACGCGGCGGGGCCGTTTCGCCTGCTGATGCACTGCTATACGTCGGGCGCCGAGCTGGCGCGGCGGGCGGCGGCGCTGGGCGCCTGGTTCTCGGTGTCGGGGATCGCGACCTTCAAGGCCGCCGAGGACGTCCGCGAGGTGATCCGCGACATGCCGGCCGACCGGATCATCGTCGAGACCGACTGCCCCTACCTGGCGCCCGTCCCACACCGAGGGCGCCGCAACGAGCCGGCCTACATCCCGCACGTCGTCGCCAAGCTGGCCGAGATCCGCGGCTGGTCGCTAGACGAGGCCGACCGACGGACGACCGACGCCTTCTTTGGCCTGTTCGACCGGATTCCGCGGCCATGACCGCCAAGCTCGAGGTGACGATCCTGGGCTGCGGCTCGTCGGGCGGCGTCCCGAGGGCCGATGGCGACTGGGGCGTCTGCGACCCCGCGGAGCCTAAGAACTTCCGCATGCGCTGCTCTCTGCTCGTGAAGCGCAAGGGGGAGGGGGCCGAGACCACGGCGCTGATCGACGCCTCGCCCGAGCTGCGCATCCAGACCGCCAAGGCCGGGGTGAAGCGCTGCGA
Organism: Phenylobacterium sp.; assembly: GCF_024508875.1. Lineage (GTDB taxonomy): Bacteria > Pseudomonadota > Alphaproteobacteria > Caulobacterales > Caulobacteraceae > Phenylobacterium. Next base: position 3,374 of record NZ_JANINU010000230.1, read on the forward strand.
CGCCGTGCTGCTGACCCACGACCACGCCGACCAGGTGCATGGCCTGGACGACGTACGGGCGTTCTACCTGCGCCAGCAGGCGCGCATCCCGTGCTGGATGGACGCGGCCACCGACGCCACGATGAACCGGCGCTTCGGCTACATCTTCGAAGGTGAGGGCGGCTACCCCGCGATCTGTGATCGCAAGGCGATCCCGGCGCACGGCGTGGCCTGGCAGGTGGATGGGCCGTCGGGCGCGATCCCGGTCGTGACCTTCGACCAGGACCACGGTGGTGTGAGGTCGGTCGGCTATCGCTTTGGCGGAGTTGCCTATTCTTCGGATGTCGTCGATCTGGACGACGCCGCGTTCGAGGCGCTGCAAGGCCTGGACGTCTGGATCGTCGACGCGCTACGCCGGCGGCCTCATCCAACACACGCACACCTGGATCTGGCGCTGGAATGGATCGAACGGGCCAAGCCACGGCGGGCGATCCTGACCAACATGCACATCGACCTGGACTATCAGCAGCTCCTGAAGGAGCTGCCGCCGAGCGTCGAGCCGGCCTACGACGGCCTGACGTTCGAACATGAATTGAAGGCGGAAAACACGTGATTTCACGGCCGCTTAGACTAGGGTTTTTAGCATCCGGAAACGGCTCCAGCGCCGAGGCGATCGTGACAGCGATTGAAGCCGGACGCCTCGCTGCCGAGCCGCGGCTGCTCGTGAGCAACAGGAAGTCGGCGCCGGCCTTCGCCTGGGCGGAGGCCCGCGGCGTCCCGGTGCGCGCGATCCCGACGGTTGGCGATCCGGACGCCGCCGACGCGGCGCTGGCTGACGCTATGGCCGAGGCCGGTGTCGAACTGATCGTGATGTCCGGATATCTGCGGCGTCTGGGGCCGAAGACGCTCGGGCGCTACGCGGGGCGCATCATCAACATCCATCCTGGATCGCTGCCTCAGTTCGGCGGCGAAGGTATGTACGGCGCTCGCGTGCATCAGGCGGTGATCGCCGCCGGTGTGCCCGAGAGCGCCATCGTGATCCATGCTGTGGACGAGGAATACGACCACGGTCCGGAACTGGCCCGCCTCAGCGTTCCGCTGCAGCCCGGAGACACGGCGGAGAGCCTGGAGGAGCGCGTGAAGGCCCTGGAGCCCGCATTCTTCGTCGAGACGCTGGCGCGCGTGGCCGCCGGCCAACTGGAGCTGCCGGGTGTTTGAGCGGCGCACCGTGCTGGCCGGCGCGGCGGCTGCGGCGCTCGTCGGATCGGCCGCGACCGCCAAAGGAGCCGAGATGTACGGACTGATCGGGAAGATGCTGGCCAAGCCAGGCCAGCGCGACGAACTGATCCGCTTGATGCTGGCCGAGACCGGCGAGATGCCGGGCTGCCTGAGCTACGTGGTGGCCAAGGACGGCGCGAGCGCCGACGCGATCTGGATCACCGAAGTCTGGGACAGCGCCGAGAGTCACAAGGCTTCACTGAAGCTTCCGGCCGTCCAGGCGGTCATCGACAAGGCGCGTCCGTTGATCGCCGGGTTCGGGGACAACTTCGAGACCCAGGTGGTGGGCGGCGTGGGCCTATCTCGATAGCTCGCCTCATATTTCCGATAATCTTCATTAGGCGCAAATTGTGGGCCTGTCTCCGCCTGCGCCTCGATGTCCCTGACTCCAAATGCTGCGACTGAGCCCTCTTCCGGCGGATGTTCCATCACCGTGGCTTTGCTCACTCCGAGTATTCGCGCCAAGTGCCGGACGCTTTCCCCATTGTCGTTGACTCAATATTGCGAGACTCCCGCCGATTTTCCGGAAGTTCCCCTCTCGTTCGCCGATCAGGCGCGATTCTGACTCCAAACCTCGCACTCGATCCGCCGCTCAACGCTAAGAGACGTAGCCGCCGATCGCGCCAGCCGCTGCAGCATACGTCCAGCGCCGGCGCAAATCCGCTGGCCACGCCAACGAGCGCTCGTCCAACGTCAGGACGGCTTCTCGCGGAAGCTGGGTCGCGAACAGCAGCAGCGGATCCCGAACGGCGTGCTTGAACCGACCTTCCCATCCCCGCAGCCGCGAATGGGCGTAGAGGTCCCGAAGCCAGCCTGAGCCCATTGGGCCCACGTTGACGCTCGACGGATCAGGCGGTTCCGCCAGGACGAACATGGCGACGCGCACGTAGAGCAGCCTGGTCGTAGCGTCCATTTCCGCCATCCAGCCGACCGGCAGCCTGAGTGCGCCGATGAGAGATCGCCGTCCGAAGAGAGGTTCTTCGAACTGGTTCATCAGCGCCCTGGGGTGGACGCCGCGGGTGAGCGTGCCGAGCCCATCGACGATGTCGCGGATTGCGAAGCGGAGTTTGAGCAACTCCGGCTGGCCCTTCTTTCGCTGTCGGAGCCCGCTTGCGACACGCGCGACCATTGCGGGGTTGTCGAATGGACGCTCTCCGAGGGCGTCCCAACTTGCGGGGCGCTCCGGGTTACGATCGAAGATCACCTCCTCGTCCGCCACCCTGATCGACTACGCGGCATGAGAGATCAGCGGGCGCATGTGAATTTCGCAGTGCGTCGCTAGCGGATGGGTCCAACTCGCCCGGACATACGGTGGAGCCGCCTCCTCCACATCTTGAGCCAGGCAGAGGGGGCACACCCCCCACGCGTCCGGAGGCGCAGGCCCTGGCGGGAAGGGGTGCGTGAGCAGGTCCGGCGAGATGGTCGCCAACAGCGCTGACACCGGCAGATCCATGGCCGCCGCTATGGGTTCAAGACTGAGCGCATCCCCTCGGTCGGCGGCCGACAGTCGGCAGCCAAGCTCCGCCTCCAACTCGGCCAGCGTGAGGAAATGCGCATCTGCCGTCCTGACCAGCCATGATGAGAGCGCTTCGTCAGCGGACCGTTCAGGAGCGAGCCTGGCGAGCCTAATCGCCGGCGTGCCGGACGACCCCCTAACCAACTTCCGCGCGCCGGCGCCGCACCGCCACCGCCTCCACCAGATCGGCCGATAGACACTCCTCCTTGTCGACGGCAGCGACTGCAGAGCGCTCGAGCAACGAGAGCAGTCGACCTAGGTTTCGTCCTGAGTGTCGTTCAAGCATCTCCATCAGTTCGCGGTTTACATCGGTCGGCTTGCGAAGCGGCATGTAAGCCAGGCGCTGGAAGACGACCTCAAGAGGCCAACGGTCCTTCCGGGTCCAGCCAGGAAGCGCAACCACCTCGAAGCGCTCCTTGAGGTGGAGGTCGCCTTCGATCAGACCCTTCGCCTCGTTGGAACCGAAGCCGGCGATCGAGATATGCAGCTGGTTTGAGATGTACCGCAGAGCGTCCATGATGATCGCCTGCTCATAAGGTCCAAGCTTGCTCAGGCGCTGTAGCTCATCAATGATCAGCATTCGGACGCCAAGGGCACGCAGTTGCTGGATGAGCATGCGCTGGAGGCGTGGGGTGGTGGCCCGCTCTGGTGGCCTCGCCGCCGCTCGTCTGCGTGACCATGGCCAGCCGGTCTTCGGCGTCGTTCTCCCAAATACCCCACGGCGCGCCGCGCAAGCCGGCGGGGCGATGGCTGCCGAGCCCGTAAAGCCGGAAGCGCGCGGACGAGACGGGTTTCACGGACACTCCGAGGGTTAATTGGGGCACGCGAACGCCAAAGATAGGATGCGCGCGCCAGGCCACCATACTGCGCCCATCGCCCAGCCCACCTGGACCACGGGCCACGTCGCGGGAGGACCCGGCCGCGAACGGCGCGGGACCCCTTCGACGCGATCTGGCTTTCGTAGCATTCGTACTTTGCCTACAGCGTCTGGAGCCGCCGCCCGCCGCGAGCGGACATCCGCTGTCCGCCGAACCGCTCGACTTCCTGTGACCGAACGATCCTGAGACTCGCGCCCCGCCATGAAAGCGATCGAAGAGGCCTTTATCCTGGCCGCCGACCCCGAGCTGATCTCGAAGGACCTGAAGCTGCACCAGCGGCCCTTCCATGTGGCGATGCGCTGGATGCAGGAGAACGGCTTCCGCGGCGACGTGTTCGACAAGCGGATCTGGGACCCCCTGATGGCGACCTATCGCCGTCTCTATCCCTCTGGAGACTTCTCCATGCCGGCCATGCTGGCCGGCGGCGTGGCGATCCGCGACCAGATGTATCCAGTGCAGATCCGGGTCGGCTTCCCGACCCGTCGGCCTTCATGCCCGGCGATCTAGCCGCGTTTCTGAAGGCTGTGGGCGGCGTGCGGGACTACACGCGCCAGCGCGGCCTGGCGGGCGACTGGTTGCGCTATTGGCACGGCCAGGGTCGCGCCTTGGACGCCCTAGCCGATCTGGAGCAACACTATCAGACGAGGAAGCTCCGCTCGTGGCTCGACGAGACGCTCGACGCCGCCTTCGAGGTGTCGCTGCAGGTCGAGGGCCGGACCCTGGCCTGGCGTTGGCTCGTCCGCGCCCATGTCGCGCAGTACGGTTGGCAGCGCTTTTACACCAGCGCTGAGACCAACGAGGCGCGCATGCGGAAAGTCGCGCAGGTCTACCCCGACAAGTGGCGCGACTTCATCCGAGAGACCGCCCATTCCGCGATCGGCCCGCGCGGGCGCGATGAATCCATCGTCTTCGGGCATTCTCGGCTCGTCACGTTCCTCGTCGAGGTCGGCCAGGCAAGTCTGGCCACGGACTTCACGCTCGCCATGTCACAGGTCTTCGCCGCCGAGCTGACCGCCCAGCCGATCACGACGCCAGCGTGGGCCAGATGAGCGCGATCCGCACGATCCTGTTCGCGCGCCTTCTCTTTCCTGCGCCGCGCGTGCGGTGGGAGGCAGCGCGGAGTGTCGCCACCCTGATCCGGGCTGGAGACGCTACGGTCGCGAGCGACCTGCTTGCCTGGATCGCGGCGCGCCCGCTCGAGAGTGAGGCGGTGCTCGGACTGAACCTGATTGAGGCCTTCAAGCTCGGCGCGCATTTCACACCGTCGGCGCTCGCCGAGGCTGTTGGGGCACCGTCGGTGCTCTCCGCGACGCTGTTCGCCCGGCTCTATCCCGGCGTGGAACTCGACGCCTCGAAGCAGTGGGCCTTCGCCCCGGACGGGCCGGCCCCGATCAGCGCCTTGCAGAAGCGCTGGTTCGACCGATACCGGACCTGGGCGGTCGCACCCTTGTTCACAATGATCCTGTCGGACCTGCAGAGGGCGACGGGAGCACCGTTCCTTGAGCGTTGGCGACACGAATGGGAGTGGCTTCAAAGCCAGCACGAGCGACCGGCGCCGGAGTATCCGCAGTTCTTCTCGGGGTACGATCGAGAGCGGAAGGGACAGTTCGATCAGTCACAGCGCGACATCTACCTCTCGGCTTACCTGCGGACCCTGGCGTTTGCAGTCTCCAGATGGGGACTCCCGTCGCGGATCGCCGAAGACCGCGCCGGCGCGGCCCTGGTGTTTAACCGCGACCTCGCAGATATCGAACCGATCGCGCGGCCCGCATGGGCCATGGACGTCTACCCCGATGACGATGGGGATATCGCGGTGGGCGTACGAGGCTTACTTGCGAAGATGGACCTCGAGGCCGAGCAAGAGCCCGTCGCCGTTCGGGTCATCGACCTCCAGGACGACCGCTTCATCGATATCGACGTGCGCCTGGCCCTGATCCCACGGAGGGCGAAGGGCCGCGCCCGAATCCGGAGGAACTGCGTGATCTGGTCGCCCACGGCCGTGGCGGGCTGGATGGGCCCGTCGCGCAGGATGCTCGGCGCGAGCCCTTCGCTCTCGACGAACCGCTCGAGCTGATCCAAGACCTCACCCCACGCGATATGGGCCGTCTGCATATCGACGTGGCCTCCAACATCCGCGTCGCCTCGCCCTATCTCTTTGGCCGTCCCGTCACTGTTCAAACCGGCGGCACGACGGTCGATCTGATCGACGACCGCGGCCTGTTCTCGCGCTGGACGCACTGGTACGTCGACTGGGAGCCGGTGCATCCCATCGCCCTCGTCAACCCGCTGGGCGCGCTGACCACTGTGCGATCGTCTGACCTGCGGTCGTTGGCGGCCGAACCCGGCGTCGACATCGCGTGGTTCGCGCGGGTGAAGATCGGCAGGCGAACCGAGGTCTACCGCGACTACGAGGTCGAGGAGCGCGGGTTCTGGCTCGACGACCCGGCGCCCGAGGCTATCGCGAAGGCCGGGACCTGAGCCTGAATTGAGCGGAGCCGCCTTCAACGGACCTTCCGAAGGTCTCTGATGAGTCAACCCGGTCACCAAGCGGAGGGATGCGCGCTACCGTGGCTTTGCTCACTCCGAGTATTCGCGCCAGGTGCCGGACGCTTTCCCCTTTCGCGCGCTCCGCGGCCACGAAGCGCCTTTGCTCCGTCGAGAGGATAGGTCTGCGCCCCAATCGCACCCCGCGCTCCTTCGCGCGAGCTCTGCCTTCGGACGTCCTCGAGCGGATCAGCTCTCGCTCGAATTCGGCCAGGCCGCCAAGGACGGTCAGCATCAATCGGCCGTGGGGCGTGGTGGTGTCGGCCCACGCGTCGCGCAGCGAGCGGAAGCCCCCTCCCCGATCTGCGATGGTCGCCAGCGTGTTCAGGAGATCCCGCGTCGAACGGGCCAGTCGGTCGAGACGCGTGACGACGAGGACGTCGCCATTCTCGAGGGCCTGGATCGCTCGCCGGAGGTGGGTGCGATCGGTCTTGGCGCCGGAAGCCGTCTCGCTGAACACCCGCTCACAGCCGGCCGCCTTCAGTTCGGCCACTTGAGCGCTGACGCTCTGGCCGTCGGTCGACACTCTGGCGTAGCCGTATTGCACGCGAAATTCTGAGACTAACTTCTGAGACAGACAACCCCCTGGATTCACTGGTCACGCCAATCGTCTCACAATTCTTGAATAAAGGGACACGTTCTACAACGAGCAGGGGGGAACGAGAACGAGCCGCACCGCGGCGGGGCATATCGGACTGGCGCCCCGTTGGGTTCTGCTTTTGTTCTTGACATCTGCGCGCAAATTTGCGATGGTTCTGTCACGGTGTAGGTCGTGCGGGAGGGTAACCCCGCCCCACCAACGGGCCTGCTCCGAATTCCCCCAGAACAAGCTACTGCGCGTCGGCGACCTCGCCTGCCGCGCCGTAAGCATGCTTAATGGAGATGAGCATGGCCGACGGCCAGATGGATCCCGCACGCCTCGGCGGCGACGCGCTCAGGCGATGGTATCTGCGCACGCCAGAAGAGATTGAACAGGAACGACAGACGCTCGCGGCACGTCGGTACAATGACTTCTTTGGCGGGCTCCGGCGGCGTAATCCGGATCCAGGCTTCACGCTTCATGCACCGGAGGCAAATCCCGATCCCGGTTTCGCCCAGCCGCGCCCGGAGCGGAATCCGGATCCCGGATTCGGCATTCAAGTAGACCCGGTCGCGGGCCAGGGCGATCTCGGGCTCAATTGGGTTCCCGCACGGACAAGCCGCTGGCAAGGGGTTGCGGCTCCGTATGCGGGTCGCGACGGTCGGCCTGTTGCTGAGGAAGCCTCGGGGGTCGACGGGCGGGCGGCCAGGATCGCGTGGGCGCCGGCACATCCACTAGGCTGGAAATCGCCGATACGGGGCGTACCCGTCGCCTCAAGTGGACCGCGAGGAGCGCCCCTTGCTGATCCTCCGGAACTGTCAGCAAGCGCCCAGAGAGCTTCGAACCCCCTTGCTACATCCGTCAGCCAGCCCCGCACGCAAGGCACTCAAGCGCAGGACGGCCCACTCAAACCGGGCAAGGCAGGGGTTCAGCACAACGCCCGGACCTATCGAACGCCGGCTATGCCGCCGAAGCCTTCGTTCTTCTCCTATATGTTCGGAGGACCCGCGCGGATCACCAGTCCGGAAGGTAACACCGTCGGATACTACGACCACGACGCGGGCAAAGTCGCGATGCAGATGACTGCCGCCTATGCGGAAATCGCGCCGCTCTTCCATCCGGGGGGCTGGATGGAGGCCGGCAGCGCCAAGGTGGGCACACCCCTCCTGAAAGCGATTGACGACGCTATCTGGGAGGCTCTGCAGAAGCACCATCCTGTGCCCCTTCACATGGGAGGCAGGTACCTGCAGGAACTGGCCCCGCTGCGTGAGACCCTACACGTGGAGTTTCACAGCATGCTGAGGTCGGCCTTCAAGAAAGCAGGTGGCTTTCCGAACACCGGCGGCAAGGGAGGGGCTCGAGCAGACTGGGTCGCCTACTTCGAGGCCAACCCAGATCGGTACAGCGAGGCCCTCAGTATCCTTCAACGTGTCACGCGCGACTTCGACAAGGCGAAAGGCACGAACGCGTCTATGTATCTTGACCGAGAGTTGGCACGCATGGCCGAGAGGACTCGGCGTGGTCCGTAGGCGGAGAGTTGGATGTTTGAGGGGCGGCGCTCAGAGGCAGCTTGGGCTTGGTTTGCCCCTCGAACGTCCGATTGTGCGCCGCTCGATCGGAGAGCTTACCCTAGCGCCGAGTTCCTTGGACAGCCGATCGCGTGGCCGGAGTGGGCATGCCGAGCGCCCGACGGCGGCATCCACATCGATGCGAGGCGAGCGAGCATCGACATACGCTTGGCGAAGGAGCCGAAAGCCAAGCTTGAGTTCACGTGGACTTGCAACTTTGGCGCTCGGTTGGTCACTCGACGTTGGCTCTCGCTCGTCGAGGATCTGGTCGACGAGGTAGCGGAGGTCTTCACTGGAGCGGTATTCAGAGGTGAGAACAAGATCGAGGCTTGGAGATCGCTCCACAGCCCTCTCGCACCACCTCTTCTCTCAAGCGATGGACAAGTAAAGACGTGCCCAATCTGCGGGGACGTCTATTCGATGTTGAAAGGACGCACTTTCTTCGCGAACCCAGCTGTCCTTTCCAAGCCTCTCATTGTGAATCGCAGCGGGATTTTCATTCGGCGTGACATATTTGAACAACGAGCGATACCTACGCCGGTCGGTGCCTTCAGCCCGAGTTGGGTATGGCTCGAAGACGCGGGTGGCTAGCGTCGGAGCCCAGACCATCATCACGCTGGCGCTATCGCCAGCGAGCTCGTGACTCAATATTCGAATGAAAATCTCGTCGGGCAGTTTGCGATAAGCTTGGCCCATTGTTGGAGTCATCAGATCGTTTTGGAGTCGGGCCTCCCTCGGGATCCGGTCGGACCATTTGGAGTCAGCGACACCAGCCTCACCTTCATGGCGCCTGGACGGGATGTGGCGATCGGGACGTGTCCCTCCAGTCTCGAAACCAACGGATCTCGCGGAAACGCCCATCCTCCCGCAGCGCCTTGTCCAGCTGGGTCAGAAACTCTTCGAAGCTGGGCTGCAGGCGCCAGATCCGCCAAGTCATGTCCTTCGTGATCAGGTTGCAGTCCCGCTCATCCATACGAGTGATCTGGAGCCAGAAGCGTCGACCATTCGCGCGAACATCGAGCTCCCAGCCGTGCTCGCCGGCATGGATTGGGGGCGACACATCGTAACCGAGAGATGCGAGCATCGTCCCGATCACCTCGGTAACGTTCCGTCCTGGGAACTCCACGAAGTCTGTTTCATCTTCGACCCCGTCGAGAGGAAGATCGGTCCGGAACTCGGCTTCCGGCCTGACGCTCACCAGGAGTCCTCCTCGTCAGCCATCCCGTGCGCAGCCGCGCCGACGCCGCCCGCCAGCCCTCCCACGCGCGCCTTTAGCGGCGCCGGACTACCGTGCCAGAGCCGACCAGCCAAACCGTACTCCTGCAGGCCGAGATCAGCGCCACTCCATCTGCCGCCGCCCACCCTCGCCGGAAAACCGGCGCCATGGAACTTGGGATCGACCGCATAGTGAAGCTCGTACATGTCTCCTCGGGTGATGCCCTCCGGTTTGAGCCGATTGAAGACGCTTTCGCTGAAGCTCCGCGGGAGGCCCATTCGTCGCGCGGCGAAGTGATGTCCCATGCCGTGCTCTGGATAGGGCTCGGCCAAATGGGCCGCACGCGCAGGCGTGAACCCCTGGGCCAGGTACTTCTCCGCCGTGGAGGCCTTCGAGACCGCGCCGAGGCCCTTCACGCTCTTGGCGAGCGGACCGCCGACTGCGAACGATCCCACGTCGAAGGCGAGTTCGCCCTGGTTCATGCCGATGTCTAGCCGACGCCGAACCTCCTCGCTCACCGTCGGCGCGGCAGGAGTCGCCGTCGGATCCAGATCCACGCGCATCTGGTGCGCCTTGTCGCGGACATCGCGGACGACGATCTGCGGATCCGCAACGCCCCTGCGCACATAGTCGACGCCCCGCGAAGCGGCTCCGACCAATTGTTGAGCCGCCGATTGGCCGGGCAGGCTCATCAACGTGTCCAATGGATTTGTCAGGCGCTGGAGGAAGACCGCGCCTTCGGCGAGCCCTTCCACCGCATGGACGCCGCCCCTCGCAACGCCCACGGCATTGCCGATCCCCTGCGCGACGTCTCCGGCAACAGCCCTCACCACGGGATTGCGATTCAGATCCACCTTGGCGCGCGGCGCCTGACCGCTGCCTGCGGGGCGCGGTGGCGGGCCCGGTTGGGCCGATCGCCTGACGATCGGCTTAGGATCGCTCAGTAGCTTCGCTCCGAACCGATTGACCTCTTCCTGGGTGCGAAGAACCAAGTCCGTTCCCGACCTCAGAGCATCACCGTAGGCCTTGTGCGCCGCCGCCTCCGCCTCACGGCCGAGCTTCGCGACCTCGCGCGTGCGACGGTCATAAAAGTCCGCCATCGTTTCGAGCACGCCGCCGCGCGCTGGCCGATGTCGAGCCATTCGCTTCGCCTTTCCCACTTAGAATGCCACCTAGCGCCCGACGAGCGCGCCACCGGCAGCAAGGACAGCATCTCACAAAGCTCAGCTTGCGTCAAGAACAAACCATGAACTTTTAGCGCCATCAACCCTCCGCTGCGATCGCGAGTTTCCCTGCGTGGAAAGGCGCCGCCCACGCACTTCCAGTGCCGAGCCATCAAGGCGAAGGGCGCACGCTAGTCGGCTTTCCACACGCGCGGTCCTTGGCGGTTGGAGGGTAAGGCGAGGCTCCATCAGTGCGTGTCAGGGCGGAGCTTGACGACGCGGCGACGGAAGTTCTGGCCGCACATCTCCTCCGGCGAGAGGGTTGGTCTGCGCCCCAATCGCACCCCGCGCGAGCTCTGCCTTTGGACGTCCTCGAGCGGATCAGCTCTCGCTCGAATTCGGCCGGGCCGCCAAGGACGGTCAGCGTCAATGGGCGTTGGGTGTGGTGGTGTCGGCCCACGCGTCGCGCAGCGAGCGGAAGCCCCCTCCCCGGTCTGCGATGGTCGCCAGCCTCACGGCTCCGCTTCGTCGGCCATGAAGCGGTAGCCGACGCCCGGCTCGGTGACGATCAGCCGGGGTTGCGAAGGGTCCGGCTCGATCTTCTGCCGGAGCTGGCCGATGAACACACGCAGGTACTGGGTGTCCTCGACGTGCGCCGGTCCCCACACCGACAGCAGCAGTTCGCGGTGCTGCATCACCTTGCCCGCATTCTGCGCGAGCTTGGCCAGGAGATCGTACTCCTTCGGCGACAGGTGCACAGGCTGGTTCGCGCGCGTCACCAGCCGGCGCGGGAAGTCGATCACCAGGCCCGACGCGCGGATGATCGGCGGCGGCGGCTTCGCTGCGTGGGAGCGCTGCCGCAAGGCGGCGCGCAGGCGCGCCAGGAGCTCGCCGACGCCGAACGGCTTTTCCACATAGTCGTTGGCCCCCAGGTCGAGGGCCTCGATCTTCTCCGTCTCCCGGTCGCGGGCGGACAGGATGATGATCGGGTCCTGGTAGAACTCCCGGGCCCGTGTCAGCACCGACTTGCCGTCCATGTCGGGCAGGCCGAGGTCGAGCACCACCGCGGCGGGCGCGGCGCGGGCGATCTCGCGAAGGCCCTCCGCGCCGGTCTCCGCGCGAAGCGGTTCGAAGCCCGCCGCCTCCAGGGCCGCGCGGAGAAACCGATGGATCTGCGGCTCGTCGTCGATAACCAGGATTTTCGGGTAGCGGCTCATGCGGGACTTTCGGGCGCGCGCGGCGCTTTCGGCAGGCTGATCAGGACGCGGGTGCCCCGGTCCCCATGGATTGGACTGGCGGCGGCGATGCGCCCCCCCATCGCCTCGATGAAGCCCTTGGAGATCGACAGGCCCAGGCCGACCCCCTTTCCGCGCTCGTTGCGGTCGCTGGGTTCCTGCATGCGGTGGAACTTTTCGAAGACACGAGCCAGCTCCGCCGTCGGAATGCCCTTGCCTTCGTCCTCGATGCTGATGACGATGTTGTTGCGATCCTCGTAGGCGGCGAGTTCGATCGCCGTGTCGTCAGGGCTGTAGGCGATGGCGTTCTCGAGGATGTTGACGACCGCCTGCTCCAGCAGATTGGGGTCGAGCCTGACCAGCGCCAGCTCGTTCGGGAAATCGCGCTGGATATGCCGCTTGCCCAGGCGGCGCGACACACGCTCCGCCGCCGCCACTAGGACGTCGCGCACGTCGACCCAGTCGTTGCGGATATTCAGCCCGCCGCCCTCCAGGCGCGTCACGTCCAAGAGATTGCCGACATAGCGGTTCAGCCGCTCGGCCTCCTCGCGGATCGAGATCATCAGGTCGTCGCGGACCTCCTTGGAGATGGAGTCGCCGTAGTCGATGACCGTCGTGGCGGCGCCCAGCACCGTCGAAAGCGGCGTGCGCAGATCGTGGCTGACGGAGTTGAGGAGCGCCGAGCGCAGTTGATCCGTCCGGCGCAGCGCTTCCGCGCCTGCGGCCACCGTCGCGAATTCGGCCCGCTCCAGGGCCACCGCCCCCTGGTCCAGCAGCGCACTCACGAACCGTTCGCCTTCCTCGGTGGCGATCGCGGATGGCTCGACGCCCACCACCCCGGAGCGCGTCTTCACCCCCTGCAGCGGCCGGAAGGTCCAGGCGGCCATCGGCATGGTGCCGGTGCCATGCCCGGTGGCCTCACCCTTTTCCCAGCACCAGCGCGCCGCGGCCATGTCTCCGGGCGGAAGCGTCGTCAGCGCCGGCGTGGCGGCCATGATCTTCAGGTCACCGTCGTAGGGCCCCAGCACGATCGCCCTGGCGCCGGTCGCCGCCGCCAACTGCTCCGCCAGCGCCCTCGCCGCTTCCTCCGCGCCGGTAGAGCCGGACAGGCGGCGGGTCGCGGCCAGCACCGCGGCGATGGCCGAGGCCCGGCGTGAGGTCGATCGCGCCTGGTCGCGGACGCGGCCCGTCAGCCAGCCTGTCGTGAGGGCCACTGCGAAGAACACCGCGAATGTCAGCACATCGGCCGGGTGGCCGATCCGCATGGTGAGCTTCGGCTCCAGGAAGAAGAAGTTGTAGGCGACCGCGGAGGCGCCGGCGGCCAGGACCGCCGGCCAGAGGCCGAAGGCGATCCCAGACACCAGCACACTCAGCATGAAGACCATCGCGAGGTTCGCGCTCTCGACGTACTGGTCGATGAGCCAAGCGACGCTCGCGGCGACGGCGACGGTCCCGAACGCGCCCAGGTGCCCGCGCCACGGCAGGTCGCGGAGCGACGGCCGCGTCCGGAGTTCTGGGGCGGGAGTCTCGGCGGATTCGGTGATCACGTGCAGCGCCGCGCCGCCCGCTTCCTGCAAGAGGGCGCCGATGAGGTCGCGCCGCAGCCGCAGTCCGCGCCGCTCGCGCCGCCCGACGACGATCTGGGTCACGTTGTTGCGCCGCGCGAAGTCGATGACGCTCGCCACGAGGTCGTCGCCGGTCAGCGTGACGGTCTGGCCACCGAGTTGGGTGGCGAGCTTCATGGCGTCGCGCAGGCGCTGGGCGTCCCCGGCGCTCGGGGCCGTGGCATTCGGACGCTCGACGTTGGCCACCGTCCATGGCGCGTCCATCATCATGTCCGATAGGCGTCGCCCGGCGCGTACTAGCGCGCTCGCCATCGGGTCCGGCCCGACCAGCACCAGGATCCGCTCGCCGGCGGCCCAAGGTCCCTCGACGCCGGCCCGTTTCATGGCGCCGATGAGCTGGTCGTCCACCGTCTGGGCGGCGCGCCGAAGGGCCAGTTCGCGCAGCGCCGTCAGGTTCTCGACCTTGAAGAAGCGGTCCGCCGCGACGCGGGCCGTATCCTTCATATAGACCTTGCCCTCGGCCATCCGCTCGCGCAGCTCGGACGGCGTGATGTCGATGAGCTCGATCTCATCGGCGCGGCTGAGCGCGGAGTCGGGAACGGTCTCACGCTGGCGCACGCCGGTGATCTTCCAGACCACTTCCAACAGGCTTTCCAGGTGCTGGACGTTGAGGGTCGTCCAGACGTCGATCCCCGCGGCGAGCAGTTCTTCGACGTCCTGCCAACGCTTGGGATGGCGCGAACCGGGCGCGTTGGAGTGGGCGTATTCGTCGACCAGCAGGAGTTCGGGCTTGCGCGCGAGCGCCGCGTCGAGGTCGAACTCCATCAGGGCGCGGCCGCGGTACTCGATGGGCTTGCGCGGCATAACGTCCAGGCCGCGCAGCAGGGATTGGGTCTCCTTGCGGCCGTGCGTCTCCACGACCCCAACCACGACGTCGCCGCCCTCCGCTTTTCGGCGGCGGGCGGCGCGCAGCATCTCGTAGGTCTTGCCCACCCCCGGCGACATGCCGAGGAACACCTTGAGCCTCCCCTGCCCTGCGCGGGTGGCCGCGAGCAAGGCGTCGGGATCGGGCCTGCGGGGCTCTTCAGGGGTCATCGGGCGGGAGGTCGTCCCTTGGGGAAGGCCGCGTCGAGGGCCAGGTTGGTCTCCAGCACATTGACCCGCGGCTGGCCGAGGATGCCGAGGGTGCGATCCTCGACGTGACGATCGACGACCGCCTTCACCTGCGCCGCGGAAACGCGGCGAGCGGCGGCGATGCGGGCGACCTGCATCTTGGCGTTCTCCGGCGATATGTGTGGGTCCAGGCCGGAGCCGGACGTGGTGACTGCGTCGGCTGGGACGACGGTGACGTCGTCTTCCTGGCGGATCGCCGCGGCGCCCTCCCCGATCCGCTTGGCGAGATCCGCGTTGAGCGGGCCGAGGTTCGAACCGGACGAGGCCGACGCGTCGTAGCCGTTGCTGCCGGCCGCGGACGGGCGGCTGTGCAGATACTGCGGTTGGGCGAAGGACTGGCCGATGAGTTCCGAGCCGACCACCTTCCCGCCAACCCGGATGACGCTGCCGTTGGCCTGATGGGGAAACGCCCCCTGAGCCACGCCAGTGATGGCCAGCGGATAGGCCAGCCCCAGGAGGACCGTAAACAGTCCCATGGAGGCCAGCGCGGGACGAACGAGCGCGAGCATATGCAGTCTCCTACCAGGTCACTTTGAGGCCAGCCACGATGCGGGCCTTGGAGATGTCGCCGAACTTGTCCATTCCGGTGTCCCAGTAGCGGACGTCGAGGCCGATGTGGTTGAGAGAGGGCTTCTTCATGTCGTTGGTCTTCCGGGGTTCAGGAGGCGGCGGCGGACGCGCTTCGAGGGGATGCGCCCGCCGCCGGTTCCAGTCGCGAACTGGCGAGGGCGACCAGAATGAGGAACAGGATCAGGCCGAGGCTGACGGCCGCGGCGCGAACCAGCTGGGCGTCGATCATGCGAGCCCCACGGACGAGATGATCAGGTCGACGATCTTGATCCCGACGAACGGCGCGATCAGGCCGCCGAGCCCGTAGATCAGCAGGTTACGCGACAGCAGTCGGCCCGCGCCGATCGCCTGGTAACGGACCCCGCGCAGGGCGAGCGGGATCAGCGCCACGATGATCAGGGCGTTGAAGATCACAGCCGACAGGATGGCGCTCTGCGGGCTCGTGAGCCGCATGATGTTGAGCGCACCCAGGGCCGGCAGCGAGACCACGAACATCGCCGGGATGATGGCGAAGTACTTGGCCACGTCGTTGGCGATCGAGAAGGTCGTCAGCGCGCCTCGGGTGATGAGCATCTGCTTCCCAACCTCGACGATCTCGATGACCTTCGTCGGGTCGCTGTCGAGATCGACCATGTTGCCGGCCTCGCGGGCGGCCTGGGCGCCGGTCTGCATGGCGACACCCACGTCCGATTGCGCCAGGGCGGGGGCGTCGTTGGCGCCGTCGCCGCACATGGCAACCAGCCGTCCCTTGGCCTGCTCGGTGCGGATCAGCCGCAGCTTGTCCTCGGGCGTGGCCTCCGCGAGGAAGTCGTCGACCCCGGACTCCGAGGCGATCGCCGCGGCGGTGACCGGGTTGTCGCCCGTGATCATCACGGTGCGCAGGCCCATGCGGCGCAGGTCCGCGAAGCGTTCCTTCACGCCGGGCTTCACCACGTCCTTCAGATGGATAACGCCCACCAGGACACCGTCCTCGCTGACCGCGAGCGGCGTGCCGCCCGAGCGCGCGATACGGTCGACGGCGGCGTTCACCTCGCTCGGCGCCTCGCCTGCAGACAGGCCGATCGACTTCATGACCGCGTCCACCGCGCCCTTGCGCCACGACTTGCCGCCGGCGCTCAGGCCGGACTGGCGCGTCGTGGCCGAGAAGGCGATGATCTCGGCCCCCGCGGGGGCCTCGACGACCAACCCTTGGTTGCGGGCCAGTTCGACAATCGAGCGCCCCTCCGGCGTCTCGTCGCCCAGCGAGGCCATCAACGCCGCCTCCAGCGCCCGTTCGGGGCGCACGCCGGGGGCCGGGATCACGTCGGTCGCCATGCGGTTGCCGAACGTGATGGTGCCGGTCTTGTCGAGCAGCAGGGTATCGACGTCGCCAGCGGCCTCCACGGCCCGTCCGGAGGTGGCGAGCACATTGACCTTCAGCAGGCGGTCCATGCCGGCGATCCCGACGGCCGAGAGCAGGCCCCCGATGGTGGTCGGGATCAGCGTGATGAACAGCGCGCCCAGCACCAGCGGCGGCAAGGCGACGCCGGAGTACTTGCCTAGGCCCAGGAGCGTCACGACCGCGATCAGGAAGATCAGAGTCAGGCCAGCCAGTAGCACCGCCAGGGCGATCTCGTTCGGCGTCTTGCGGCGG
The DNA here is from genome assembly GCF_024508875.1 of Phenylobacterium sp. Taxonomy (GTDB): domain Bacteria; phylum Pseudomonadota; class Alphaproteobacteria; order Caulobacterales; family Caulobacteraceae; genus Phenylobacterium. The sequence continues at coordinate 20,272 of NZ_JANINU010000230.1, forward strand.
TCGGCGCCCTCGACCATGGCGATCATCCGGTCGAGGAAGGAGTTCCCCGGTTCTGAGGTGATCCGCACCTTGAGCCAGTCGGACACCACGGTCGTGCCGCCGGTGACGGCCGAGCGGTCGCCGCCGCTCTCGCGGATCACTGGCGCAGACTCGCCGGTGATGGCGGCCTCGTTGACCGAGGCCACGCCCTCGATGATCTCGCCGTCGGCGGGGATCACGTCGCCCGCCTCGACCAGGACCACTTCGCCGGCGGCCAGTTCGTGGGCCGGGGTGGGGACCACCGTCCCGGTTTTCGGATCCACGATTAGCTTGGCCTTCGTCGTCACGCGGGTGGCGCGCAGGCTGTCGGCGGCGGCCTTGCCGCGGCCCTCGGCGATGCTCTCGGCAAAGTTGGCGAAGAGCACGGTGGCCCACAGCCAGATCGCCATCTGCAGCGCGAAGGCCCAGTTGCCGGCGCGGGCGACCTCGAGCGCGGTCGAGACCGAAGCCAGCAGCGCCACGATCCAGGTCGCGAAGATCACCGGATTGCCGGTGAGCTTGCGCGGATCGAGCTTGGTGAAGCTATCGCGCAGGGCGCGGCCGAGGATCGCGGGGCCGAGGCTCGTGGCCAGGGTGGAGGCCTTGCGACGATTGTCGCCGAGCGGAAGATGGGCGGATGTCATGACAGGGATTTCCTGAGGCTCAGCGGGCGGCGGCGAGCGCGGCCGGCAGCTGGAAGTGTTCGACGATCGGTCCCAGGGCGAGCGCCGGGAAGAACTGCAGGCCGCCTAGGATCAGGATCACCCCGATCAGGAGACCCACGAACTGGCCGCTGTCGGTCGGCAAGGTGCCGGCGGTTGGCGCGAGCTTGGGCTTGGCGGCCAGGGCGCCGGCGATGGCGAGCACCGCGACGATGCCCGGGAAGCGGCCCAGCAGCATGGCGAAGCCGAGGGTGGTGTCCCACCAGGGCGCATTCGCCGTCAGGCCCGCGAAGGCCGAACCATTGTTCGCCGTGGCGGAAGTGTAGGCGTAGAGGATCTCGGAGAGGCCGTGCGGGCCGGGGTTGAGCAGGCCTTTCAGCGCCTCGGGCAACGCCGCGGCGATGGCCGAGAACCCGAGCATCGAGAGCGGCAGCACGAGCACGACCAGCATGGCGAGTTTCACCTCGCGCGCCTCGATCTTCTTGCCCATGAACTCCGGCGTCCGGCCAACCATCAGCCCGGCCACGAAGACCGCGAGGATCGCCATGACCACCATGGAGGCCAGACCGGTGCCGATGCCGCCGGGAAGGATCTCGCCCAGTTGCATGAAGAACATCTGCACGGCGCCGCCCAGGGGCATGTAGCTGGCGTGCATCGAGTTGACGGAGCCGTTGGAAGCGCCGGTCGTGACCGCGGCCCAGACCGCCGAAGAGGGCGCGCCGAAGCGGACCTCCTTGCCCTCCATGTTCACTGAGGCGTCGACACCGGCCGCGACCAGCGCCGGAGCCGGTTGGGTCTCGGTCCAGTAGATCGCCGCGGCGCCCGCCGACAGGATGATGGCGGCGGCCGCCACGAGGGCGCGGACGTCCTTGCGTGCCAGCGCCGAGCGGCCGAAGGCGAAGAAGGCCGCCCAGCCCAGCACGTTGATCGACACGCAGGCGATGAAGTTGGCGGCGGGATTCGGGCCCTCGAACGGGTGGGCGGAATTGACGTTGAAGATGCCGCCGCCATTGATGCCGAGCTGCTTGATGGCGAGCTGGCTGGCGGTGGCGAAGAGCGAGATCTTCTGCTCGCCGCCTTCCAACGTCGTGGCCATGACCGAGGCCGAGAGCGTCTGCGGGACGCCGAGCGCCACGAACACCACGGCGACCAGGATCGACAGCGGCAGCAGCACCCAGAGCGTCGTGCGCGTCACGTCGGCCCAGAAGTTGCCGATGCCCTCGCCGCGGTTGGCGATGAAGCCCCTTGCGAGCGCCGCCGCGACCGCCGCGCCGGTGGCGGCGGAAAGGAAGTTCTGCACGGTCAAGACCAGCATCTGGCTCAGCGTCGACACGGTGGTCTCGCCGCCATAGGACTGCCAGTTGGTGTTGGTCACGAAGCTGACGGCGGTGTTGAACGCCAAGTGCTCGGACAGCGGGCCGAAGCCCTGCGGGTTCAGCGGCAGGACGCCCTGCAGGCGCAGCACCGCATAGACCAGCGCGAAGCCGACGGCGTTGAAGGCCAGCAGCGCGGCCGCGTAGCCGAGCCAGCCCTGGTTCTTGTTGGGGTGGATCCCGCACGCGCCGTAGAAGACCTTCTCGACGGGCTTCAGCACCGGGTCGAGCCAGGTCCTGTCGCCGTTCCAGACGCGCGACATGTAGATGCCGAGCGGCCAGCCGAGGCCGACGGCGAGAGCGAGAGTGAGGGCGATTTCCGCCCAGCCTTGCCAGTTCATGGGATGTGTCCGTCCGTGGCGGTCAGAAGCGGTCCGGCCGCAGGAGGGCGACCAGCATGTAGCCGCCGATGACGAGGGCGCCCGCGCCCCAGATGAGCATCTCAAGCATCACAGCCGCCTCAGCGCCGCTGCGAAGAGCCCGAAGAGCGCGAAGGCGCCGAGGCCCAGCGCGATGTAGACGATGTCGAGCAATGGCCCGCTCCCGCTTCAGGTCGAATGAGCCCGGGGACTAGCAAGCGGGGGCGTAAGCGCTCCATTCCGAAGGCCGCACCCTGGTGTAAGGGAACCATAAGGATCTCACTGGCCGCCTTCGCCGCAGTCAAATGATGGTTCGGCGGCGAGGGGTTCTACTCTCCTGCGCCTCGCCCCTTCAGAGCCCCATGTCCGGCCATCGCCCCTCCGACGCTCGCTGGCTGCACTTGGCGCACCGGCGCCGAGCAGTTCGCCGCCGACTCCGGCGCGCACCTCGCGGGCATCGCGTCCGCGACCCAAGGCTCGTTCGAGACCCTGGGCCGTGACGATGTCGGCGACGAGAGCTCCCAGGTGTTCAGGCGCGTACGGGCGGTCGCCCCCGTGACCTACCGCCTGAAATAGCGCCTCGGGCTAAGCGGGCCCTATCGCCACGCGCGGACCAGTGCGGCGATGATCGCGCCCCAGAGGCCCAGGGAGATCGCGGCTCCAATCGCAAGGCCGACGCCGGTCGGCAGAGGGCGCGATGGATTCGACGCCCGGACCGCGATGGCAGGAAGACGGGAAGAGACTAGGTCGCTCATGCGGAGCCCCCTCGCCGGCATCCGAATCGCGACCGCCGGCTCATGCCATGGAAGCTAAGCGGATTCGCCTGAGAGGCGAGTCATGACGTTCTCGCGAGCGGACTTGCGCCGGGCGCCGCGCAATCCTATCTTTGTACAGTAATTACTGTTGGTGGATCGCTATGCGCCTCGTCACCGTCACCCTCACCGTCGCGGCCCTGCTCGCCAGCGCCGCGAGCGCCGTCGCCGCCCCCGCCTCGGTCACCGTCGCCGTCTCGCCCGAGCTCCAGAAGACGTTCGACAAGACCTACGGCCAGCGCGAAGCGGAACTGCTGACCGCCGACCTCAAGCGCTCGGTCGAGAAGGGCCTCGAGAAGAAGCCCGCCTACGACGGCGCACGGATCGAGCTGACGCTCACCGACGTGAAGCCAAACCGTCCCACGTTCAAGCAACTCGGCGACACGCCCGGCCTCTCGTTCGAGAGCTTCGGGATCGGCGGCGCGGCGGTCGAGGGCAAGGTCGTCCGCGCCGACGGGACGGAGACGCCGGTGAAGTTCGACTGGTACGAGACCGACATCCGCCAGGCCCACGCCCAGTGGGTCTGGAGTGACGCTGAGTGGGCTTTCGATCGGCTGGCCCGAAAGCTCGCCCGCGGCGAGGAACTGGCCCAGCGCTGATCTGCCCGACACAGCTTGCGCCATGGAACGGCGCGCGGTCTGATCGCCGCGCGCCGTTCGCTTTCCGAGCCCCGAAATGACCCGCCCTGCCCCATCTGCCGACCTGCGGCCCATAGACCGGCTGCTGGAGATCATGGCGCGGCTGCGGGACCCCTCCGACGGCTGCCCTTGGGACCTGGAGCAGACCTTCGCCACCATCGCGCCCTACACCGTGGAGGAGGCCTATGAGGTGGCCGACGCGATCCAGCGCGGCGATCTGGCGGATCTCAAGGACGAACTGGGCGACCTGCTGTTGCAGGTGGTTTTCCATTCGCGAATGGCCGAGGAGCAAGGCGCCTTCGCGTTCGAGGACGTGGCCCGGGCCATCAACGACAAGATGGTGCGCCGCCATCCGCACGTCTTCGGTAACGAGAGCTACGCCGACCTCGACGCCCAGAAGGCCGGTTGGGACCAGCTCAAGGCGCAGGAGCGGGCCGAGAAGGCCGCGAACGGTCAGGGCAAGGTCGAGAGCCTGCTCGACGATGTACCGGTGGGCCTCCCGGGGCTGACCCGCGCCGTGAAGCTCTCCAAGCGCGCCGCTGGCGTCGGCTTCGTCTGGCCCACCGTGCAGGACGTGGTGGTGAAGCTGCACGAGGAGGTCGGCGAGATGCTGGCCGAGATCGAGGCCGGCGACCTCGACAAGGTCCGCGACGAACTTGGCGACGTCCTGTTCGTCGTGGCGAACCTGGCCCGCACCCTGGACGTCGACCCCGAAGACGCGGTGCGCTCGACCAACGCGAAGTTCGTCCGCCGATTCCAGTACGTCGAACGCCGCCTGGCCGAGCGTGGCAAGACGCCGGACCAGTCCGACCTGGCAGAGATGGATGCCCTCTGGGACGAGGCGAAGGCCGCCGGGCGGGCGGGTTAGCCGCCGGGCGTCAGTAGGGTCGTCATGCCGTTCGGCGAGAGGATCTCGATCCAGTAGCCGTCGGGGTCCTTGATGAAGGCGATGCCCTTCATGCGGCCGTCGTCCGGACGCTTCACGAACTCGACGCTGAAAGTTTCGAAGCGGGCGCAGGCCACCGCCACATCGGGGACGCTGATCCCGAGGTGCCCGAACCCGCGCGGCTCGGCGTTGCCGTTGTGGTAGCCGGCGAAGTCAGGATCGGTTTCGGTCCCCCAGTTGTGGGTCAGCTCCAGGGTCGTTTCGCGGGAGAAGACGAAGCGAAGGCGCTCGGCCGCGTCCTCGGGCACGGTCTCGCCGTCCCGGAGCAGGGCCAGGAAGTAGAGCGAGAACTTCGCCTCGGCGAAGTCGAGCCTATGCAGCAGGGTGAAGCCCAGCACGTCGCAATAGAAGCGGATCGAAGCCTGCGGATCGCGGATCCGCAGCATCGTCTGGTTCAGGGTGTATCCGGCCGTCGCGGGGTCTCGCATTATCGTCCTCGAAGTTCAGCCGGCCGCGACCTGAGCCTGCGGGAACATCTGCTCGAGTTGGCCCAGCGCCTTGGCGGTGAGGCTGACGGAAAAGCGCACCGTGCCGTCCTCCAGGTCCTCGCGTTCGATCACCCGGCCGTGGCGATAGAGCCAGGCGATGGCGGCGCCCTCCCCGGCCGGCGTGCGGACCTCGACCGGCGGGGCTTCGTCCACCAGCCCGGCCACCGCCGCCAGCAGCTCGTCGCAGCCCTCGCCGGTCACCGCGGACACAACGACCGCCGGTGGGCTGGCCCGGCGAGCGTCGCTGATCGCCTCGGCCCGCCCTTCCGCCGGCAGCAGGTCGGCCTTGTTCCAGACCTCGAGAATCCGGCGCTCGTCCATGTCGACGCCCAGGCGGCCCAGCACCGCGCGCACGTCCTCGGCCTGGGCCTGCGTCTCCTCGCTGGAGATATCGCGCACGTGCAGGACCACGTCGGCCTCCCGCACCTCCTCCAGGGTGGCGCGGAACGCCTCCACCAGTTCATGCGGCAGGTCGGAGATGAAGCCCACCGTATCGCTGAGGATCGCCGGGCGGCCGTCGGGCAGCTTCAGCGACCGCAACGTCGGGTCCAGGGTAGCGAACAGCATGTCCTGCGCCAGGACCTCGGCCTGGGTCAGCCGGTTAAAGAGCGTCGACTTGCCGGCGTTGGTGTAGCCGACCAGCGCCACGCTCGGGAACG
>NZ_JANINU010000231.1 GCF_024508875.1 Phenylobacterium sp.
GGAGTAGGGATTATCGGCGCCATCCTGATCGGCATCCTGGCCGGCTGGATCGCGGAGAAGGTCATGCATCGCAACCACGGCCTGCTGACCAACCTGATCGTTGGCGTGGTGGGCGCCTTCCTGGGCAGTTTCATCGCCACCTCGATGGGCATCGGCGTGGGCGCGGGCGTGGTCCCGAGCCTGCTGGTCGCCACGGCCGGCGCGGTGCTGCTGCTCTTCATCGTCGGACTTTTCCGTCGCCGCAGCGTCTAGGCAGGCGGCGTCAGCGGCGTCCGCCAGGGCCTTCCCCGTTTAGATCGCCATTCGAACGGGGAAGGCTCTATCACCTTTCATTTTGAGCGCGATCTCTTGCCGAGCCGGGCGACCATCGGCGGATCGCCCTCTAGGGTAGCCGCTCCCCGGAGGACAACGGGGCGATGGGCCGCATGGCGACGTAGTCGTCGAAGCGTGCCGTCTCGCGCGCCAGGGCCGCCTGGTCAGCCCCCCCGCCAAACTGGGCCCGCAGGGCCTTGGCTTGAGCGATGGCCGCCGGCAGCGCATCGGGCGAGGCGACCGGGACCCAACGTGGCAGCGGTGAGCGGTACTGGATGAGAGGCGGCAGAGTGTCGTCAAGCGGCACGATGGCGGGAACGCCCGACATCATCGCTTCGAGGTTCGCCTTTCCCCCGGTCTCCGGATAGCTCGAGAGGTAGACGTCGACGCCGTACTTCGCGAGCTCGTCCGGAAGGCTGGGCTGGAAATTTGCGAGAATGTAGCGGTCAAGCGGGATCGAGGCGGCGGTGAGTGCGCCGGTGAGCTCCTGGATCAAGGCCTCGTCGGTGGGGCCCACGTGGATGAGCTCTGAGCCCGGCTCCCGCAGCGCCGCGATCGCGTAGTCCGCCCAGCGGTGGCGGCCGCCGCCGCGATATTTGTGCGGACTACCGCATGTGGCGATCCGCAGGGCACGGTCCGGCGCGGCCGAGGCGGGCGCTGGCGTCATGGCGCCCGGCGAAGCCATACCGGCGTAGGTCGGCGCGAGGCCTGCCTCGCAGCAGGCCAGGTGGCAGGTGTAGGTCAGATCGACGTGGGCCGAGAAGGGAAGCGTCGCGCCCAGGCTCGGGAAGTGGTCGGCGTGGTGCAGGAACTCCACGACGTCGCGGAACGGCCACGCGGCGATGACGCCGACGATGTCCATGGGATGGGTCGCCATGATGATGCGCGTAGGACGCATCGCCGCCAGTTTCATGTAGGTCTCGAGCACGCGCTCGACGAGCGTGGGCGCGGTGCAAAGCATGAAGGCGCGCTCTTCGAGATGGGTGCGGGGCGAGCCTTCGCGGAAGAACTGCCCGACGCGTTGCTCGCGATAGGTGTCGGTGACGAGCAAGGCGGCGCCGTCCGGCTGAAGCCGCTGGATGATGTCGGCGACGACCCGGGTGTGACCGCCAGTGCGATAGAACTGGGTCGCCAGGATACAGACGTTGTCGTTGGACTTCACGCCCCGCGGCAGGTCCTGCAGCCGCAGGCGCGTGGCGACGCGCGGGGTGAGGTCGTCCAGGCTCTTGGCGAAGAGCCGCCGGCCGTAGATGTCTGGCGCGCGGAAGCGCTCGGAGAGCTGACCGATGCCGTAGAAGGCCTCCTCGAGCGCCTCCGTGTTCCGCGCCTCGGCGAGCGCCCGCTGCAGCTCGGGCTGTTCGAACAGGAACCTCAAGGGCGGCGCTCCGGCCCGCGTCTCGCAACGCGGCCAAGGCGCGACTGACCATAGGTGGCTTCTGCGCCGAGGGCGTCCATGAGCGCTATCTGACCGGCCGCCTGGGCTTTGGCAACACGACCGCGGCGCGTGCGCAAGAAGCGGCGCCACGGGATGGCCGTTCGCGCGTTTCAGGCGGCATGAGCATCGACAAGGCCTTCGCCGCATTCGCCAACCGCACCGCCAAGGCGGCCGGCAGCCCGTGGACCTTCGGAGCCTGCGTCCTCCTCGTCGTGGCGTGGGCGGCCAGTGGCCCGGTCTTCAAGTTCTCGGAAACGTGGCAACTGGTGATCAACACCGGCACGACGATCATCACCTTCCTGATGGTGTTCCTGATCCAGAACACCCAGAATCGCGACGCCGCGGCCATGCAGGCCAAGCTGGACGACCTGATCCTGACCTCGGCGGCCGAGAACGATTTCGTCGGTATCGAGTCGATGAGCGACAAGGAGCTGCGGGCCTTCCACGAGCGCTGTGTCGAGCGCGCAAACGCGCACGCCGAACTGCATGGACGTGTTGAGAGCGAGCTGAAGAGCCGGGCCAAGGCGTCGTCCAAGTCGGGCGGCGGCGCTCAGGCCGGAACGGCCTCGCGGCGCAGCGCGCGCCGGACGGGTCGAAAGGTCGCCTGACCGGCGCTCGCGCGCGGGGTCGTAGAAAGTGAGAAATTCTCAGTCGTCGCAATTTTGGCGGTGAGACTGTCTTTGCCCTGTCACGTCGATGCGGCAATGCCTCCTCCCAACCGGAGGACACTTCGTGCTGCGCCTAATCGCCCTATGCCTCGCCGTGTTGCTGCCGACGGTCGCGCGGGCCGCGCCCGAGCTGGGCTCGGCGCAGAACCCTCTGCGGGTGGTGCTCATTCCGGCGGACGGGGGCACGGAAGACGGGACCCGGGCCGATTTCCAGCCGGTGTTCAACGCCGTGACCCGCACGTCCGGCCTGCACTTCACGCTGCGGGTGGGCCAGTCCTACAACGCCGTCGTCGAGGCGATGTGCAACGGCGCGGCCGATGTCGCGTTCTTCGGGCCCGTCGCCTATGTGCAGGCGCACAAGCGCGGCTGCGCCGAACTGCTGGCTGTCTCGGTCGAGAGCGGGCGGTCGACCTATTACGCGGGCGTCTTCGCCAAGGCCCGGGGGCCGGTCCACAAGCTCTCCGACCTGCGGGGCCGGCGGATGGCCTTCGGCGACCTGAATTCGGCGTCCTCGTTCATGGCGCAAACCGTGATGCTGCTGGACGCGGGCATCGATCCGGCGCGGGACCTGGGCGGGGTCAGGCTGACCGGCAGCCATGCCAACAGCCTGGCGGCGCTGTCGCAAGGCCAGGCCGATGCTGCGGCGCTGTCGTTCGAGTCTTTCGAGAAGGCCGTGAACCAGGGCGTCGTTTCGCCCCGTGACATCTCGGTGGTGGCGCGCAGCGCGCCGATCCCGAACCCGCCGCTAGGGATGAGCACAAGGCTGCCGCCTGCGCTGAAGGCCCGCCTGAAGCGCGCCTTCGCCACGGTCGCGACGGCGCCGGGCGTGACGCCGGACATGATCCGGGGATACGGCGGCAAGCGGGTAGACGGCTACGACACGAAGTATTCCGAGCGGAACTATGCCGCCGCCGCAGCCCTGCTGGCGCGGGTGGACGATCCGCTGAAGGCCGCGATCCTGAAGAAGGCGGCCGCCCGTTGAGCGCGGGGCCCCACGTGGCGTTCATCGGCGCCTCGAAGCGGTTTCCGGGGGGCTTCGAGGCCTTGGCCGGCGTGACCTTCGATGTGCCGCGGGGCCAGTTCTGCGCCCTGGTCGGCCCGTCGGGCAGCGGGAAGTCGACGTTGCTGCGGGCGGTCAATGGGCTGACCGAGCTCACCGCCGGGGAGGTCCGTGTGGGCGGCTTGAGCGTGAGCGCCGCCAGCCTTCCGCAGGTGCGGCGCAAGGTCGGAATGGCGCACCAGGACTTCGGTCTCGTGGATCGTGCGAGCGTTGCGGAGAACATGATCGCCGGGGCCGTCGCCGACATCGCCACGTGGCGCGCGCTGCTCGGACTCTACCCCGTCGCGTGCCGGGCGAAGGCCTGCGCCCTGCTGGCGGAAGTGGGCCTCGCGCCGGAGCACCTGGCGCGGCGAGTGTCCGAGCTCTCGGGCGGGCAGCGGCAGCGCGTGGGCATCGCCCGGGCCTTGATGCGCGACCCCGAGGTCCTGGTCGCGGACGAGCCGGTCGCCAGCCTGGATCCCCGGGCGAGCGACGAAGTGCTGGAGCTGATGCGGAGGGAAGCGCGGGCGCGCAACGTGACGGTGCTGTGCAGCCTGCACCAACTGGATCTGGCACGGCGCTTCGCAGACCGCATCGTGGCGCTGCGGGGTGGCCGTCTGGTGTTCGACGGCCCGGCGGCGGCGTTCGACGGGGCGACGGCGTCGCAGATTTACGGCGGGGCCCTGGAGAGCGTCCAATGAGCGTGGCCCGCGAATCCGCGCCGACGGAAGCGGCGAGCAACTGGCGCTTCCCGGCTTCGCTGAGGCGGCGCGGCCTCGCCGGCTGGGTGCTGCTGCTCGCCGTGGTGCTCGCATCAGCCCCCAGCGTGGAGGCCGGGCGCATGTTCCGGATGACGGGCGAGGCGGCCACGGCGATGGTCACGGGGGGACGCTCCCAGGTGCTGGACGGCCTCGGCGCGATCGGGCGCCAACTCGTGCCGCTGCAGATTTCGGAGCGGCGGGAGGTGTCGCGGATCGAGGACTTCGATCCGAACCGTCTGCCGCCGTTCTCGCGGATCGAGACGGTCGAGACGCGCACCGAGCGCCTCGATCCCGAGACGCTCCAGATGAAGGCGACCACCGAGCGAACCGCGTATCTGGTCGAGCCCGTCGGCTATCTCGCGCACGTGGGCGTGAAGCTGTGGGAAACGCTGATGATCGCGTTCTGGGGTACGCTCCTGGCGGTGCTTATGAGCGCGCCGCTGGCGTTCTTCTCGGCGCGGAACCTGACGCCGAGTCCCGTGCTCTATGGCCTCGCTCGCGGGATCGTCAGCCTGCTGCGCGCGGTTCCGGAACTGGTGAGCGCGCTGTTCCTGGTCGTCGCGTACGGGTTCGGCCCCATCGCCGGCGTCTTGGCCCTGGCGCTGCACGGCGCGGGCTTCCTCGGAAAGTTCTACGCCGAGGATGTCGAGGCCGCCGACCCTAAGCCGCAGGAGGCCCTGGCGGCCACCGGCGCCAATCGGCTGAAGGTGCTCCGCTTCGCGATCCTGCCGCAGGTGCTGCCGCAATACATCGGCTACACGCTCTACGTCCTCGACCGGAATTTTCGGATGGCCACGGTGGTCGGGCTGGTGGGCGCTGGCGGCATCGGCCAGGAGCTGAAGGGCCGCTTCGACATGTACAACTATCACCACGTCGGCACGATCCTGGTGGCCATGTTCGCCACCGTCTTCCTGATCGACCAAGTCTCGGCGCGGATGCGGCGCGCGCACTTCTAGTGCCTGTGTCGGGCTCATCGGAATAATGTTCGAAGGGTGAATGAATTTCACTCACTCGTCACGATCGGCTCATCCACCCGTCACGGGCGAGCGCCAGGATGGCGGCCACATCGAACACTCGGGGGTCGTGATGAGCGAGACGGATCGGCGGACATTTCTCAGCGCCGCGGCGGGCGGGGCGGCGATCGCCGCGATGCCCTTGGCGATCCAGCGGGCGCTGGCGCTTCCCGCCCGGCAGGCGGCCGGGACGATCCAGGACGTGAAGCACGTGGTGATCCTGATGCAGGAGAACCGCTCGTTCGACCACTATTTCGGGACATTGCGCGGCGTGCGCGGCTTCGGCGATCGCCATCCGATCCCGCTGGTCGGCGGTCGCGACGTCTGGCGCCAGTCGGACGGCCAGCGCGAGCTGCCGCCCTTCCACCTCGACACCAGCAAGACCGACGCGCTGCGCGTGCCGGGAACGCCGCACTCCTATGCCGACGCGCAGGCTGCCTGGGGGCAGGGGAAGATCGAGGAGTGGCCGCGGTTCAAGACGGCCTATTCGATGGGCTACTACCGCCGCGAGGACATCCCCTTCCAGTTCGCCCTGGCGGAGGCGTTCACGATCTGCGACGCCTATCACTGCTCGGTCACGGCGGGCACCGATCCCAACCGCATCGTCTTCTGGTCGGGATCGAGCGCCGACCCAGTGCTGCGGGCGAAGGGCGTCGACTGCACCGACGAGCACTCCGAACCCGACAACTGGCGCTGCTGGGTGAAGGGCGCGCTGCCGGCGCCGGGCTACACCTATGCCGGCAACAGCCTGAAGTGGGACACCATCCCGGATGTCCTGGAGAAGGCGGGCGTGGCGTGGCGCATCTACCAGGACCCCAACAACAACTGGACCGGCGCCATGCACGGCGGCCTGGCGTTCGAGAGCTTCCGCACGTGCAAGCCAGGCTCTCCCCTCTACGAGAAGGGCATGAGCCACTGGTCGCTGGACCAACTGGCGCGGGATGTCCAAGAGGGGACGCTACCCGCTGTGAGCTGGGTGCTGCCTTCGCCGCCGTATTCGGAGCACCCCAGCCAGTCGACGCCGCTGCAGGGCGCGGAGTTCACCGCCAAGGTGCTGGACGCGTTGACGTCCAATCCCGAGGTCTGGGGAAGGACAGTCTTCTTCCTGACGTTCGATGAGAACGATGGCCAGTTCGACCACCTGCCGCCCCCCGCGCCGCCGTCGTTCGACGCCGAGGGGCGCCTGGCCGGCAAGTCGACGCTGGACCTCAAGGGGCACTATTTCTCGGACCCGCATCGCAAGCATATCGATGCCCGCGACACCCAGAGCGGCCTGGTCCGGCCCTTCGGGCTGGGACCGCGCGTGCCGATGTATGTGGTCTCGCCGTGGAGCAAGGGCGGCTGGGTCAATTCGCAGACCTTCGACCACACGTCGGTGGGGCAGTTCCTGGAGAAGCGCTTCGGCGTCACCGTGCCCGGCGTCAGCCCCTGGCATCGCGCGGTCTGCGGGGACCTGACCTCGGCCTTTGATTTCGAGAAGCCGAACGATCCGGTCTTCCCGGAACTGCCCGACGTCAGCGGAGCTTCGGCGGTCGTGCTGCAGCATATCCAGCGTCCCCGAATCACGCCGCCCGAGACCCCGCAGCCGGTGAAGGCGGAGACGGGAGCTCGGCCTTCGCGGGCGCTGCCCTACATCCTGAACGTCCGCGCCGCGGCAGGCGCAGGCGAGGTGAAGCTGGAGTTCCGCAACGACGGACGGCAGGGCGCGGTGTTCCACGTCTATGACCGCCTGCACCTCGACCGGATCCCGCGCCGCTACACGGTCGAGGCGGGAAAGTCGCTGTCGGACACGTGGGCGACCTCTGCGGACGGCGGGCGCTACGACCTGATGGTGCTCGGGCACAACGGCTTCCGGCGGGACTTCGCGGGTGTGCCTGGCGGTGGGTTGGAGGCGGAGATCCGCCATCGCCCGCAGGTGCGGGAGGTGGAGCTGGAGATCCGCAACACGTCCGGTCAGCCGCTGACCGCCCAAGTGCGCCACAACGCCTATGGTCTCGAAGGCGGTGAGTTGAAGGTTCGCGCCCATGGGCGTTCCACGCGCCGCTGGTCGGTGGCCGCCGCCGGTGACTGGTACGATGTGAGCGTGACGTCGGCCGGGGTGACCCGCCGCGCCGCCGGCCGGATGGAGACGGGCGCCGACGGCGTCAGTGATCCGGCCATGGGCGTCTGACGCCTCGGATAGACGAGCAGGCTGAGGAATCCTCAGGCGTGGACGCAGCGCGCGGCCACGCCTGCCTACGCGTGCGCCGCCAACGGACGAATTTTGTCTGCGGAAAGTTCATTCTGATGACTCCAAAGAACTGAGAAACATTCACTACGACGTCACAGGCGCCGCCTACTGATCACCACCCGACGGGCGGCCACACGGGCCTCTCGCACCGAACGCGAGCCTCGCTCGCATGACCGGGGGATGGGTTGTCATGATGGAAAGACACAGGGCGGCGGCCGCCGCCTTCGTCGCGGCGCTGATGGCCGGGAGCGCCCTGCCTGCGCTGGCCTGGGCGGCCGACGCGGATGCCGATGCGGACTCCGCAGGTCACAGCGTCAGCGAGCTGCTCGTGAAAGGAAAGCGCGCCGAAATGGGTTCGGTGCAGGCGGTCGAGGCCGTCGAGTACGGCAACTCAGTCCAGGTGGTCACGGCCGCGGAGGTGGCGAAGAGCGGCGCGGTGAACTTCGCCGAGCTGGCCCAGTTTCTCATCAAAGGCGTCAACGTCGGCTACTCGCCCGATGAGGGCGAATACACCATCCGGCTCGATGGCGGTGGCGACCGCGACACCCTGGTGGTCCGCGACGGCGTGCCGCTGTACGACCGGGGGCCGGCGCTGGAGGACATCTGGGGCACGACGACCATCGATCCGCACATGATCGAGCGTGTCGAGGTGTTCCGCGGCGGCAACAGCCTATTCTTCGGCAGCAACGGCGGTATCGGCGTCGTCAGCCTGGTGACCAAACGGCCGGACGGCACGCGCAAGGGCGAGATCGGCGTCAGCTATGGCTCGTTCCAGTCGCGCGAGCTGTGGGGCAATTACTCGTTTCCCCTCGACGACGACGGCGCGCACAGCGTGATGTTCTACGGCTCGTACCAAGCGACCGACGGCCCGCGGATCTATAATCCGGCCGATTTCGTCGATAACATTCGCGCGGCGGGCGGCGCTCAGGACTATCCGCTCAACCGCAATGAAGTCGGCGTGAAGTACTTCTGGAAGATCGATGATAGCGCCGAACTTCGTCTGAATGCGGAATACACGGAGTCCTGGTTCCAGGACGCCTTCCCGGACCGCGAAGTCCACTCGCCGAACACGGTCCGCTATCCGATCATCGACGGCTCTTTCCACAAGCGCTGGTCGCCGATGCTGCTCACGGAGGTGAACGGCTACTTCAGCAATCCGAAGATCTGGAACACCGAACTCTATCCCGACATCTGCCTGGATCGCGCGGGCTGCGTGAACCCGGCGACGAATACCCGCGTCGCCTACGGCGAGTGGTCGGGCAAGGTGTTCGCCAACGGACCCAACCGGGGCTTCGGCTCGACCAACCAGCGGCGGGCGGGCTTCAAGGAATATGGCCTGACCGTGCGCAACACGGTCAACCTCACCGAATACCTTGAGTTCGTGGTGGGCGGTCAGGTCGTCCGCTACCAGGACGACTCGGCGAAGGAGTATCCGGTCGATAACGACCCGGCGACGACCACCGGCCTGTTCGTCGACGCCCGCCCGCGGCTGCCCTTCAGCCCCGACACGGCGATCTCGCTGGCCGTGCGGACTGATTTCCTGCCGGGCTCGGAGAAGCGGACGATCTGGAAGTTCGGGGTGCGCCAGCCGCTGCCCTACGGCTTCTACGTCCGGGCCAACGGCGGCACTTCGTACAGCTTGCCCAGGATCACCGAACTGCGGACCGAGACGTCAACCGTGGTGGGCAACCCCAACCTGCAGACGGAAGAGACCGAGACCTATAACGGCGGCGTGGGATACGAGCACCGCTTCGACGGCTTCGCGGTGTCGGCCGAGGTGGGCGCGTTCAAGACGCAGATCAAGAATCGGATCCGGACGACCACGGACTTCCCCGTGCCGGCCGGCAACGGCTTCCCCGCCCGCAACACCTATTACAACGACCCCGCGGTCACTGAGGTCGTGGGCGTCACGGCGGACATCAATCTGAACGTCGGCGACGCTTGGCGTCTGAACCTCGGGTACACGGCGCAGGACGCCGCGGCGAAGACCGGCATCTTCAAGGGTGAGCAGATCGGCGAGACGCCCGCTTGGTTCATCAGCGGGATGCTGGAATGGACCTCGCCCGACCGCAGGCTCAACGTTGCTGTCATGCCCCGTATCCAGGGCTCGGAATTCGCCAGCGGCGGCCTGACCGTCAACGGCCGGCCGCAGATCCGGAAGAACTTCGGCAAGTACACGGTGACCAACGCCACCGTGAACTATTTCCTCGGCGACGACATGCAGTACCAACTGCAACTGCGCGTCGTGAACGTCTTCAACGAAAAGTACGCCGAGCGCTACGGCTTCGGAAACCAGCTCTACGGCTCGGCCTTCATCCGGGGCGAATATACCAACCGCGATCCGCGCTACTTCTTCGGCTATCCGTTCGAAGGCAAGCCGCGCGCCTTCTACGCCACCTTCACGGCCCACTTCTAACCGGCCGTCGCCGCCGCGCGCGTTCTCGACCTGTAGCCCCCTTCCGCAGGCGGGCCGCGCGCGGCGGACAATTTGGCCCCGACAGCCTCGGGCCTTCATTCCTCTCACCTACGCCAGCCGGCCAGACGGAGCGCGGAGCCCGCCTTGAACCGACATGATTTCCGGGCGCCGCTGGTCGCGCGCGCCATCGAGAACGCCGTGGAGGCCCGCCGGGTCATCCGCGAGGCCAAGGCGCTGCTGTTCGATTGGGACGGTTGCGCCGCGATAGCCGACCGTCCGGAACCGGCGGCCCTGGCGCTGATGGCCGGAAAGGCCGACGCCTTCGCCATCGTCTCGAACAACACGAGCCATGGGCGTGGCTTCTTCACCGATCGCCTCCGGGCCGGCGGCGTCATGCTGGAGCCCGAACGGGTGATCCTCGCCGGTGTCGAGACCCTGAGACGGGCTCGCCAGATCGGCCCACGCCGCGCGCTGCTGCTGGCCTCGCCGCGGATGGAAGAGGCCGCACGCCGCATGGGATTGGAACTGAGCGCCGACGAGCCCGATCTCGTCGTCCTGCTGCGCGATACGCGGTTCTCCTACGCGAAGCTGACCCAGGCGGCGAACGCCGTCCGGCGCGGCGCGCGGCTGCTGGTCGGCAACCCCGATCGGACGCATCCGTCCGTGGAGGGGCGCGTGATGCCCGAGACCGGCGCCCTGCTGGCGGCGCTGATGACCTGCGTCGATCCGCAAGCCGTTGAGGTCGAGGTCGTGGGCAAACCGCACCCGACCTTGTTCCTGCGCGCATGCGAAGCCCTGGGCGTGGCGCCGCACGAGGCGGTGATGATCGGCGACAATCCCGACACGGACGTGGCGGGCGCGGCCCCCCTGGGCCTGCAATGCATTCTGGTCCGTGGTCCCGGCGGTCTGGACCTGGCCGACCTCGTGGGCTGAACGCCTCAGAACCGCTTGCTGGACAGGGTGTCGAACGTGCTCCGCAGCGTCTCGGTCGCCCGGTCGTGGTCGGCCAGCGCCAGCGCTGCGATGAGGGCGTCGAGCACGCAGAGCTGGGCGATGCGGCTGGTCATGGCCTCGGTCCGGAAGCGGGTCTCGCGCGCCATGGTGAAGAGCACGACGTCGGCGTGGGCCTGGATCGGCGAGCGCGCATAGTTGGTGATGACCACGGTCCGGGCGCCGGCCTCCTTGGCCAGCTTGGTGGACATCACCGTCTCGTGGGTGGAGCCGGAGTGCGAGATGGTGAGCACCGCCACGCCGGGATCGGTGCGGGAGGCGCTGATCGCCTGGATGTGGCTGTCGGTGACCGCCTTGGCGTCGAGCCCGATGCGCAGCATGCGATAGTGGGCGTCGTCGGCGATGGGGGCGGACGAGCCGATGCCGTAGACCTCGATCCGCCTCGCCGACCGAAGCGTCGCCACGGCCTCGGCCAGAGCCGCGGGGTCCAGCACGGAGAGCGTGTCCTGCAGCGCCTGGATTCCCGAGTGGAAGATCTTCCGGCAGGTGGCGGCAGCGTCGTCACCGATCTCCAGGTCCTCGTGGATGAACTGGACCGGGCGGACGATATCCTGGGCAAGGCTGAGCTTGAGCTGCTGGAAACCAGAAAGGCCGAGGCGTTGGCAGAAGTTGATGACGCTGCCTTCGGACGCCTGGATCGCTTCGGACAGTTCGGTCACCGACATCTTGAGGACATCTTCCGGCCGCTCCAGCACGAAGTCGGCGATCCGCCGCGCGCCAGGCGCCAGGCTGTCGAGCAGGGCGCGGATACGCGCGAGCGCATTGTCCACCGGGGCGTGGTCGGCGGTCCGCCCACGGACGGCCGGCTTGGAAAGGGACGGGCTCTCGGACATGGGCCTCACTCGGGTCGCCGTGGGCGTCTTGCTTCGGCGTCCCACGAATCCAGCGATTATGCGACGACTTTGAACCCTACTTGGCCCCTGCGACAGAAATCGAAAGGCCGGTCAGGCGCTGGCGACTTCGGCCGGGGCGTGGGCCAGGAGGCGAACGATCTCGGTCAGAAGCGCGGCGGCGGAGACCGGCTTGGCGACCATGCCGTCCATCCCGGCGGCGAGGTACTCGGACCGCTGGTGGGTCATTGCGTTGGCGGTGAGGGCGATGATGGGGACCTGGCCGGCGTTGCCCTTCAGGCCGCGGATCGCCCGCGCAGCCTCGATGCCGCCCATCCGGGGCATCTGAATGTCCATGAGGACGAGGTCGAAGCGGCCCGTGCGCGCGCAGGCCAGGCCGGCCAGCCCGTCCTCGGCCTCCTCAACGAGCGCTCCGAGGCGCTCCAGCATCGTGCGGGCGACCAGCCGGTTGGTGGCGTTGTCCTCGACGAGCAGCACGCGGACGCCCTCCAGCAGGGCGTCGCCGACCGGAGCCTCGACGATCGGGCGGGCGGCCGGCGCGGCGAAGGCGATGCGGAACGTGGAACCCTGCCCGACGGTGCTATCGACGGCGATGTCGCCGCCCATCATGCGAACCAGCGCCCGGGTGATGGACAGCCCGAGGCCCGCGCCTCCGAAGCGGCGCGAGGTGTCGCTTTCAGCCTGGTGGAAGCGCTCGAACAGTCCCGCCTGCGCTTCCGGCGTCATGCCGATGCCGGTATCGGAGACTTCGAAGCACACCTGGCGATCACCGGCGCCTGTATCGGTGACGCTCAAACGCGCGACGACGCGTCCCGCGGCCGTGAACTTCACCGCGTTGCCCACCAGGTTGAACATGGCCTGGCGCACGCGGACCGGGTCGGCTTCGATCCAGAGGTCGTCGCCCTCGATTTCGCAGCGCAGATCCAGGCCCTTGGCGCGGGCCTGCGCGTCGAGAAGGCCCACCACGCCCGCCAGGGCTTCACCCGCGTCCATCGGTTCGGGGGCGAGGTCGAGCTGGCCGGCCTCGATCTTGGAGAAGTCGAGCACGTCGTTCAGGAGCTGCGACAGCATCCGGCCGCTGTCGTCGGCCCGCCGCAGGAGTTCCCGCCCCTCTGCCGAGATGGGTTCGCGCTCGAGCAACTGGAGGGCGCCCAGGACGCCGTTCATCGGCGTGCGGATCTCGTGGCTGACGTTGGCGAGGAATTCAGCCTTGGCGCGGGTTGCGGCCTCGGCCTCGGCCTTGGCTTCCTTGAGGGCGGCGTCGGCAGCCACCTGGGCGGTGACATCGCGGTTGGCGTCGATGGTCGAGACCGGGACGCCGTCCTCGAAGATCAGGCGCGCGCTGGACTGGAGCCAGATCCAGTGTCCGTCCTTGCGGCGCACGCGGACGGTCAGGACCTCGGCGCGCGACGGGTCGGCGAGCATGCGGCCATACGCGGCCTGCATCGCGGAGCGATCGACGTCGGGATCGGTGATCGCCCAGCGCGACGTGCCGATCAGTTCCTCAGGCGCATAGCCGAGGACCGTCAGGGCCGCGGGGGAGACATACTGGAACTCGCCTGTAAGGGCCGTGCGGCAGATGACGTCGGTGACGTTGGCGGCCAGGGTCTCATAGTTTGCCAGGCTCTCGTTCAACAGGCGCTGCTGCTGCTGAGCGGACGGCGTATCCAGGGCGCGGCCCAGGGAGAAGACGCCGCCGAGGGCCAGGGCGATCCAGACCAGGGACATCGCGCCCGGTCCATGCCCGTCGGCCGCCGCGAGCACGGCCATGGCCCCCATCGCGGGCGCCGCCCCGGCCGCCAGGAAGACGGCCGGCACGTTGTAGAACAGCAGAACCGCGACCGAGACGACCACCAGGACGATCGCGGCTCCGGCCGCCTGGGACACCGGTGTGCCGGCCCACCAGAACAACCCACCCAGCGCAAGCCAGACGACGTTCATGGCGATGTAGGCCGCCGCGAAGTCGAGCTGTCCGGCGCGCGTGCGCTTCTGGCCCGCGGGTGGTGGCGACGTGGCGCGCCAGCCCCAGTACTCGATCGCGAGCGCGGTGAGGGTCCAGGCCAAGGCCGCCTGCCAGGGAACGGCCAGCAAGGCGCCGAGTCCGGCGGCGACGCTGAGCCCTGCCTTGATGGCGGCGACCTCGTGCAGCGGCTGGGCGGCTTCGGCGAAACGTTCGGCCAGGGAAAGGCGCCGGCACGCGCGAACCGGCGCCGCGACCGATCTCGTTCGATTTTCGCTCCGGGCTGGCAAGTTGAAGCGGCCTTCCATACGCGCGCAGCCCACAGGCCCATGCGTTCGTCACTGCCGAGCTAAGGGGCGGTGCGACAAATCGACCGGGGAGCGGCGTGTCACGGCTCGACGGCTATCGTCGCCGGGCGCAGTCTGCCGGGGTTCAGCAGGAGGACGAAGCCGATGATCCGCAAGGCGAGCGCCGCATGGCGTGGCACGGGCCGGGACGGGGAGGGCGCGCTCAGCTCGCAGTCGGGCGTGCTGAACGAGACGCCCTACAGCTTCAAGACCCGGTTCGAGGACCAGCCCGGGACGAATCCCGAGGAGCTGATCGCGGCGGCACATGCCGGCTGCTTCACCATGGCCCTGGCGTTCGCGCTCCAGCGTGAGGGATTCACGCCGACCGAACTTTCGACCGAGGCGGCGGTGTCGCTGGACCAAGATGGCGCGGGCTTCCGGATCACCCGGTCGGCGCTCACGCTGCGCGCCCGGGTGCCGGGGTTGAGCGAGGCGAAGTTCCGCGAGGTGGCGGAGGCCGCGGAGAAGACTTGCCCGGTCTCAAGGGTCTTGAACGCGGAGATCACGCTCGACGCGCTGCTGGAGGACTGATGCTCCGCCGCTGTCTGGGCGTTCCTTTTTTGTTCTTGACATTCGCGCGCGAATTTGAGAGAGTTCAGTCAGCGTTGATCACTGCGCCTCGTGCGTCCTGACAAAGGCGGACGCTAAGCGGCGACGCGCTTCCCTGCACATCGATTTCCCGTCGACGCGGTCTTTGGAGGCCGCCATCCCCCGCCGAGCATGCTCGCGCGGGCTTTAGCTCATGGGGCCAAGTTCTTGTCCGATCGAGATATCCTGGAAGAAGCCAAGGCGGCCTTCGAGTTGGCGGCAGACGCCGAGGCGGAGAACCGGCGGGAGGCGCTGGACGACCTGCGCTTCGCCCGACTGGGCGAGCAGTGGCCCGAGCGGGTGCGGCGGGAGCGCGAGCTGGAGGGCCGCCCGTGCCTCACGATCAACCGCCTGCCGATCGGCCTTTTCAGCGGGGAACAGAAGACGGGGACGGAAAGCAGCACCGGCACCGAGAAGAAGATCGGCGTCTCCTTCGAAGCAGGGCCGAAGGGCTGAGTATGGCTCAAACTCAAACGGAGCGTCTGGCCGCGCTTGAGCAGCGCATCCAGGACCACGAGGCGCGGTGCGAAGAGCGCCTCGCCGAGATCAAGGCAGCGGCCGCGTCCACGCTGCAGGCCGTCGAGGGGCTGAAGAGCCGCTCATGGGGCATTGCGGCAGCGCTGCTGGCCTGGGCCCTAGCGCAGCTCTGGAGCGCGAATGCCGCGAAACTGGAACATCTGGAGGCCGCGCGGACGGCCAATGTCGAGGTCGCTGCGGCGCCCGGCGTAACATCGGGAGGAATTCGATGAGGTTTGTCATTCTGGCGGTGACCACGCTCTGCGTCGCCGCCTGCGCGCCGCTATCGGCGATCACGGGGGCTCCGAGCCAGCCGAGCGGCGCGGAAGCGCTGAAGATTCTCTCGGACCACATCGAGACTTGCGACCGGCGGTATCAGGGGGGATCGGCATGGGCGGCGGGTTCACGTTCAACATCGACTGCAAGGCGCAGCCGCCGAAGCCCTAGGTGGCCGACGACAAGCGCAGGACGTAGTCGCGCACCCCCGGCGGCCAAGATGCGGCCTCGCGACGGAGCTTCTCGAGATCGCCGGCAAAGAGCGCGCGGCTGGCCTCCTCGAACGCCGGGAGGTCGCCCGCGAGCGCCGACATGACGCGGTAGGCCGTTTCCCGCGCCTGGCGCTGGTGGTCGTCCACCTGATGGGTTCTGCGTGCGTCCTCCACAAGGCGGCGCAGTGCGGCGGACGCGCCGCCAGGCTGGGACGCGAGCCAGTCCCAGTGACGTGGAAGGAGGGTCACCTCCCGGGCGACGACGCCGAGCTTCGGCCGACCGCGACCTTGTCGAGCCTCAGGCGTGGCCGGCGCGGAGGTCCGGGCGCGAAATTCCGCCACCGCGTGATCGGGTCCGTAGCGAAGATCGAGTTCAACCGATCGCCCCGTGACGTCGTCGAAGATCAAGATCGGCAGATCGCCGCCCCGGGCGTCAACGGCGATGGCGACCGCATCGACTGATCCGCTCGCGATCATGTGTCTATCGACGAAGGCGGTGAAGGTCTCGGGGGCGCTCATAGCGCGCCGAGACATGCGCGCGCTGGGCGCTGTCGTCAATATAATCCGGGTAAAATTAACCGCCTTTCAGGCTCTGGACGATCGGCTGACCCGTTGCCTCCTTGTAGGCCGACGTCACGATCGGGCCGAGCCAGTACTCGTTGGTCCAGCGGCGGAGCCACGGGTCGCTGCCGGCGAAGGTCCGAAGCTGGGCCGAGACGTCGATGCGCTTGCGCGCTTCCTCGAGCGTGAGGCCCTGCGAGGCCAGCGGCGCCATCTGGGAGCGGATGTCCCGCAGGGCCCATGAAACGCTGTCGAGGTAGACGCGATCATGTTGTGGAGTCCCGTGTCCCGGAATCAGCGTGCGGAAGGGCAGGGCCCGAACCCGGGCCAGAGTGGTGAGCCAGTCGGCGGGGTAGCTGCCGAAGCCGAAAGGGAAGGGGGCGACGATGATGTCGCCGGCGACAACGATCTTCTGCGTGGGAAGCCAGACGACAGCATCTCCGTCGGTGTTCGCCCGGCCGAAGAAGTGGAGCTCTATCGGGGTGCGGGCGTCCGCAATGTCGAGCCTCTCGGCGAAGCTTTCAGCCGGGGCGATGGTCGTCGCGCCCTTCATGTCGAGTGAGTATTGGTTGAAGAGGCGCTCCGTCGCCAGCCAACCCGCCGCGTTGCCTCGCGTCGTGGCGGTTGCCGCCATTTGCCGCGCGTAGGCCGCAAACCCCTGCACCTGCTTCTGGAACGTGGCATCCGCTACCGGATCAGACGCCGCCGGGGTGTTCATAGTGGTCGGATCGCGCAGGTGAGCCTGGGTCGGCGCGGTCGCGATGGTGCGCGCGGCTGGCCACGCCTTGAGGATCTCGGATAGGCCTTGTGGATGATCCCCGTGCCAGTGGGTGATCACGACTGCCTTCACCGGCTTCGCGCTGAGCGCCCTGATCATCTCGACGATTCGGCGTCCAGCGCCGGGCGATCCGCCCGCGTCGACGAGCACCAGCCCGTCCGACTGCTCGATTAGGGTGACGTTGCCGATGGGCTGAACCTGGAAGCTGGGCTCCACAAAGACCCAAACGCCCTTGGCGACCCGGGTAGGAATCTGGAAGTACCCGTCCTCGGGCCGCGGCGACTCTTGGGCGGACGCGGCCGAGCCCAAGCTAAAGATCGCGGTGATCAGTATAACGGCGAGGCCGAGTTTCGACACGCCGGCAGTGGGCCCGCGACCTGCAAGACCGTCAAATGAAACTGCTTCATCGGAAGATCGAGAGGGTCCGGACCGGTGTCCGAACCCTCTCGCTGGTGCCGCCGGGCAGGATTGAACTGCCGACCTCAGCCTTACCAAGGATGCGCTCTACCACTGAGCTACGGCGGCGAAGGCGCGCGCTATAGCGGGAGCCGGGCGCGGCGTGAAGCCCCAAATCACACGGAAGTCGCTTGACGGGCAGGACGCCTCGCCGCACCTGCAGGATATGGCCGAAGGCAAAGACCCGAAGGCGGGTGGGGCGGATTCGCGAGAGGCGAAGCTGGCCCAGGCGCTGCGTGCGAATCTTCGCCGTCGGAAGACGGGGGCCTCGCCGGAGCCTGCGCAGAAGCCGCACGATTCCACGACGGATTGACGACTTGGCGCGCTCGATGCCCGCAGGCTAGATACGCCGCAGAGGCGCCGCCGAGGGACGCGGGCCGACAGTGCTTCGAAGGATACCGATTGGATCGCATCGCCATCATGGGCGGCGCGCGGCTGCACGGGGAGATCCCCATCAGCGGCGCCAAGAACTCGGCCATCAAGCTGATGGCGGCGAGCCTGCTCACAGAAGAGCCGCTACGCCTCACCAACATGCCTCGCCTGGCGGACACGAGGTTCCTGGGCAAACTGCTCCAGCGCCTCGGGACCGAGGCGGTGGAGGCTGATGGAGCCGACGGGCCGGAGACCTTGCTCACCACGCGAGAGATCGTAAGCGGCTTCGCGCCCTATGATCTTGTCCGCCAGATGCGGGCCTCGTTCAACGTCCTGGGGCCGCTGCTGGCGCGCACGGGCCAGGCAAAGGTCTCGCTGCCGGGAGGCTGTACGATCGGCGCGCGGCCGGTGGACCTGCACCTGAAGGCCCTGGAGGCGCTCGGCGCGAAGATCGACCTGCATGAGGGCTACGTCTATGCGCAGGCTCCCCGCGGGCTGAGAGGGGCGGAAGTGGAATTCCCGTTCGTCTCGGTCGGCGCGACGGAGCATACGTTGCTCGCCGCCGTCCTCGCTCAGGGCGAGACCGTGATGAAGAACGCGGCGTGCGAGCCCGAGATTACGGATTTGGCGGATTGCCTGAACAAGATGGGGGCTGAGGTCGCGGGCGCGGGTACGCCGACTATCACCGTCCAGGGCGTGGGCCGACTTTCGGGCGCGACGCACGCCGTACTGCCGGACCGTATCGAGACGGGCACCTATGCCCTGGCTGCCGCCATGGCGGGCGGCGAGGTCCGGTTGACCCGTACGCGCAGCGACTTCATCCAAGCCCTCATCGACAAGATGGTCGAGGCGGGCGTCGAGGTGACGGCTCACAACGACGGGCTGACCGTGAAGAGAAACGGGGAACGGCTGAAGCCGGTCGAAGTGACGACCGATCCCTACCCGGGCTTCGCCACGGACCTGCAGGCGCAGTTCATGGCGCTGATGACGCTCGCCGACGGCGAGAGCGTGATCCGCGAGACCATCTTCGAGAACCGTTTCATGCACGTGCCCGAACTGCGACGGCTGGGCGCGGACATCACGGTGCACGGCGGTGAAGCGCGTGTTCGCGGCGTCCAGGCCCTCGAAGGGGCGCAGGTAATGGCGACGGACCTTCGGGCCTCGGTCAGCCTCGTGATCGCGGGGCTGGCGGCGCGGGGCGAGACGGTCGTCAATCGCGTCTACCATCTGGATCGCGGGTTCGAGCGCCTCGAAGAGAAGCTCGGGGCCTGCGGCGCCCAGATCCGCCGCCTCAAGGGCGATGGCGGCGAGGAGGTGGAGTAGGCGGATGGCTGAAATCCAGCCCCTGCAGTTGCTGGCCGAGGACGCTGACGATCTGGCGGTGATTTCGGCTGCCCTGCAGGACGCCGTCGCGAAGGTGGGCGACATCGCCTACGAGCCGAAGGCGAGGCGGCTGACCATCGTACTCAACCGTTTCCGCTGGGAATCCGGAGCGCGTCAAAGGGTCCGCTCGGCGCTGCAGATCGGGAGCGTGCTTGCGCTCCAGGGGCGCAAGATCCGTCGCGACCGGCGCGACGCCATCGTCGAGCTGCTGACCATCGGCTTCGAGCCCGGCGACGCTCCGGGCGGGCTCCTTACGCTCAGCTTTGCGGGTGGCGGCGACCTGCGCGCAACGGTCGAGTGTGTGGACGCCGTTCTAGCCGACGTTTCGGCGCCATGGACTACGCCGCGCGTTCCGGCCCACGAGCCCTGACGGAAGGTGGCTTTGGGCGGCCCGCGCCGCTAAAGAGCCGCCATGCGCCGCTTCCACTTTGCTGATCCCGGCTTCCGCACCGCCTTTTTGGCCTTTGTGGCCGAGCGACGGGATACGCCTGAGGAAGTCGACGCCATCGTGCGCGACGTGCTCGCAGCCGTTCGGGCCGAAGGGGGCGAGGCGCTGCTTCGCTACGCCCGTGAGTTCGACAAGGTCGAGCTCACCGAGGCCACGCTCCGGGTCAGCGCCGACGAGATCGCCGACGGCGCGGCAGCTTGTCCGGCCGAGGTTCGCGAGGCCATCGCATTCGCCGCCGCGCGAATCCGCGCCTACCACGAGCGGCAGCGGCCGGCCGATCAACGCTTCGTCGACGAGGCCGGCGTCGAGCTGGGCTGGCGCTGGACGCCGCTCGAAGCCGTCGGGATCTACGTGCCTGGCGGTCGCGCCGCCTATCCCTCCACCGTGCTCATGAACGCCGTCCCCGCCCAGGCGGCAGGGGTCTCGCGGATCGCCATGGTGACGCCGCCGGGTCGGCTCCAGCCGGCTGTGCTCGCGGCCGCGCAGGCTGCCGGTGTCAGCGAAATCTGGAGGGTTGGCGGCGCTCAGGCGATCGCCGCACTCGCCTATGGAGCTGGGCCGATCCTGCCCGTGGACAAGATCGTCGGGCCGGGCAACGCCTTCGTTACGGCTGCCAAGCGCCGAGTGTACGGCGTGGTCGGGATCGACGCCCTGGCCGGGCCGTCTGAAATCGTGGTCGTCGCAGACGGTGCGAACGATCCCGATTGGATCGCGGCAGACCTCTTGTCGCAGGCCGAGCATGACCCTGCTGCGCAGGCGATCCTCATCACCGACGATCCGGCATTTGCCGCGAAGGTCGAAATGGCGGTCGAATCCCAACTCGGCGCGCTGAGCACGGGCGATGACGCGCGTGCGTCGTGGCGCGACCACGGCGCGGTGGTGATCGCCCCGTTGGACGAAGCGCCCGCGCTGGTGGACGACATCGCGCCTGAGCACGTGGAATTCGCGCTGGATCAGCCGGAGCGCCTGGCCGACAGGGTGCGGCATGCCGGAGCGATCTTCCTGGGGCGCCACGCGCCCGAAGCCGTCGGCGACTATGTCGCAGGGTCCAACCACGTGCTGCCGACCAGTCGCGCCGCGCGGTTTTCTTCGGGGCTCTCGCTTTATGACTTCCTAAAGCGCACGTCGCTCGTGAAGTGCGATGCGGAGTCCTTCTCCCGACTGGCGCCCGCCACAATCGCACTCGCCGAGGCCGAGGGCCTGCCGGCGCACGCGCGATCGGCGGCGATCCGCATGGGGCAGGCGCGCTAGTGCCGGCGGCCGAGGTCGCCGCCGCGAAGGCCGCGGCCGTGGAGCCGGCCAAGCCGGGCTTTACCGAACACCTTGTGGCGGCCGCCAACCAGGCGCTGGACCACATTCTCGGTCTCGACCCGCAGGTGGCCGTGCTCGACATCGCGCTCTCGCTCGCCATCGTGGCGGGCGCCTATGGCCTGCTCTGGGGTTTGAGGCGGCTCTCCGACCACTGGCTGGACCGTGTCCACGTCGGCGGCGACCAGCACGAGGCGGCGCGAACCCAGCAGGCGGCGCGCTTCACCTGGGGTTTGCTGCGGCTTGCCGCTGGTGTCGGCGTGCTGTTTCTGATCCTAGGCGTCTGGGGCGTGGACGCGCGCGCGTGGTTCTCGGGTCGGGCCGGCGAACGGCTTCTACGACTTGCGTTGGTTATCATCATCGCCACGGCTCTGGTGGAGGTCTCGGGCTTCATCATTAAGCGGCTGGTCGGCGGTTTCGCCCGACGGAGCGCCGATCCACGGCGGGCCGCGCAACTGAACACCCTGGGACCGATTCTCACCGGGTGCGCCCAGACGGTGCTGGTGGTTGTGGGCGGCCTGACGATCCTGACCGAGCTCGGCCTGAACCTGGGGCCGATCCTCGCCAGCGCCGGCGTCTTGGGCATAGCGGTGGGCTTCGGCGCCCAGACCCTGGTGAAGGATTTCCTTACCGGCCTGTTCCTCATCGCCGAGGACGTGGTTTCGGTGGGCGACAACGTGGAAATCGGCGGATCCAGCGGCGTCGTGGAGGCCATGACCTTGCGTACGATCCGCCTGCGCGACGTGAACGCCACGCTTCATATCTTTCCCTATAGCGAAGCCCAGGTGATCCATAACCGCACGAAGGTCTTCTCGGCCTATCTCGCTGATATTCCGATCAGCTACGACACCGACCTGGATCGCGCCCTGGTCGTGGTGCGTCGAGTGGGCGACGAACTGCGCGCCGATCCCAAATTCAAGAAGCTGGTCACTAGGCCGTTCGAAGTCATGGGCGTGGACCGGCTCGCCGACAACGCCGTCTACATCAAGGCCCGCTTCATCACCGAGCCGCGCGTCCAGTGGGAAGTGGGGCGGGAGTTCAACCTGCGACTCAAGAACGCCTTCGACGCGGAGGGCATACTGACCCCGGTCAAGACGACGCCAGTGCAGGCTCAGCCGCTGGAGGGACACCGCCCGCCGACGGCTGAGGAGCCCGTCCAGTCCCCGCGCCGAAGCTGAACAGTTCCTGTCAACCCGTCTGAAGGTGCGTTCAGGCGCCGCCGTCTACGCCTTGCGTCATCGATTGACGCGGAAGGACGGAGACAATCCATGCGGAACCTGAAGACCAAGACGATCGGCGGCGGCGCGGTCGTCGCCATCCTGGCCGGCGCCCTGGCCCTCGGCGGCGCGTCGAGCGCGAACGCCGGCGTAACCGGCTGCTCGGCGCCGGGGGGCAAACAAGAGGCCGGCGCGGTGATCGGCGGCCTGCTGGGCGGCGTGATCGGCAATAAGGTCGGTGGCCGCCACGCCACGGGCGAGACCATCGCCGGCGCCGCCCTCGGCGCCGCCGCGGGCTCGGCCATCGGCTGCGAGGCCCAGAAAACGCGCGCGCAGAATGCCGGGACCTACACGCAAGGCGGCTACCGTCTGTCGCGCGCCATCTCGCCCGCCAGCTACCGCCGGATTGGCGACGCCTTCGTCGCGGAGAGCGGTGTGAACCTGCGCGCCGCGCCCACCACCAATTCGAACCGCGTAGGCCGCTTGCAGGCCGGCCAGCGGTTCGAGGCCCTCGCCCAGGTCCGCGGCAGCGAGTGGATTCTGGTGGGCCAGGACGGCGTCGGCATCGGCTACGTCCGCGGCGACCTCGTCCATCCGGTCGGCCATCGCTACGCCGCCTATTAGGTCGCCGCCCGCCAGAACGACGCCCGGCGCTCCCCAGCGCCGGGCGTTTTTTCCGTATCCGGAGCCTGGGTTCGCACCTGCGGGATGACGGCGCCCCCCGGATTGCAATAAAGCTCGGCTTCGAAGCCATGGCCGACGACCCGAAGAAGATTCACCGGCTGCAGTCCGTCGAGCTCGACGAGGAGTCGCTCGCGGCGGTTTCGCGCGACCAGGAGCAGGAGCGGCAGATCGCAATCTTCGACCTGCTGGAGGAGAATTTCTTCTTTCCCGAGGGCGCCGGCGGCGGTCCGTACGATCTGCGTATGGGGCTGCTGGAGAACCGCTTGGTGCTGGACGTCCGGGGGCCGGACTACGAACGCCGCCACATCCTGTCGCTGTCGCCATTCCGGACGCTGATCAAAGACTACTTTATGATCTGTGACAGCTATTATCAGGCGATCCGCAACTCGACACCACAGCAGATCGAGGCGTTGGATATGGGCCGTCGAGGCCTGCACAATGAAGCGTCCGAGCTGCTGCAGACCCGGCTTGCCGGGAAGATCGAGACCGATCTCGACACTGCCCGTCGCCTGTTCACGCTGATCTGCGCCCTGCACTGGCGGGGCTGACCGCGGATGCGCGACGACCCGGACAAGCGGCTCCCCGACGCCGTCCTCTTCTGCTGCAACTTCAACCAGGTTCGCTCGCCGATGGCTGAGGCGTTGCTGAAGCAGGCCGTAGGCACGCGCATTTTCGTCGATAGCTGCGGCCTCAAGCGAGGCGCCTTCGACCCGGACGTCGACGACATGGAGGTCGATCCGCTGGCTGCGGAGGTCATGCGCGAGCTCGGCGCCGACCTCGGCGGCCATCGGTGCAAGACCTTCGATGAGCTGGAAGACGATTCATTCGACTTGGTGGTTTCGTTGACGCCCGAGGCCCAGCACCGGGCGGTGGAACTGGCGCGGGGTCGTTCCGCCGAGATCGAATATTGGCCCACGCTCGATCCGACGCTGACCGAAGGTTCCCGCGAACATAGGCTTGAGGCCTATCGCCAGGTGCGGGACAGCCTCGCCGCGCGGATCGCCCAGCGATTTCGCCGTTGAGTGACGCCCATCGACCTTTCCTATGACGGTGCGCTATAATTAGCTTACGGGATGCGGCTCGCGGCCAGACGGCGCGAGCCGTCGTCGTATGTGAAGCCGCTGAAGGATTAAGAGAGCCGCATGGCGAAAGAAGAACTGCTCGAGTTCCCGGGTACGGTCAGTGAAGTGCTGCCGAACGCCACCTTCCGAGTGAAGCTCGAGAACGATCATGAGATCATCGCCCACACCGCGGGCAAGATGCGCAAGAACCGGATCCGCGTGTCGGCCGGCGACAAGGTGCTGGTGGAGATGACGCCTTACGACCTGACCAAGGGTCGCATCACCTTCCGCGTCCGCTAGTTCGACCGAGGCTGCGACTTGGCTTCAGAGCCGCGCCTCGTCTTGGCCTCCGCGAGCCCTCGCCGGCTGGACCTTCTGCGCCAGATCGGCATCGCGCCCGACGCGATCGAGGCCGCCGACTTGGACGAAACCCCACAATCCGACGAGACGCCGCGGCAGTTGGCGTTGCGCCTCGCGCAGGCCAAGGCGCTGCACGTGGCTGCTCGCTCGCCGGATTCCTATGTGCTCGCTGCGGACACGGTGGTGGCTCTCGGTCGTCGCGTGCTGCCCAAAGCCGAAGACCCGGCGCAGGTGCGCGCCTGCCTCGATCTTCTGTCCGGCCGAGCCCACAAAGTTCTCACGGGCGTCGCTGTCGTGGCGCCTGGTGGGCGTCGCGCTGCGCGGCTCGTGGAGAGTCGCGTACGCTTCAAGCGCCTCGATCGGGCCGATATCGACGCCTACGTGGCTTGCGGCGAGGGCGTCGGCAAGGCTGGTGGATATGCAATCCAGGGGTATGCAGGCGCTCTCGTGATCGCGCTGCAGGGTTCATACTCAGGTGTTGTGGGGTTGCCGCTCTATGAGTGCGCGAATCTGCTGGCCGGCCTCGGCTTCCGCCGGCCATGAGCGAGCGGCGTATCTTCCTTGACCGGGGCGTCGGCGAAACGCGGGGAGTGGTCACGCTCGACGGAAAGCCGGAGCGATTGATCCTGCGGCGTGACGAGGACGATCTTAGTCTCGCGATGGGAGCTCGTCTCACCGCGCGCGTGGAAAGCATCGAGCCAGCCATCGCCACAGCCTTTCTGGATCTTGGAGGCGGACGGGAAGCCATTCTTCCGTTCAAGCCCGACGCGCGCCCGGTCCGAGGCGCCGCCATTGAGGTTGAGATCCGAGCGGAACCGCGCGCCGGTAAGCTCGCCGTCGCCCGCGAGATAGGGGGTGGGGAGGGGGCGCCGCGTCTCCTTACGCCTCCGCCGGACGTAGGAGAGATTCTCCGGTCGATCGTGCGGGACACCGAGCCTGGCGCGGGCCGGGAAGCGCGTGCCGTGGCCGATGAAGCCGAGGCCGAGGTGCTGGAAACGGTGCACCGCTTGCCGGGAGGCGGCGACATCGCGATCGAGACGACCCGTGCGCTCACCTCGATCGACGTCGACCTGGGTGACCGCAAGGGCCAGGATTCCAAACGCGCTGCACGACAGGCCAACCTCGCCGCCATCGTCGAAGGCGCCCGCCTTCTGCGGTTGAAGGGGATTGGCGGCATCGTGATCCTCGATCTCGTCGGCCGGGGTCACGACGGGCACGCGCTGCTAGCGGCGGCGCGCCTCGCCTTTAGTCCGGACAACCCTGGTGTCGCGATCGGACCCGTCGGACGTTTCGGGACCATGGAGCTTTCCATTCCGCGCCGGACGCGGCCGCTGGCTGAGCAACTGAGGGGCGCGGCGGGCGCGCTTTCCGATCGCACCCTTGCGCAGCGTCTTGTCCGCCGCCTCGAGACCGAGGCGCAAGCGCAGGCGGGAGCGCGACTGTCGGCGGTCTGCGCGCCTTCCGTCGCGAAGGCCGCCGAGCCGCTGATCCGCTCCTTAGCCGATAGATATGGCGCCCGCTTCGCCGTCAGCGCGGACGCGTCGCGGCCGCGTGACGGGTTCGACGTCGGCGTGGCATGAGCGCTCGGTGCCCGATCTGCGGCCGCCCGCCCGAGGCGCGGTATCGCCCGTTCTGTTCACGCCGCTGCGCGGACGTCGATCTCCAGAAGTGGCTGGCCGGAGCCTACGCCGTCCCCGCCGAAGAGGACGAGGGCGCCCCGGCGGCGGATTCCGAGGAAGATTGAGGCGGAAAAATTCGGCGCCTGCCCCCGCTGGACTTACGCCGACGCCTCTTCTATAGACCCGGCTCCCGCGCGGCGGGCCTTGGCCTGGGTAGCTCAGTTGGTAGAGCAGCGGATTGAAAATCCGCGTGTCGGTGGTTCGAATCCGCCCCCAGGCACCA
>NZ_JANINU010000232.1 GCF_024508875.1 Phenylobacterium sp.
GAGCAGTTCGACCGCTTTTTCCAAGGCTTCCGTCGGGATGCTCACCCGATGGCGATCATGTGCGGCGCGGTCGGCGCGATGTCGGCCTTCTACCACGACAGCACCGACATCGACGATCCGGAACAGCGGATGATCTCGGCGCACCGCCTGATCGCCAAGATGCCGACGATCGCGGCCCGGGCCTTCAAGTACTCGCGCGGCCAGCCGTTCGTGTACCCGCGCAACGACCTGTCGTACGCTGAGAACTTCCTGCGCATGTGCTTCTCGGTCCCGGCCGAGGATTGGGTGCCGAACCCGGTCCTGACCAAGGCCATGGACCGCATCTTCATCCTGCACGCCGACCATGAGCAGAACGCGTCGACCTCGACCGTCCGCCTCGCGGGTTCGTCGGGCGCCAACCCGTTCGCCTGCATCGCGGCCGGCATCGCCTCGCTCTGGGGCCCCAAGCACGGCGGCGCGAACGAAGAAGCGCTGAACATGCTGAAGGAGATCGGCACCGTCGATCGCATCCCGGAATTCGTCCAGGGCGTGAAGGACCGCCGGTACCTGCTGATGGGCTTCGGCCACCGGGTCTACAAGAACTACGACCCGCGCGCGAAGGTGATGCAGCAGGCCTGCCACGAGGTGCTGGCCGAAGTCGGCCACGGCGACGACCCACTGCTGAAGGTGGCCATGGAGCTCGAGAAGATCGCGCTCAGCGACCAGTTCTTCATCGACCGCAAGCTCTACCCGAACGTCGACTTCTACTCGGGCATCACGCTGCGCGCCCTGGGCTTCCCGCCCGAGATGTTCACCGTGCTGTTCGCCCTGGCCCGCACCGTGGGCTGGATCTCGCAGTGGAAGGAAATGGTCGAAGACCCGTCGCAGAAGATCGGACGTCCGCGCCAGCTCTACACGGGCGCCGCGCTGCGCGACTACACGCCGCTCGACAAGCGCTAAACCAAACGCCGTTCGCTGAACGGTTGCGGTTTTTCAAAGGGCTCCTAAGGATGGTGGCCGAGCCGGCAGGCTCGGACCCATCCGAAGGAGCCCTTTCGATGCCCGTCATGTGCATCTACCGCGGGGTGCAGGTGTCCCCCGACGAGTACGACCGCGTTCGCGATACCGTGGGCTGGGAAGCCAGTCCGCCCGAAGGCGCGATCGCCCACGCCATCGCCTTCGGCCCCGATGGGGCCACGGAGGTGAACCTGTGGGAGAGCGAGGCGAGCTTCCGACGCTACCTCGACACGCGCCTGGCGCCCGTCCTGGGCCACCTCGGCGTCAGCGTGGGCGAGCCGGAGATCATCGAGGTCTACTCGATGGCCGTCGGCGACCCCGCCCAGGCCTACCACATCCCACGCGCCGCTAGCCGCCCGTTGCAGCCGGCCTAGAGATAAGGTCCAGGATCGCGTCGGCGGCCGCCTCGCTGGGGTCCGGGCCGCCACGGCCCATCTTCAGGAGCGCTTCCGACTGCCGCTCGACCTGGCGGCGGCGCAGGGGCTCGTCGTCCAGCCGCAGGGCGACCTCGCGCGCCAGGGCGGGCCCGTTGCAGTCGTCCTGGATGAGCTCTGGCGCGACGAAATCCTTGGCTGCGATGTTGAACAGTGTGACCCACTTCGTGCGGATCAGACGCTTCAGGATGGCGTAGGTCACCGGGGCCAGGCGATAGCCCACGACCATCGGACAGCCGGCCACCGCCAGTTCGGTCGTGACCGTTCCCGAACAAGCCATGGCCACCGTGGCCGCCTTCATGGCGTCGCGCTTGCCTGCCTCGCCCTCGACCACGTGCGCGCGGTGCGGCCAGCCCGCCACCCGCGCCTTCACGAGGTCGGCGACCGTCGGCGCCGCGGGCACGACGACCCGCAGATTGGGCCGTTCGGCCTTGAGGCGCTGCACGGCGTCCTCGAAGGGCGGCATCACGCGCTCGATCTCGGACGGGCGGCTGCCCGGCAGGACCAGCAGGATCGGATCCTCGGGCGCGCCGCCGATATCGGCCCGCAGCCGGGCGGGATCGGCGCCGGAGAAGTCGAGCGCCAGGGTGGCGTCGCCGACGAAGACGGTGCGCAGGCCCTGCCTCTCGAACAGCGGCGCGTCGAACGCGTGGATGGTGAGCAGCAGGTCGAAGGCCTGGGCCGCCGTCCGCGCCCGCCCGGGCCGGGAGGCCCAGACTTGCGGCGCCACGTACTTCACCAGCGGGAGACCCGGCGCCTGCCGACGCAGCCGCTGCGCGACGCGCAGGGTGAAGCCCCAGGAGTCCACCAGAACGGCCACGTCCGGCCGCTCGCGCGCCGCGAGGGCCGCGGTCTCGTCGGCGCGGCGCACGACCTTGCGCCAGGCGAGCAGGCCCTCCAGCAGGCCGAAGATCGAGAGATCGGCGATGTCGAACGGGCTGACGACGCCCTCGGCGCGCATCCTCGCTCCACCCACGCCCACGAACCGGACGCCATCGCCCAGCCGTCGCTTGAGCGCGCGGGCGAGCCCCGCGGCGCGGTCGTCGCCCGAGGCCTCCGCCGCCACCAGCATGACGGTGAGCGGCCGGCCGCTCATGGCGCGCCCGGCTCGACGCCCAGGATGAAGACGCCCAGTTCGTCCGCCAGGGCGATGACGGCCTCGCGGTCGAGCACCAGCAGGCGCCCCGCCTCTCCCACGATCCCCGCCAAGCCGGCCCGCGCCACGCCCTGGACCGTGGCGAGGCCGATGGTGGGCAGGTCGACGCGGGTTTCCTGGATCGGCTTGGGCGCCTTGGCCAGGACACCGAGGCCCGCGCCCGGGCGGCCCTTCAGATGGCCGGGGAGCTCAGCGACGCGCTTGAGCAGGGCGTCGGTGCCCTCCTGCGCCTCCACGGCCAGGACGAGGCCATGGGCGACGACGGCAGCCTGGCCCACGTCGAGCGCGCCGATGGCGCGGGCCACCGTCAGGGCCTGGCGGGCGTCGGCCAGATCGTCGTCGGACGGCGTGTGCGCGCCGAGCAGCCCGGCCGGCAAGGTCAGGTCCTCCATGACGTCGTGCGCGCCCTCGACCCTGAAACCTTCCTTCTCGAACTCACCGACCAGCAGGCGCAGCAGGGCGTCGTCGCCCTTGCGGGCGGCGGCGACCGCCTTGGGCAGGACCATCAGGCCGCGCAGGTCGGGAACCAGGCTGGAGAAATCCGGACGGGCCACGTTGCCGGCGAGGCAGATCGAGCGGCACCCTGCCCGCTTCAGCGCCTTGAAGCACTTGCCCAGCTCGGCCAGCCCAACCTCCGCCCCGGCGTAGGGGGAAAGGTCGGTCCCGGCGAAGCCCTTCAGCCGGATGACGAACAGCGGCCGACCTGACCGCTCGCAATGCTGGGCGATCTCGACCGGCAGGCTTCCGCCGCCGGCGATCAGGCCAAGCTTCTGCATCGGCCTAAACTTCCCGTTGGGGCAGACAGAGGGGGCGGCTGGCGTCGGCGCGGATGAAGTCGATGATCTCCATCACCTGCGGCGAGGC
>NZ_JANINU010000233.1 GCF_024508875.1 Phenylobacterium sp.
GTCCCGATGATACGGTGATCCGGCCAGAATGGAGACAGCGCGGTAGATCTGTTCGCACAGCATCGCCCGGGCCAGGGCGTGCGGCCAGGTCTGCGGCCCGAAGGCCAGCGTGCCCTGCGCCACCTTCACAAGCTCGGGATCCAGCCCGTCCGCGCCGCCGATCAGGAAGACCAGCCGGCGCACGCCGCGGTCGCGCAGCACCCCGATCTCCTCGGCGAAGGCGCGGGAGGCGCGCGCCCTGCCCCGCTCGTCGCAGGCGATCACGTGGCTGTCGGCCAGATGCGGGCGCAGCGCCTCGGCCTCGGCGGCCTTGCCGGGCTTGCGGCTCTCCACCTCGGCCACCTCGACCGGACCCAGGCCCAGGGCGCGCCCGGCCGCCGTGGCCCGGTCAACGTACAGCTTCACCAGCTCGGTCTCGGGCGAACGGCTCAGCCGGCCGACGGCGACGATGGCGATCTTCATGTGGCGGTCAAACCAGCGGCGGCGGGGCCTTGAAGCCGCCGAACTCGCGCTCCAGCAGGCCGGCGAACGCGATGGTCGTGCGGTCCTCTAGGTAAGGCCCGATCGCCTGAAGGCCGATGGGCAGGCCGCCCCGTGTGAAGCCCGCCGGGAAGGCGGTGGCCGGCAGGTTGGGCAGGAGGGCCAGACCCGGCCAGCCGAGCTGGGCGAAATACGGCGTGGGCTGGCCGTCGATCATCAGGACGCGCTTGCTGTTGTCGGGCTCGTCCACGTGTGGATAGGCCACCGTCCCGAACGTGGGCGCGACCACCACGTCGAAGTCCTCGAAGAACCGCGCCCAGTGGCGGCGATACGCCACCTGCGCGTCCAGCAGGTTCATCCATTCGTGGGCGTTCAAGGTCGTGCCGCCCGGCGAGCCGCGCGACATCGCCGCGCCCACCAGGGCCATGTAGATCGCGTGCTGGGCGGCCAGGTCCGGAAGCAGGTCGCTGCCGCGCGTCACCTGGCAGCCAAACGCGTCCAGCTTGCCCGCCAGCGCCTGGACCGCGCCCGCCACCTCGCTGTCGGTGGCCACGGCCGGATGCCGGTCGAGCACGAACACGCGATAATCGGCGAGTTCGGCGTGGCGTGGGCCCCGCAGGTTCAGCGCATAGCCCACCGCCTCCTCGGGCTCCGGTCCGGCCGTGACGCCCAGCGCCAGGTCGAGATCCGCCGCGCAGCGGGCCAAGGGGCCGACGCAGGCCAGGGCGATCGGCCCGCCGTCCAGCCCGGGCGGGGAATGGCCCCGCGTCGGGATCAGGCCGTAGCTCGGCTTGTGGCCGTACACGCCGCAGAAGGCCGCGGGCACGCGGATCGACCCGCCAATGTCCGAGCCGAACTCCAGCGGCGTCATCCCCGCCGCCAGGGCCGCGGCGCTGCCCCCCGAAGAGCCGCCCGGCGACAAGCCGAGGTCCCACGGGTTCTTCGTGCGGCCATAGACGGGATTGGTGCTCTGCCAGTCCGCGAGGAAGGGCGGGACGTTGGTCTTGCCGAGGATCACCGCGCCGGCCGCCTTCAGCCGCGCCACCGCCACCGCGTCCTTCTCCGCGACCCAGCCGCTGAAGGCCGGGCTGCCCCAGGTGGACGGCAGGCCCTCGACCTCGTTGCTTTCCTTCACCGTCATGGGCAGGCCCAGCAACGGGCGGCGCTCGCCGCGGGCCAGGGCGGCGTCGGCGGCGCGGGCGGCCTGCCGGGCCCGCTCGAAGTCGCGCACGACCACGGCGTTGATGGGCCCATCGCGAGCCTCGATCCGCGCGATGGCCGCGTCGGCGAGCTCCAGCGCCCCCACCTCGCGCGCGGCCAGCGCCGCCACGATCTCGCCCGCGGTCTGGTCCAGCAGGTCGAGGCTGACGGTCTCGGACATCGATCTTCTCCCTGGCGTCCAGGGTGGCCCGCCGGACAAGCACAAGTCCAGCCCGGCGAGCCCTCCGGCGGTCAGGCCCTCACTAGTTCGCCGGCCGGCGCGGACGCCGCAGGGACCGGGAGCAGCCGCTCGGCGATCTGCACCGCGTTGAGGGCCGCCCCTTTCAGCAGTTGGTCGCCCGCCACGAACAGCGCCAGCGAGCGACCCGACGGGTCGCCCAGGTCGCGGCGCACGCGGCCCACCAGCACATCGCCCTGCCCTTCGGCCTCTGACGGCATCGGGAAGTGGTTGCGGGTGCGGTCGTCGATCACCCGGATGCCAGGCGCGGCGGCCAGCACCTCGCGCGCCAGGTCAGGATCGATCGGGCGGTCGAACTCCAGGCTGAGGGCGATGGCGTGGGCGCGCAGGACCGGCACGCGGATACAGGTGACGCCGATTGGAAGTTCCGGCGCACCCAGGATGCGTCGGCACTCCTCGATCACCTTAAGCTCCTCCCCGTTGTAGCCGCTCTCGACGTCGACGTCGGCGTTGTGGCTGAACAGGTTGAAGGCGTAGGGGTGGGGCAGGACCTGCGGCGTGAAGGCGGCGCCGGCCAGCCAGGCCTGGGTCGAGGCGCGCAACTCCTCCATGGCGGCCGCACCGGCGCCGGAGGCCGCTTGATAGGTCGCCATCTGCACACGGCGCAGGCCGAAGGCGCGGGCCAGCGGCGCGATCGGCACCGCGGCGATGATCGCCACGCAGTTGGGGTTGGCCACGATGCCGTGGTGACCGGCCAGGGTCTCGGCGTTCACCTCGGGCACCACCAGCGGACAGTCGGGGTCCATGCGGAAGGCCGAGGAATTGTCGACCACAACCGCGCCGGCGGCCACGGCCTTGGGGCCGTAGACCTTCGAGAGGCCGCTGCCGGCCGAGAACAGGGCGAGGTCCACGCCCTGGAAGCTGTCGTCGCCCAGGGCCTCGATGGTCAGCGTCTGGCCGCGGAAGCGGACCTTGCGGCCCGCCGAGCGCGGCGAGGCCAGCAGGCGCAGGCTGGCCAGCGGGAAGTTGCGCTCTTCCAGGCAGCGGACGAGCTCGACGCCCACGGCGCCGGTGGCGCCGACGATGGCGACGTGGGGCGAGGGCGGAAGGGAGGAAGCAGGCATGGTCTCAACGTCTCCAGTGGGCGGAGCGCGAGGTCTGGCTTCTGGTGAGAGGCTGCCCCGCGCATCGGCGGGGCTCTTCGGGTCGTGTCGCTGGTCTAGGCCACGCACGCACCCGTCGACGCCCCGCCGCAGCGGGTCGTTTTCAGGGTAATCGTAATGGTCATGACAGCGGTCATCGCCCGCGCCATTACCGGTCGCGGGCGTGACTGTAAAGACGGCGGGGCTAGTTTGCCGCGGCGCCGCGGTGATTGGACTCCACCGACCAGATCTTCTCGATGTTGTAGAAGGCGCGGACTTCCGGGCGGAACAGGTGGACGATCACGTCGCCCGCATCGATCAGCACCCAGTCGGCGCTGGGCATGCCTTCGACCCGGCACTTGCCGTAGC
>NZ_JANINU010000234.1 GCF_024508875.1 Phenylobacterium sp.
CCTGGACGACCGGCCGGATCGTCGCCGCGCCCGACGCGAGCGCCGCGGCGGCGTTGGCGCAGGCGGGCGCCCTGCCCGTCGCAGGGCTGGAGCTGATGGCCTTCTGGCGCGACGACGCCTTCGACGACGCCGCGTTCGCAGAGGCCGTGCGGCTGGCCGCCGTGGCCGTGAGCGCCGAGGCCGAAGGGCCGGCGCGGCTGGCGCTGGGCGGACTGGGCGACTGGCTGGCCGCGAGCGGGTTCGACTACGACAGCGAGGAGGCCCGGCAGGCCGCCCGCAACCTCTTCAAGGCGGCGCGCGCGGCGCTGGACGAGCTGGAGGCGGACGTCGACGTTCGCCTCTGCCTGGTCGACAGTCCGGCCCTCGCCCTGCGCCTCGGCGCGCGCCTGGACGCCGCGCCCTGGGCCGGGCCGGTGACCGTCGCAGAGACGGCCGACGGGGAGACGGTGCGCGTGTTGTCCGAGGCTGCGGTGCGGGCCGTGGCGGCCACCGGCGCCGACCTCGCGGCGACCCGCGACGCGCTGCTGGGCCACCGCAGCCTGACGGACGCGCCCGGCGTCTCGGCTCAGGCGCTCACCGCGCGCGGCTTCACCAGCCTGGAGATCGCCGCCGCCGAGGCGGAGCTGCCGTTCGTCCCCAACCTGCCCCGCGCCTTCGCCCCGGCGGTGGTGGGCGAAGGCTTCCTGCGCGACGTGCTGGGCGCGACGGCCGCCCAGCTCGCCGACCCGGGCCTCGACGTGCTGGCGCTGGCCGGATTCACCGCCGACGAGGTGGCCCAGGCCGAGGCGCACGCCCTGGGCGCGCCCAGCCTCACGCACGCCCTCTTCCTGACCGAGGACCAGCGGCGGGTGCTGCGCGGGCCCGGCGACCTGCCCGCCGCCGCCGAGGCCGCGATGCTGGCCGCGCTCGCCCCGGTCCTCGACGTCCCGCCGGTGCTGCAGGTGACGCTGCCCTGGGACGCGGCGCTGAGCGATGTCGACGCGGTGATCGAGGCCTGCGAGACGGCGGTGCGCGTGCGCCGGGCCGCCCCGCCCGCGCGGCTGGCGCTGGAGATCCCGCCGGTGGCGGAGCTCGCCGTCCGCGCGCCGGCGAGCCAGTCCGAACCCCCGCCGCAGGAGCGGATCGTCGAGCGCATCGTCGAGCGCGAGCGCACCCGCCAGAAGCTGCCCGACCGCCGCAAGGGCTACATCCAGAAGGCCAGCGTCGGCGGCCACAAGGTATATCTGCACACCGGCGAGTACGACGACGGCCAGCTCGGCGAGATCTTCATCGACATGCATAAGGAAGGCGCGGCCTTCCGCTCGCTGATGAACAACTTCGCCATCGCGATCTCGATCGGCCTGCAGTACGGCGTGCCGCTGGACGAGTTCGTGGACGCCTTCGTCTTCACCCGGTTCGAGCCCGCCGGCGAGGTGACCGGCAACGACACGGTGAAGTCGGCGACGTCGATCCTGGACTACATCTTCCGCGAGCTGGGGATCAGCTACCTGGGCCGGAACGAGCTGGCCAGCGCCGACCCGGCGGGCCTGAACGCCGACGGGCTGGGCCGCGGCAAGGCCGACGCCGCGGAGGCCGCGACGGGCGACGAGGAACTCCAGCCACAGCCAGCCTCGCGGTTCATCTCCCGCGGCTTCGCCCGCGGCGCGGCGCCGGACAACCTGGTCTTCCTGCCGTCCGCAGGCCGGTCGGGCGGTCCCGCCGCCTTCGCCTCGGCCGAGGTCTGCGCCGCGTGCGGCGACATCGCCGTGGTGCGCAAGGGCCAGGCGCTGATCTGCGAGACCTGCGGGACGCGTGCAGGCCGCTATCCCGAGGACCAGACGGGATAGAACGTCGCACCCAAGACGCTTGAAGTTACCGCGATTTAAGTGGCGCCGTTGAGGTGCAGCAGGCAGAGGTGACACTCGGACTGCAAGGATCTGCCCTACTGATGTCGCGTACGCTTCGCCTCCTGGCCGCCTCGGCCGCCCTCCTCGCGATCCTGCCGATCGCAGGGCGCGCGGCGGCGGGCGAGAAGGAGGTGCGCCGCCAGGATTCCTTCGGCGGTTCGTGCGTGAAATGCGAGCTGTCGGGCCGCAACATGTCGGGCGCGCGGATCATCGGCGCGAACTTCTCTGGCGCGATGATGGTGGGCGCCAACCTGCGCGACGCCAAGTTCCACGCCTCGGTCTTCGCCGGCGCCGACCTGACAAAGGCCGACCTGAGCAATTCGGCCATGACCGGCGCCAACTTCTCCGGCGCCAACCTCACCAACGCGCGCCTGCGCTCCAGCGAGGCCAACGGAGTCGTCTTCGGCGCGGCCAACCTGACGCGGGCCGACCTCAGCGATGCCGAGGCGACGGGCGCGAACTTCCGCAAGGCGATCCTTGTGGGCGCGGTGCTGCGCTCGGCCACGCTGCGGGGCGCGATCTTCGACAACGCCGACCTCTCGCGCGCCACCCTCACCGACATCGAGGCCCAGGGCGCCAACTTCAACCGCGCCCGGCTGGCGGGCGCCAACCTGCGCTCGGCGGATCTCGAGGCGGCGAACTTCAGTCGGGTCGAGGCGCATGGCGCCAACTTCCAGGACTCGGAACTGACGGGCGCCGTGCTGGCCTACGGAATGTTCAGCCAGGCGTCCTTTCGCTCGGCCGACCTCACCAACGCCAACCTGATGGGCGCCGACTTCGACGGGACCGACTTCCGCGACGCCGACCTCAGCCATGCGTCCCTGCACGGCGCCGACCTCGCCAACGCCAAGGGCCTGACGCAGGACCAGCTCGACGACGCCTGCGGCGACAGCCGTACGCGGGCGCCGCGCGGACTGCAGATCCGCGCCTGCAACGGCGTGCGCCTGATCCTGCGGCCGGACATGCCCCGTCCGGCGATGCGGATGGTGCCGGCCGTGCCGGCGCCGCCGCAGCCGCCGGCGCCGCCCGAGCCGCGCTACTTCTTCTCGATCGCCAAGTAGGCGCCGAAGCCGCCGCGCCGTCCGGGTGGCCTCCCCCAGGCGCTCACGCGCCCGGGCGGCCGCCGGCGCCTCAGCCCGCCTTGATCGGCGGGGCGAGGCGGATGTGAAGTTCTTTCAGTTGCTTGTCCTGAACTTCTGAGGGCGCGTTCATCATCAGGTCCTGCCCCTGCTGGTTCAGCGGGAAGGCGATGACCTCGCGGATCGCGACCTGGCCGGCCAGCAGCATGACGATCCGGTCGATGCCGGGCGCGAGGCCGCCGTGCGGCGGGGCGCCGTGCCGGAACGCGTTCAGCATGCCGCCGAACTGCTCCTCGACCACCTCCGGGCCGTAGCCGGCGATCGAGAAGGCCTTGAGCATGATTTCCGGCAGGTGGTTCCGGATCGCGCCCGAGCACAGCTCGTAGCCGTTGCAGACGA
>NZ_JANINU010000235.1 GCF_024508875.1 Phenylobacterium sp.
GCGTCAGCCCCTGCGTGCAGTTCAACAACCACAACGGCTCGACCAAGAGCTACG
The DNA here is from genome assembly GCF_024508875.1 of Phenylobacterium sp. GTDB lineage: Bacteria > Pseudomonadota > Alphaproteobacteria > Caulobacterales > Caulobacteraceae > Phenylobacterium. The sequence continues at coordinate 55 of NZ_JANINU010000235.1, forward strand.
ACTACGTCCGCGAACACAACGAGGCGGTGAACCGGCTGGACGTCATCACCCCGCGCGACCCGATCCACGTGGACTACGCCCCCGGCGAGACCGTCCGCGTCCAGCAGCACGACGGCTCGATCCTGTCGCTGCACAAGCTGAACGACCTCTACAACCCCAACAGCCGCGCCCAAGCCCTCGGCTATCTCCAGGCCCGGCAGGCGAGGGGCCAGATCGTCACCGGCCTGCTGTTCGTCGATCCCGAGGCCGGCGACCTGCACGACGCCGTCGGCACCATCGACACCCCGCTGAACCAGCTCGATGAGGCCGAACTGGTGCCGGGCCAGTCCGCCCTCGACCGCATCAACGCCGCCCTGCGCTAGCGCGCCCCAGTCCCTCCCCATTAAGGGAGGGACGACTTGGCCGCCCGCACCTGCCACGCCGCATAGGCCCCGACCAGCACCGCCGCGCCCAGCGCCAGCGACGCCACGTCGCCCTTGGTCGCCCGCTCGGCGGCCCAGACGGCGAGCAGGCCCCAGGCGATGGGCGCGCCGAACGCCGCCAGCCGCGTGGCCCGCAGCGCCGCCAGCGCGGCGATCAGCACCGCCACGATCCCGGCGAACGCCGCCGCGCGCGCGATCCCGCCCAGCAGGCCCTCGGCGGTCATCACGGTCAGGATGTTCAGCGCCGAGGCGATGGTCAGCCACCCGGCCAGCATCCCCAGCGGCCACAGCACGAACGCCCGCGCCTTCAGGTCGGTCGGGCCGACCGTCCGCACCGCCCGCACCAGCCCGAACGTCAGATACCCCGCGCACGTCACGATGATCGCCACCGTCAGCCAGCGCGCGTCCAGCGCCGAGGCCCAGATCCACAGGCCCGTGCCGGTGATCGCCACCGCCGCCGGCCCGGCCACCGCGTCAACCAGCGCATCGTCCCGCCGGCGGGGCGTCGCCTGATAGACCGCGAACGCGATCAGCCCCGCGTAGATCACGCTCCAGATCGAGAACGCGTAGCCGGCCGCCCGCAGCGTCCCGTCCCCGCTGCGCGAGAACTCGGCCGCCGTCAGGCCCACGCCGGCGCCCATCTGCACGATCGGCGAGACGATGGCGAAGGCCACGGCGGCGAGAATGGCGATCTGGCGCTGGGTCATGAGGTCGGCTCGTCCTTGGTCTTGTCCGCCTTGGCCTTGCTGGCGCCGGGGATATAGAGGCCCGTCGTCGCGCTCGCCAGCCAGCCCTCGGGGCGGAACCGCGGACGGCCGGGAACGATCCACCCGCTTGGCGCTTTTGGATCGCGACCCGCCCGGAACGGACAAGCTTCGGCGACTGCGCCCCCAGGCGGCCGCCGCCAGCCGCAGCGACCGGGTCGGATCGCCGTTCGTCCCCGGGGGGAACATCGCTATGAGCTTGCGCGACGCAGCGCCAACCCCAGCCGCCGATGTCGCCGCGCGCCTGCCCGGGGGCGGCGACATGGGCGCCCGGATGCGGGCCCACGACTGGTCCCGTTCGCCGCTGGGCGCGCCCACCGCCTGGCCGCGGTCGCTGCTGACGGTCACCCGCCTGCTGCTGGACTCGAAGTTCCCGATGTTCGTGGCGTGGGGCGAGGACCTGGGCTTCCTCTACAACGACGCCTACGCCGAGATCCTGGGCGCGAAGCATCCCAAGGCCCTCGGCCGCCCCTTCCGCGAGATCTGGGCCGAGATCTGGTCCGACATCTCGCCGCTGATCGATGCGGCCCTGTCCGGCCGGCCCACCTACAGCGAGAACCTGCCCCTCACCATGAACCGCAAGGGCTTCGACGAGGAGACCTGGTTCACCTTCAGCTACTCCCCGGTCCACGACGACGACGGCCGCGTCGCGGGCATGTTCTGCGCGGTCGCCGAGACGACGGGCCAGGTCCTGGCCGAAAGCCGGCTGCGCAAGCTCAACGAGACCCTGGGCGAACAGGTCGCCCTGCGCGTCGCCGAGCGCGACCAGCTCTGGACCCTGTCGCAGGACATGCTGGCCCGCGCCGACTACGACGGGATGATGTCGGCGGTCAGCCCCGCCTGGGGCGAGGTGCTGGGCTGGAGCGAGGCCGAGCTGCTCAGCCGCGGCTACGCCACCTTCATGCATCCGGACGACGCGCCCCCCACCCTGGAGGCGCTGGAGCAGATGGGCCGGACGGGCCAGCCCACCCGGTTCGAGAACCGGATCGCCACCCGCGACGGCGGCTGGAAGAGCATCGAATGGACCGTGGCGCCCGAGCGGGACGGGGCCAACTTCATCGCCATCGGCCGCGACGTCAGCGCCGCCCGCAAGCAGGAGGCCGACCTCGCCGCCGCCCAGGAGGCGCTGCGCCAGAGCCAGAAGATGGAGGCGATGGGCCAGCTCACCGGCGGCGTGGCGCACGACTTCAACAACCTGCTCACCCCCATCGTCGGCGCCCTCGACATGCTCCAGCGCCGCGCCGTCGGCGGCCCCCGCGACCAGCGCCTGATCGCCGGCGCCGCCCAGTCCGCCGAGCGCGCCCGGGTCCTCGTCCAGCGCCTGCTGGCCTTCGCCCGACGCCAGCCCCTCAGCCCGGTGCCGGTCGATATCGCCCGCCTGGTCCGCGACATGGCCGACCTGGTCTCCAGCACCATCGGCCCGCACATCCGGGTGACCGTCCAGGCGGCCGAGGACCTGCCTTGGGCCATCGCCGAGGCGAACCAGCTCGAGATGGCGATCCTGAACCTGGCCGTGAACGCCCGCGACGCGATGCCCGACGGCGGCAGCCTGACGATCCGCGCCGCCACCGCCGTCCACCGCGACGCCCCCGTCGCCCTGCGGCCCGGCGCCTACGTCCGCCTGACCGTCCAGGACACCGGCGAGGGCATGGACGCGGCGACCCTCGCGCGCGCCGCCGAGCCCTTCTTCTCGACCAAGGGCGTCGGGCGCGGCACGGGCCTGGGGCTCAGCATGGTGCACGGCCTGGCCTCCCAGCTCGGCGGCGCGCTCACCATCTCCAGCCGTCCCGGCGCCGGCACGGCGGTGGACCTGTGGCTGCCGCAGACGGCGTCCGGCGAGACCTTGCAGCCGGCGCCGCCCACCATCGAGGCCCGGGGCGCCGACCGCGTCGCCCTCCTGGTGGACGACGAGGAGTTCGTCCGCCTCAGCACCGCCGAGATGCTGAAGGACCTCGGCTACCGCGTCGTCGAGGCCAGTTCCGCCGTCGAGGCCCTGCGCGCGATCGCCAACGGCGCCGCGGTCGATCTCGTCGTGACCGACCACCTGATGGCGGGGATGACCGGCGCCGACCTGGCCCAGGCCTTGCGCGCCTCCCACCCTGACCTCCCGGTCATCGTGGTCTCCGGCTATGCGGAGGAGGGCGGCATCGCCCCCGATCTCCCCCGCCTCACCAAGCCCTTCCGCCAGGACGAACTCGCCGCCAGCCTCGCCGCCCTCAGCCGCGGGGGGGATTGAGCCGCGCTCGGGATCGGCCCGGCTCTCCCGGCCGCAGCGTCTCGTCCCCGCTGCGCGAGAACTCGGCCACCGTCAGGCCCACGCAAGGATGGCGATCTGGCGCTTGCCTATGAGGTCGGCTCGTCCTTGGTCTTGTCCGCCTTGGCCTTGCTGGCGCCGGGGATGTAGAGGCCCGTCGCCGCGCTCGCCAGCCAGCCCTCGGGGCGGAACCGCGGGCCGTATTCGGCGCACGGATCGGGATCGCCCACCTTGCGGCTCTTGTGATCCTTCGGCGTCATCACCGCGCCCACCGTGTCGCCGAAGGGCTCGGCGAACTGCAGCGCATCGCCGATGCGGCTCAGCGACGGATCGTCCGTGCCGATGGGCGTGGCGTTGCGGTTCCAGACCACGGCCGCCGCCTGCCTGCCGTCGCGCGTCACCATCTCGGCCTCGGCGCCCAGCCCGCCCGTCGTGCCCGGCACGCGCACGCCCAGCGGCCCGGGAATGAAGAACCCGCTCGCCGCCGACAGGGCCGAGGCCGCCCGGCCCGTGGGCGCCACCCGCGTCACCACCACCCGCACGTCCGCGTCCGCCCGCGTCCCCGGCGGCGCCAGGTCGTACCGCTCGGTCAGCTCGAAACAGAGCTGCGCGTCCACCTCGCGCAGCAGCGTCTTGCGCTCGTCGGGCGACAGCCAGGCGGTCGCCTTGCCGTGCGCCAGCCGCGCCGGCCGGATCGACACCTTCGACACCTGCGCCAGCCGGTCCTTGTCGCTGCGCCGCACCACGCTGGTCCGCACCGTCCCGTCCTTGGCCCGCAGCCCGTCATAGCTGGAGAGCTCCCCGGAATAGCGCCCGGGCGTCGCGCACGCCGCCAGCGCGACCGGCAGCAGGAAGAGAAGGGCATGTTTCACGTCAGGCTCCCGACACGGCTCAGCCGGCCGAACGCGGGCGGGGCAGGGAGGTTGCGCGACAAAGGGTGACGGGCGTGCGGGCCGCGCGGCGGGAGGTGGCTCGCCGCAGGGCGGCGTAGGTCGGCGACGCGCCAGTTGCGGACCTTGGTACCGGGCAGCAGAGCGGACTTTCGCCGCCTTGTATCCCAAGACTGTGGCCGCGAGAGGTAACAGCCAGGCGCCCGCGCCTAGCGCGTCGATGGTACTGCCGCCTCCAGAGCCTCCGCCGCGCGCTCAACCTCGGCGGATCGGCGCTCGATCTGATCGGGGTGGGCGCCGCACTCCGCGCGCGGCACCAACTGAGCGCACGCCTGCAACTTGGTGACAATTTCCTTGGGACCGGCGCGCACGATCGGGTGCAGTTCTCGCGCTGTCGAATTATTCGGGACCATCCAAGGCGATGCACACCTCAGTTGAAGCCGAGTAGGTCCATGGCATCAGAGGCGTTCTCAATGAGCTTCGTCCCGGTCTCATAGGCTTCGTTGAGGGTTTTCAGTCGCTCCCACCATTTGGACATCCGCTCGATGACGCCTTTTGCTTTCTCGCGATCAGCGGGCGCGGCGTCGCGGGCAGCTTGTTGAAGTCGGACAATGAGTTCGGAATAGGCGATCATCGCAGCCTCGACGCCGAACGCGTCGAGGTGGTTCAGCATGATGGTGAGCATGCGGAGGTGGCGGCGCGCGATCTCCGCGATGCGCGCATCAAGCGCGGCAAAGGCATCGCCGGAAAGAACGTCCTCAATTTCCGCAAGGAGATCAGACGCGAGCTCCGCCTGATGCGAATGCTCAAGCTGCATTAGTTTCAGGAAAGTGCGGAGGCTGCCAATCGACTGCGGAAGGGCGGGAAAGGAATTCATAAGATTGCTGCCAATGTTATCTAGCGAAAAGCCTTCACGCATTTTTGCGGTAATATGAGTTATACCGACTTTCATCTCATCATCGATTTTCATAGCATGTACCTCAGCGTCTGCGGCGTCGGCAATGTCTAGAATCCACGCGCAAAGCTTGGCGACTTGAGCGGGTTTGGCATCCCCACCAATCATCCTTTGGGCATGGCTATAAGCTGAAATGTTCTTCTCGATCTGTATCAACCGAAGGATCCCAAGAACCCGACCTATCGCGCTCGACATCTGACCTCAGCTACATTCGCGGAAACTGATACGCTGGGTGAACCAGAGTTTTCGTCTGACCGTTACTGCTCTAACGGCACGCGGGCAGCCTCCCGGTAGAAGCGGCGCGACGGAATTCCTCAGGCTCATACGTGGTCCCGCCCGCCGTCTTGATCGTGACCGATAGGCCCCCGGCTTCGGTGAGGTGGACAGCCGCGATGTAGGCAAGGTCGGGCGTGCATTCGGCCCTCTCCTGGCGGGAGCCGTCAGCGAACTCTGCGGTCACGAGGTAGGTCAATCGACGCTCCTATTCGGACCACAACTCTAGCGACGCTCGCTCCCCACTGTCGAGCTTGGGGCGATCCGGCTAAGCTCGGCTGACGCCATTTGGAGTGAACGATGGGTATCATCCACGTCCGCTTCTGACGTACACGCCCCCTACATGTCCTCCCAACATGTGGGACGCGCTCGACATCACCGAGGAGGAGGCCGCCGGGCTCGCGGAGATCGGGCGGCATGACCTGGAGCTGGCGCGGGACTTCGCGCGCCGGGCGCTGGAGGCCACCGACAACGACGAGGCCAACCGGCTGGCGCGCAGCTATCAGCGCGCGGCGCGCTCGTATCGCCAGACGCTGGCGGTCAAGGCGCGGCTGAAGCGCGACCTGGCGGCCGCCGCCCGGGTCCAGGCCGACACGCCGGCGCGCAAGCCGGGCGGGGCGGCCGTGGCGCGCCGGATCGGCGAGCTGCGCACCGCGCTGCTGCGGCTGAACTGGGACGAGGCCGAACGGGCCGAGACCGAACACCCCGACGCACCCGATGCCGCCCCCGATGCCGCCGCCGACGATGCTTTGGGCGCCCGCGAGATCTTCGCCTTCCGGCGCGAGGACGTCGAGCTGGCGATCGGCGAGGCCTGCCTCAAGCCCGACTTCGCCGCCGCGCCGCTGGACGACGAGGTGGCGCGGCTGGCGCTGGACCTGGGCTTCTCGCCCGACGCCATCGCCCGCTGGTGCGACCTGCCCGATCCCCCGGCGGAGGCCCTGGCGGCCGAGGCCGAAGACCTGGACTGGGAAAGCTCGGCGTGAAAGTCCCTCCCTTAATGGGGAGGGACAGCTCGCCGAGGGCGAGCAGGGTGGGGGAGTTCAGTGCGAAATCTCGGCGGATGGGGAGGATCGACACCGCCCCACCCGGGCCGCTGCGCGGCCTGTCCCTTCCCATTAAGGGAGGGACCGCGCTAAGCCGTCGCCAGTTCGCCCACCACGAAGGCGTCCTCGCCGTCGCGGACCAGGCCTTCCAGCACGTCCGGCAGGTCGTCGGGGGCCACGATCAGCACCAGGCCGATCCCGCAGTTGAACGTGCGGCGCATCTCGTGGTCCGAAACACCGCCTGTTCTTGCCAACCAATCGAACACCGGCGGCATCGCCCAGGCGTTCCAGTCGAAGCGCGGGACGAGGCCGTCGGCGATGGCGCGCGGCGGGTTCTCGATCAGGCCGCCGCCGGTGATGTGGGCCAGGCCCTTGATGCGGCCGGCCTTCAGGTGCGGCAGCACGGTCTTGATGTAGATCCGCGTCGGCTCCAGCAGGGCCTGGGCGAGGGTCTTGCCCTCGGCGAACGGGGCGGGGGCGTCCCAGGCCAGGCCCGAGCGCTCGACGATGCGGCGGATCAGCGAGTAGCCGTTGGAGTGCGGGCCGGACGAGGCCAGGCCCACCAGGATGTCGCCTTCCTTCTGGTCGCCGAGGCGCGGGATCACCTTGTCGCGGTCGACCGCGCCGACGCAGAACCCCGCCATGTCGTAGTCGCCCTCGGCGTACATGCCGGGCATCTCGGCCGTCTCGCCGCCCACCAGGGCGCAGCCGGCCTGCCGGCAGCCCTCGGCGATACCCGCGACGACCGCGGCGGCGGCCTCCACGTCCAGCTTGCCGGTGGCGTAGTAGTCCAGGAACATCAGCGGCTCGGCGCCCTGGGCCAGCAGGTCGTTGACGCACATGCCCACGAGGTCGATGCCGACCGTGCCGTGCAGCCCCGTCTCGATCGCCACCTTCAGCTTGGTGCCGACTCCGTCCGTCGTGGTGACCAGCAGCGGGTCGTCGTAGCCGGCGGCCTTCAGGTCGAACAGCGCGCCGAACCCGCCCAGCGACGGCTCCGAGCCCGACCGGCGGGTGGATTTCGCCAGCGGCTTGATGCGCTCGACGAGCGCGTTTCCGGCGTCGATCGAGACGCCCGCCTGCGCATAGGTGAGACCGTTTGGCCGTTCGGACATTTACGAACCCGGACTTGGAGTGCAGAGAGACGCGCTTGCGGACTGGAGTCGTCCGCGCGCGGGGCTATAGCTGATTTATGACGCCTATCACTACCACCGCCGAACTCGCGGCGTTCTGCGACAAGATCAAGGGCCAGCCGTTCGTCGCCGTGGACACCGAGTTCATGCGCGAGACCACCTACTGGCCGAAACTGTGCCTGATCCAGGCGGCGGCGCCGAACGCCGAGGCGGTGATCGACCCGCTGGCCGACGGCATGGACCTCGGCCCGTTCCTGGACGTGATGCGCGATGAGAAGATCCTCAAGGTCTTCCACGCCGCGCGGCAGGACGTGGAAATCTTCAACAACCTGCAGGCCATGCCGAGGCCGCTGTTCGACACCCAGGTGGCGGGCATGGCGGCGGGCTACGGCGAGCAGATCGCCTACGACGCCCTGGTCCGCCAGATGCTGAAGATCGAGCTCGACAAGAGTTCGCGCTTCACCGACTGGGCCCGCCGGCCGCTCACGGACAACCAGCTCACCTACGCGCTGGCCGACGTGACGCACCTGGCCAAGCTGTTCCCCATGCTGCGCGACCGCCTGGAGCGGGAAGGGCGCCTGGCGTGGGTGCAGGACGAGATGAACGACCTGACCGACGCGGCGAACTACGACGTCGAGCCGGAGAACGCGTGGAAGCGGCTGCGCCCGCGCCGGCACACGGCCAAGTACCTGGCGGTCTATCGCGCCGTCGCCGCCTGGCGCGAGCGCATGGCCCAGACCCGCGACCAGCCGCGCGGCCGCATCCTGAAGGATGAGGCGATCGACGAGATCGCGACGCAGGCGCCGACGGACGCCGACGCCCTGGACCGGCTGCGGTCGGTGCCGAAGGGCTTCTCCGGCTCGCGCTTCGGGCCCGACCTGGTCGCGGCCATCCGCGAGGCGCTGAAGGACCCCGAGGCCTACGCGCCCGTGGTCGAGAAGCCGCGCCAGTCGGCCTCGCCGGCGGCGGGCGCCGTGGTCGAGCTGTTGAAGGTGCTGCTGAAGGCGCGCGCCGAGGAGGCCAACGTCGCCTCCAAGCTGATCGCCACCGTCTCGGACCTGGAGCAGATCGCCAACGACGACAACGCCGACGTGGGCGCCCTCAAGGGCTGGCGGCGCGAGGCGTTCGGCGAGGACGCCCTGAAGCTGAAGCGCGGCGAACTGGCCCTGGTGCTGGACGGCGCGCGGGTGCGGGTGGTCGAGGTGCGCCGCGCGCCGCGCGCCGCGGCTGCGAGCTAACCTTGGGATAACTGCAAGGCCCTGATCGAACGGCGGTTTCCGGGACCGCGCTCCGGCTGTCCACAGGTTGTGCACCGAAGGCGCCACGGATCGTTCACAGGGTCGTCGCAAGATAACGTTGCGGGCCGGCCGGGATGGGGTGAACCTCTCCTTGCCGAGAGGGACTGCGGCGCGGCGGACCGGGCGACCGGGAAGCCAAGCGGGCAGGAGGCTCTCCGAGGCGGAGGGTCCGGGGCAACCCGGGGTCGTCGCCGAAGAGGGCACGGAAGACGGATCGGAGCCGGGCTGGCTTGCCAGCGCAGCCGAGGCCCCCTTCCACCAAGCGGCGCAGATCCCCCAACGGATCTGTTTCAGAAGGCGGTGTTCTGGGAAACCGGAGCGCCGCCTTCTTCCTATTGCCCTGAGGCTACGGCCCAGCCGGGTCGATGCCGAAGGCCATAGGGTAGGGATCGCCCGCCGGCGATCCCTGCTTCCTCAGCCCATCTCCAGCTTGAGCTTGAGGACGCTCGCCAGCGCCTGGGCCCGCCGCGTCGTCTGCTCGCCCAGCAGCATGTCGCTCCAGGGCTCCAGCGCCGTCAGCGACAGCCGCTCGCCCCGGATGGTCACGGCCGACTTCTCCAGCAGGCCCGGATTGCGGGCCGAGAGGTCGCAGCCCAGCCGGATCGCCGCGCCCAGGGCCCGCGCCCGCTGGCGCCGCTCGGGCGCCAGGATCCGGTTCATGGCCGCCGCTTCCGGCGGCTGCGGCGCCGCCGAATGCCGGGCGAAGGCCACGCAGGCCAGGAACGCCCGCTCCTGGTGGTTCATGCCCGCCAACGGCGCGCGCAGCACCTGCTCGAACGCCAGGTCGGCGCGATGATCCGGGTGAAGGAACGCCCCCAGGTCGGCCAACCGGCACGCCGCCGCCAGCAGCACCGCGTCCCGCCCGCCGAACAGCGCCGGCAGCTTTTCGAACAGCGGCCCGACCCACGCCTCCAGCGCCCGGCCCAGCCCCGGCGAGACCCCGCGATGCGCCGCCAGCGAGTCGCAGCCCTCGATCAGCGGGTCGAGCTGGCGCACTTCGGGCGGCATCGCCTCCAGCAGCAGGCCCTCCCGCACCCCGTAGGCCGAGATCACCAGCCGCTGGACGCCCAGCCGCTCGATGATCCGCTCCAGCACGATGGCCGCGTAGGGCAGGGTGTCGAACCGCCGCTTGGACAGTCCCTCGATGCCCTCCAGCGACGAGCGCGACTGCCGCTGGACGAACCGCGCCAGCTCCAGGGCGTCGGTCCTTGCAATCTCGTACTGGTGCGCCACATGCAGCGGATAGTCGGCGAGCTGCATGTGCAGCAGCGCGAGGTTCCGCCAGGCGCCCCCCACCGCGTGGAACTCGGGGCTGCCGTAGCGGCTCGCCACCGGCGCCAGATGGTCGTCGATCAGCCGGCGCGTCCGATCCGGGTTCAGCGGCTTCGGCGCGCCCAGGGCGAACGGACCGAGCGGGAGGGTCACGCCCTCGATGTTGGTGAAGCCGCCCAGCCGCACCAGCTCCAGGCTGGAGCCCCCCAGGTCTCCGACCACGCCCTCGGCGTCGGGCTGGCCGCAGACCACGCCCAGGGCCGCGTACCGCGCCTCCTCCTCGCCGGACAGGACCCGGACGTCGAGGCCGGTCTCGTCCTTGACGCGCTTGAGGAAGGCCTTGCCGTCCGCGGCGTCGCGCACCGCGGCGGTGGCGCAGGCGGTGACCTCGTCGGCCCGCCACCCGTCCAGGATCGACCGGAACCGGCGCAGCGCGCCCACCGCGGCCTCGACACCCTCGGGCGAGAGCCGGCGGCTGGCGGTCAGGTCCTTGCCCAGCCCCGCGACCACCTTCTCGTTGTAGATCGTCCAGAGCGCGCGGCCTTCGACCCGGTACATGACCAGGCGGACCGAGTTCGACCCGACGTCGATGACGGCTGCATGGCGGCCGCCCTGGCTGGCGCTGCTATCCCCGCGAGGCCACATTTTCGATCGCGCGCGGCATGTCCTTCACTCTCTGCCCGCGACCGGAAAGGCTGGGATTGGTCATGAAATACTCGTGCGCCGAAAAGGCGTTCGGATGGTCCCAGGCAGGATCACGCCTATAGCGGCCGTCGGCGTCGAGGGTCCAGCTCTGAGCTTCGTCCTTGAGGTTCGCCACCATGATCTGTTGCAGGACCTGCTGGTGGACCGTTGGGTTCTCGATGGGCGTCATGACCTCGACACGCCGGTCCAGGTTGCGCGGCATCCAGTCGGCCGACGAGATGAAGACCCGCGCATGTTGAGAGGGCATGGGATGGCCGTCGGCGAAGGCCACGATGCGCCCGTGCTCCAGGTAGCGGCCGACGATCGATTTCACCCGGATGTTCTCGGACAGCCCCGGCACGCCGGGCCGCAGGCAGCAGATGCCGCGGATCACCAGGTCGATCTGCACGCCGGCCTGGCTGGCGGCGTAGAGCCCGTCGATGATCTCGGGGTCGACCAGTGAGTTCATCTTGGCCCAGATGGCCGCGGGCTTGCCCGCCTTCGCGTTGGCGGCCTCCTGCCCGATCATCCGCAGCAGGTCGCGCTTCATGGTCACCGGCGAGAACGACAACCGCTCAAGCCCCACCGGCTGGGCGTAGCCGGTGATGAAGTTGAAGAGCTTGGCGGAGTCGCGGCCGAACGGCGCCTCGGTCGTGAACAGCGACAGGTCGGTGTAGATGCGCGCGGTGATCGGGTGGTAGTTGCCGGTGCCGAAGTGGCAGTAGCTGCGCAGATGCTCACCTTCGCGCCGCACCACGGTCGACAGCTTGGCGTGGGTCTTCCACTCGATGAAGCCGTAGACCACGTGGACGCCAGCCCGCTCCAGGTCGCGGGCCCACTTCAGGTTCGCTTCCTCGTCGAACCGCGCCTTGATCTCGATGAGCGCGGTGACGTTCTTCCCGTTCTCGGCGGCCTCGATGAGGGCCGCGACGATCGGGCTGTCCTTGGAGGTGCGGTAGAGCGTCTGCTTGATGGCCAGCACGTTGGGATCGCGGGCGGCCTGGCGGAGGAACTGGACCACCACGTCAAAGCTCTCGAACGGATGGTGAACCAGGATGTCCTTCTCGCGGATCGCGGCGAAGCAGTCGCCGCCGTGGTCGCGGATGCGCTCGGGGAAGCGCGGTTCGAACGCCTTGAACTTGAGATCCGGACGGTCGGACGGAATGAGCTGGGTCAGCTCGTCCAGGCCCAGCAGGCCGTCCATCACCATGATGTCTTCGGGATTGGCGTGCAGGCTGGCCGAAATGAAGCCGCGCAGTTCCTCCGGTGTGGACGCTTCCAGCTCCACGCGGACGACCGAGCCCAGGCGGCGCTGCTTCAGCCGCGCCTCGAACTCGCGCACCAGGTCTTCGGCTTCTTCCTCGATTTCCACGTCGGAGTCGCGGATCAGGCGGAAGACTCCTTGTTCCTCCACCTCGCATCCGGGGAACAGGTGGTCGAGGAAGAGCGTCACCATCCCTTCCAGGGAGATCACGCGGCGCTGAGCCTTGCGGCGCGTCGTCTGGCGGCCGGGCGCCACATCCCAGAACCGTGCCACCTGCGCGGGCAGCGGCGCCAGGGCGTAGAGCTGGCGGCCGTCCGACACCCGCCTGATCTTCAGCACCAGCGAGAAGGCCAAGTTCGGGATGAACGGGAAGGGGTGGGCGGGGTCGATGGCCAGCGGCGTCAGGACCGGGAAGAGGTCGCGCAGGAAGCGCTCCTCAAGGCCAGCGCGTTCAGCGGGCGTGACGTCCGAGGCCGACACGTAGCGCAGGCCTTCCGTCGCCATCTCGGCGCACAGCTCGCGCCAGCGAGTCTGCTGATCGGCCATCAGCTCGGCCGCGGCCTCGTTGACGCGGACCAGTTGTTCGGTGGCCGTGAGGCCGTCCTGGCTGACGGCGCGAACGCCCTCGCGCACCTGCGCCTTCAGGCCGGCGACGCGCACCATGTAGAATTCGTCGAGGTTGTTGGCGCTGATGGCCAGGAACCGCAGCCGCTCGAACAGCGGGTGCCGTGGGTTCATACTCTCGGCCAGGACGCGGCGGTTGAACGCCAGCCAGGAAAGCTCGCGGTTGAAGAACCGTGCGGGCGAGGTGGCCAGCTCCTCGGCCGGCGCGATCTCGGCCACCACGCCAGATGCGCTCGCCGACACGCTCGCGGGGGCGCTGATCGGGGCGACATCGTTCGGCGGCGGCATGCAGGTTCCCTGAAGTCTCAGACGCGGCGCAAGGGTGCCTTGGAAAGGTTAAGGCCGTCATTGCGACCTTCCGACGACCAGAAGGGCTTCAGCTTGCGGAAAGCCTTCAGGGCGTCGTGGGCCGCCGCTGCGGCGGATTTCTCATCGCCGGTCAGTCGCGCGACCTCTAGCCCGGCGGCGAAGGCGAGCTCGCCAGATCGGCGACCGATCGACTTCATCGCCACGGACCGGGCCACGTTCATGTCGTTCAGCTCGCCCATGCGGTCCTGCAGCACCTTGAGCGCCGCCACGAACCGCTGGCGGCGCTTGGGATGCTCGGGAAAGGCGCCGCCGAAGAAGGCGACGGCGTAGCGCAGCTTCTTCGCCTGCTTGCGCAGGTCGTGGCGCGCGTCGGCGTCGATCTCCATGAAGCGCCGCGCGCCGTGGCGAAGGCGCTTCTCGAACCGGTCCATCACCGGCGCGGCGAGGGCGGTCGCGCGGCCCTCGCGCAGGGCCCGCTGCTCGTCGTTCGCCAGCCGCTGCCAGCCGCCCACCTCGATCCACTCGCCGAGGTTCAGCAGGAGCGCGCGGAAGCGGTCGGAGCCGACGGCGGCCAGCGCGCGCTCATAGGCGTCGGCCTGGGCGATGCGGAGCGCGCGGAAGAACGCAGCCCGGCCCGCGCTCTCCTCGATCTCGTCGGGCGTCGCGGCCCGCTGAAGGAAGACGTCGATGTCTCGCGCTTCCGACAGCTCGCCAGCCAACCAGCGGGTCTCGGCGCGCGCTAGGTTGAGGCCCTCCGCATCGAGCATGCCCTTGAACACCGACAAGGCCGCCCGGAACCGGCGCAGGCCGACCCGAAGCTGGTGAAGGACGTCGGGGTTGTGAGCCCTTTGCAGCAGGCGCGCGTTGCCGGCGATCTGAACCAGAGCGTCGCGCGTGATGGATTGGAAAGCCTCGGCGCCCGTGGTCTTGGGACCGACGGCCGCATCCTGCGCCCGCAGCGCCGCGACGCCGTCGTGGCCGGCGAGGCGATAGCCCCGTTCCGCCTTGCTCTCGAACGCCAGGGTCAGGTGCGCCTTAGCCTGGAGCTCATGGGCCAGGTCGAACAGGGCCTGGGGCGAGCCGGAGAGCAGCTCAAGCTCGGCCTCGCTGATCGGTTCCTGTCGGTCGCCGGCGAGGATGAGGCCGGTGTCGAACACCACCTCGATCCGCGTCTCGCCACGCGTCCAGATGTGGGCCCGGCGTTCGACTTCGACGGTGAAGGCGGGAACGGGCGCGGTGTCGCCGATCAAGGTTCCGGCCGGGGTGTCTTCGAGAGCCGCAAGGTCGAGGTCGGGGCCCGGGACCACGGTCTCCCATTCGTCTCGCTGGAACAGCCCGCCCGCACCCCGGTGCTTCAGGGTCTGGACGTAGGTGTCGCCCTTGCGCCGGACGCGCAGGCTGAAGGCCCCGTCGCGCAGGGCATGATCCGGTGTGTCGTAGTAGACGGCGTGAAGTTGCGAGATGGACGCCTGTCCGAGCGGGAAAGCCTCTCGCTGCAGCGCCTCGAGGGCGCCGGCGCCGAGCTGGAACTTCAGTTCCAGCTCCGGGGCGGCCCTGGCCGGTTTCCGCGCGAGCATGCGGCGGGTCTCGGGAACGTGGCCGGTGCGCCACGCGCAGAACCACTGCCGGAAAACGAATCGCTTTGTCTATCGCGCCGCGAAAGTTTTTTGCGACGCCGCGCGGCGCCGAACCGCTTCAGTCGTCCAGGATTTGCCGGGCCAGCGCGCGGGTGACAGGACGAAAGCCCTCATCGCCCGCCTCATCAAGCCGGCAAACGATCTCGGCGGCGTCGGGGATCGAACGGTTCATGCGCGTGAGGAGGTAGCGGTAGACCGCTTCGGGGGGCCGGATGTTGCGATCGCGGAAGAACTTGCGGAGCACGCCTTCCAGCACCTCGTCGTCCGGCGGTTCGATCTCGGCCACGGGCAGGGCGTTCAGGCGCGAGCGCAGGTCGGGAAGGGCGGCGGGCCAGCCGGCGGGGCGGCTGCGGGCGGTGATGAGCAGGCCCCCGCCCGGGCGGGCCGCCAGGTTGATGAGATGGAAGAGGCCCTCGGTGGCCGGCGCGCGGTCGGCATCCTCGAGCAGGACCGGCCGGCCCGCGGCGGCCTGTACGTCCGGCGACCAGGCGTCGAGTATCGCGGCGCCGGCCATCTCGGCCCAGGCGCGCGCGAGATGGGTCTTGCCGGACCCCATCGGCCCGACGAGCGCCAAGGCTCCGTCCCGCCACACCGGCCACGTCTCGACCGCCGCCACCGCGTCGGCGTTCGACGGACCGCGGACGAAATCGGCGAACGAAGCCGGGCCGGTTCGCCCCAGGCTCAGCCGAAGCTGGCGGGCCATGCGTCTGGTCGGGCAATTGACATCACCCGGCGAATTTAGGCGCGCGGGCCGGCGAGCGCTACAGCGCGCCGGGCTCTATCCCCAGGTCCCGTGCGGCGGCCAGCGTCCAGCCGTCCGCCCGCAGCAGTTCGATCGGGCTGAAGCGGACCTTGTAGTCCATCTTCTCCGACCCCCGGACCCAGTAGCCGAGATAGACGTAGGGAAGATGGGTCAGCCGGGCCTGGGTTACGTGGTCCAGGATCACGAAGGAGCCCAGGCTGCGGCGGGTCAGGGTTGGGTCGTAGAAGCTGTAGACCAGCGACAGGCCGTCGCCCATCAGGTCGACGAGGGCGCAGGCGATCAGGTCGCCCGGGCTGCCGTCCTTCGAACACACCCGGTACTCGATGATGTGGGTGCGGACGGCCGTGTCCTCGACCATCGCGACGTAGTCGGGCCAGGTCATTTCGGCCATGCCGCCGTCGGCGTGGCGGGCGACGAGGTAGCGCCGGAGCAGGTCGAACTGCTCCATCGTGGCCTCGGCCTCAACGAGGTGGCGACGGACATCGTCGTTGCGCGACAGGATCTTCCGTTCCGAGCGAGAGAAGACGTAGTCGCCCACCGGGATCCGCGCCGAAACGCAGGCCGCGCAGGCCTCGCAGGCTGGGCGATAGGCGATGTTCTGAGAGCGGCGGAAGCCGACCTGGGTCAGGCTGTCGTTCACCGTCGCGCCGTCGGACAGCGGCAGGTGCGCGAAGACCTTACGTTCGAAACGCGCGGGCAGGTACGGACACGGCGACGGCGCGGTCAGGAAGAACCGGAGCTGTCGGGTCGGGAAGTGCTGCGTCACGGACCGGATGTCGCTTTCGAAACAAAACGCCTGGAAGGATTAGGCGTCATGCCGCGCCGGTACGCAAGGCGTCCTTTAGAGCCCGGGGTTCGGCGGCAGCACGGGGGCCTCACGCAACAACACGATAGCGATCCGGCGGTTGCCTGGGAGCATGGGATCGTCGGGGTACAGCGGCTCGGACGTCGCCTTGCCGGCCACCTGGTAGATGCGGTCGCCCTCGACCCCCGCCGCCTGCAGCACCCCGCGCGAGGCGTCGGCGCGGGCGGCCGACAACTGCCAGTCGCTGGCCGGCTTGGTCCCGCCGGAACTGGCGCTGGTGTGGCCGTAGATGCTGATCCGGTTCGGCAACTGGTTGATGATCTTCGAGATCGCGCGCAGCAGCAGCTTGGCTCGCTCGTTCGGCTGGGCCGAGCCCTGGTTGAACATCGAGCGGCCTTCCTGGTCGACGAGCTGGATTCGCAGGCCTTCGGGCGTCTCGTCGATGATGATGTTCTTCGACAGTTCGGCCAGTTCCGGCATCGACTGCAGCGCCTGGCGCAGAGACTGGGCGGCGGAGGCGAAGGCGGCGGCCTCACGCTCCTGGTCCTTTTCCGCCTGGGCGGCGGCGAGCCCCTGTTCCGGCTGCTGCGGCTTGCTGCCGTCCTTGGAGTCGCCGTCGTTCGGGTTTTCGGACGACGGGGCGAGTTCCTCGATCACGTCGCTGGAGCCGGCGCTCTTCGAGCCGTCCTTGCCCAGGGCCGAGCCGGCCAGGATGCCCCCGGCGCCCGACATGGTCTGCGAGACGCTGGCCGGGGCGAAATAGTCGGCGATGCCGCGCTTCTGTTCCGGGCTGGTCGTATTGATGAGCCACATCAGCAGGAAGAACGCCATCATGGCGGTCACGAAATCGGCGTACGCGACCTTCCAGGCGCCGCCGTGGTGGCCCCCGCCGCCGCCCTTCTTGACCTTCTTGATTACGATAGGCTGGTCGCCGACCGCCATGGTTCACCCGGCTTAACGCTGATTTCGGAGCAAACTGCGGCGCGCGCGTTAAGATGACGTTGCGCGGCGAGCGACGGAGGGATTCTTGGCGACGGTGCTGGAGACGGAGCGGCTGATCCTGCGGGATGTCGAGGAGACCGACGCGCCCTTCCTGCTCGAGCTCCTGAACTCCCCCGGTTTCCTCGAGAACATCGGCGATCGGGGCGTCCGCGACGAGGACCAGGCGCGCGCGTACATCCGCGAGCGGGTGCTGGGCAGCTATCAGCAGCACGGCTTCGGCATGTGGTTGACCGTCCAGAAGCTGGACGACACGCCGGTGGGCCTGGCCGGGCTGGTGCGGCGCGAGGGTCTGCAGGTCCCCGACGTGGGCTACGCCTTCGCCCAGCGCGCCTGGGGCCGGGGCTACGCCCAGGAGGCGGCGGGGGCGGTCCTCGCCCACGCCCGGGGCGTTCTGGGAATCCCGAAGCTGGCGGCGATCACGACCCTGGAGAACTTCGCGTCCATGGCGGTGCTGCGGAAGATCGGCTTCACCTATGAAGGCGTGATCCAGCTTCCCGGTGTCGAGCGCGAGAGCACCTACTTCACCGTCGGTTGAGGGCTTCCCCGCCGCCACGGCAACGCTCTACGCATATCCCGGCAAATGAGGGGGAGGGCGCGATGCAGACGCGTTTCGTCGAGGCCAACGGCTTCCGGTTCGCGGTGGACGAGGCGGGGGAGGGCGACCACCTGGCGCTCTGTCTGCACGGATTTCCCGAGAGCCGGTTCTCATGGCGTCACCAACTGCCGCTGCTGGCGCAGATGGGCTACCGCGCCTGGGCGCCGGACCTTCGCGGCTACGGCGAGACCGAGCCCAAGCCGAAGGATGTGCCGTCCTACCTGATCGACCGGCTGATGGAGGACGTCGCCGCGCTGATCGACGCCAGCGGCGCGAAGAAGGTTACCCTGATCGGGCACGACTGGGGCGCGGGCCTGGCCTGGACCTTCGCCGCCAACGCGCCGCGGCCGCTGGAGCGGCTGGTGATCATGAATGTGCCGCACCCCGCGGTGATGTCGGCCCAGCTCCAGGGCGGCAACTGGGCCCAGCTCAAGAAGAGCTGGTACATGTTCTTCTTCCAGATTCCGGGGCTGCCGGAGCGGATGTTGACCGCCCGCGACGCGCGCGGCGTGCGCCGGGCCTTCTACGACATGGCCATCGACAAGACCCATTTCACGCCCGACGTCCTGGACCGTTACGCGCAGGACGCCCAGCGGCCCGGGGCGATGACGGGCATGGTCAACTGGTACCGCGCCGCCTTCCGGCTGCGCGGCAAGCTGGCCGGCCCCTGGCCGAAGATCGAGATCCCCACCCTGATCGTCTGGGGCGAGGAGGACGCGGCGCTGGGCGTCGAACTGCTGGACGGCACGGACAAGCACGTGCGCGACCTGACGATCCGCCGACTGCCGGGCGTCTCCCACTGGGTGCAGCAGGAGGCTCCGGAGAAAGTCAATGCGATCCTGGCGGAGTGGCTTCCGACACTTCGCTGACCGGTCGTGCGGACAGCGCCGGCAGGATGTGGCGGGCCAGCAGCGGCGCGAGGTCCACGTCCGGCGCCGTCGGGTCGACCCATCGAAGTTCGTCGATCTCGGCCGCGATCGCGATCTCGCCGGCGATCTCGACCCAATAGGCCGAGGACCGAACCGTCGCGCCGGGCTCGTTGGCGGCCGGCGCCTCGAAGCGGCCCAGCAACTCGGCCGAAACCAGCCGCACGCCCAGCTCCTCGCGCAGCTCTCGCGCCAGGGCCGACAGGTCGTCTTCGCCGGCCTCGCGCTTGCCGCCGGCCAGCATGAACCGGGCCGTGCCCCGCTTGCGCACCGTCAGCAGTCGCCCGGCCGCGTCGCGGATGACAGCGCCCACCACCTCGACGATCATGCCGACCAGACCTTCCGAAGAGAGGCGACATGGGACGGACGACGCGGGTTCTGACGGGCGGCATCTATTTCGGCGAGGGCCCGCGCTGGCGTGACGGCCGGCTGTGGTTCAGCGACTTCTACGCCCACGCGGTGAAGTCGGTGTCGCTGGCGGGCGACCTTCGCACCGAGTTCGAGATCGACGACCGGCCCTCGGGCCTGGGCTGGCAGCCTGACGGGTCGATGCTGATCGTCTCGATGACCAGGCGCCAGCTCCTGCGCCGCACGCCCGACGGCAGGATCGAGGTCCATGCGGACCTGGGCGAAGTGGCGACGTTCCATTGCAACGACATGGTCGTCGATTCCGCCGGCGGGGCCTATGTCGGCAACTTCGGCTTCGACCTGGACGCCGAGATCCATGCCCGTGGCGTGCCCGACGTGCTGGCGAACCACCCGACGGCGAAGCTCGCCTATGTGGCGCCTGACGGGACGGTCAGCGTGGCGGCGGAGGACCTGCACTTCCCCAACGGCCCGGTGATCACGCCCGACGGCAAGACCCTGATCCTGGGCGAGACCTTGGGCGGCGTGCTGACCGCCTTCGACATCGGTCCGGGCGGGGCGCTCTCGAACCGGCGTGTCTGGGCCCCGACCACGCCGGCCATCCCCGACGGCATCTGCCTGGACGCCGACGGCGCCATCTGGATCGCGAACCCTGTCGCGCCGCAGTGCGTGCGCATCGCCGAGGGCGGCAAGGTGCTGGAGGTCGTCGAGACCGATCAGCCCTGCTTCGCCTGCATGCTGGGGGGCGACGATGGCAAGACGCTCTTCATGCTGACCGCCGCCAGCTCCGATCACGAGGCCGCCGCAAAGTCCCAGACCGGCAAGATCCTCGTGGCCGAAGTGGATAGCCCGCGGGCAGGACGACCGTAGTGCAGCCGCAGGCGCTGTCTTTCGACACTAAGGCCACGAAGGACTCGAAGACCACGAAGGCGAAGCGCCGCAGCGTCACGAGGTGAACACGAGCCCCTTGGTGGGCTTCGTGATCGTTGTGGTCTTGGTGTTGGATCTTCCCGGCGCTGACGCGCCGACTACGCGCCCAACAGCCGCGCAGCGCGCGGGGCGAAATAGCTGATGATCCCGGCGGCGCCCGCGCGCTTGAAGGCCCCCAGGCTCTCCAGGATCGAGCGCTCCTCGTCCAGCCAGCCGTTCTGGGCGGCGGCCATGATCATGGCGTACTCGCCCGAGACCTGGAAGGCGTAGGTCGGCATGGAGAAGGCGTCGACCACCTGGCGGACGATGTCGAGGTACGGCATCCCCGGCTTCACCATCACCATGTCGGCGCCCTCGGCGATATCGAGGGCCACCTCGCGCAGGGCCTCGGCGTGGTTGGCCGAATCCATCTGATAGGTCTTCTTGTCGCCCGGGTTGTCCACCGAGCCCGTGCCCAGCTTCCCCGAGCCGATGGCCTCGCGGTAGGGGCCGTAGAAGGCCGACGCGTACTTCGCGGCGTAGGACATGATCATCACGTCCTGCAGGCCCTCGGCTTCCAGCGCGGTGCGCAGGACGCCCACGCGTCCGTCCATCATGTCGGACGGCGCGAGGATGTCGCAGCCGGCCTTGGCCTGGACCAGCCCCTGCTTCACCAGCGCCTCGATGGTGGCGTCGTTGACGATCCGACCGTCCTCCAAGAGGCCGTCATGGCCGTGATCGGTGAACGGGTCGAGGGCGACGTCGCACATGATCCCGACCTCGGGGGCGGCGTCCTTCATGGCCTTCACCGCGGTGGCGACCAGGCCGTTCGGGTCGTGGGCCAGCTTGCCGGTGGCGTCCTTCTTGGCGCCGTCGATGTGCGGGAAGACCGCGATGCAGGGGATGCCCAGCGCCCTCGCTTCCCTGGCGGCGGCCGCGCAGTCCTTCACCGACAGGCGGCTCACGCCCGGCATCGAGCCCACCGGGATCTGGCCCTCGCCCTCGTGCACCACCATCGACCAGATCAGGTCGTTCGGCGTCAGCACCGTCTCGCGCACCATGCGGCGGATCCAGTCGGCCTGGCGCAGGCGGCGCATGCGAAGGGCGGGGTAGGCGGCGAGGGGCGCTCTGGTCATGGGCGGGCGTTTGGACCCGGAAGTTGTCCGGCGCAAGCGGATCGGACATCAATTGCTGCGTCACGCCCACCTCAGGATGATTGGTTGAACCGTCGCGTTCTGATCGCCGCACTCCTGGCTTCGCCGCTTTCAGCTTGCCTGAAGAGTGCAGATATTCTCGTGGGCGGCGCCTTGCCCACGCCGACCTTCCGGTTCCAGCAAGGTGGGATTCTGAAGACGTCGCTGGCCTTTCCGGGCGAGCTCTCGATCGGTGACGCGGATGCTCCGAGAGAGCACGACGTAATGGGGCCGAATCCGCTTTGGCGGGTCGAGACCCGCCACCCGCTGGACATCCGGGCGATCGTGTACGGTCAGCGCTCATTCGGCCTGTCGGAATTGCGCCCGGCGGTTCCGCTACGTCTCGGCGTGGTCTACGTGGCGGTCGTTTCAGGCGGCGCGTACCGTGGCGAAGTACACTTCGCGGGGGCCGCGGGCCGGCTTGTTTCGGCACAGGACTATGACGCCGTTCGCGCGGAACTCGCTGCAGCTCTCCAGACCTGAGCTCTGCCCAGGCCAGTAGACCTAGCAGCGATGGAAAATCTGGCAGCGGATGCCGGGGTAGCCCGCGCCGCCCGGCAGGTCGCGATATCGCTTCACCGCCTCGTTGCGCCGAGCCTCCCGGGCAAAATCGCCCTTGCCCTCCTGGGGGTCGTTGGCCCGGGTGACCCCGCGCGCCACCGCGTCGACCCGGCGACAGGCGCGCGACTCTCGGTTCGGATCCTTCAACGGGTCGCAACGCTGGAGTTCGGGGATCGGTCGCGGCCATTTCCCATCGGCGAACACCGGGCCATTCAGGTCGACAGCCCAGCGCGGATCGATGCCTGTTCTCGGCGCGGCGGGCGCGGCTCCGGTCGGCCCCGCCGGGCGAGGGGCGACAGCCAGGTCGGACGGAGGCGTCGGCGTGAGCCGCGCGTCCGGCGGGCTTGAGGTCGCGGCCTGCGACGGCGCATTGGCCGGGGGCGGTGGCGGACGCAGGCGCACCAGCTCGACGTTCACCGCCGGCACGTCGGCTCGGAATTCTTCGACGGCCCGCTTCAGCGCGAACCAGCCCAGCACGGCCACGTGCAGCGCGGCCGACAGCATAAGCGCCAGCGAGCGGCGGCTGCGGCTCGGCCACCGGCGCGAGCCTCCTCGTGCGGCGGTCCCCATTCCGCGTCCTCCCAACCCAAAGTGGAGCTTGGGAAAGCGACCCTGGTGTGGCGCTGCTGCGGCGCACGATTGACAGCCCTGGCGTCGCGGGCTCAAGCCGAGGCCCATGGATTTCGACCTCAACGAAGACCAGCGCGCCATCGAGGACGCCGCCCGCGCCTTCGCCGCCGCTGAACTGGCCCCGCACTCCGCCCGCTGGGACGAGAAGAAGACGCTCGACCGCGACGTGCTGCGCGCGGCCGCCGAACTGGGCTTCGCCGGCCTCTACGTGCAGGAGGACGTCGGCGGTTCGGCGCTCTCCCGTCTCGACGCGTCCATCGTGTTCGAGCAGCTCAGCTACGGCGACGTCTCCACCGCGGCCTTCATCTCGATCCACAACATGGCCTCGTGGATGATCGATCGCTTCGGAAGCGACGATCTGCGCCGGCGCTACCTGCCGAAGCTGACGACGATGGAGCTGGTGGCGTCCTACTGCCTGACCGAACCCGGCTCGGGCTCGGACGCCGCCGCCATGAAGACGACGGCGCGCAAGGACGGCGACCACTACGTCCTGAACGGCTCGAAGGCCTTCATCTCCGGCGCCGGGTTCTCGGACGTCTATGTCGTCATGGCGCGAACGGGTGGGGAGGGCGCCAAGGGGGTCTCGGCCTTCGTGGTCGAGAACGGGACGCCTGGCCTGTCGTTCGGCGCGCAGGAGCGGAAGATGGGCTGGAACGCCCAGCCGACCGCCCAGGTGAATTTCGACGATTGCCGCGTCCCCGAGGCCAACCGCATCGGCAACGAAGGCGAGGGCTTCAAGTTCGCCATGGCCGGACTCGACGGCGGCCGTATCAACATCGCCTCGTGCTCGCTGGGCGGCGCGGGCTTGGCGCTCGACACGGCCCGCGACTACCTCGCCACCCGCAAGCAGTTCGGCCAGGCGCTGAAGGAATTCCAGGGCCTGCAGTGGCGGCTGGCGGACATGGCCACCGACCTTGACGCCGCCCGCCTGATGGTCCGTCGCGCGGCCCACGCGCTCGACCGGAAGAGCCCCAAGGCCACGCAGTACTGCGCCATGGCCAAGCGCTTCGCCACCGACGCCGGCTTCGAGGTCGCCAACCAGGCGCTTCAGCTCCACGGTGGCTACGGCTACCTGCGCGACTATCCGCTGGAGCGCATCGTGCGCGACCTGCGCGTGCACCAGATCCTCGAAGGCACCAACGAGATCATGCGCGTGATCACCGCGCGGGAGTTGTTCCGGCAATGAGCGAACCCGAAGTCATCTGCCGGGTCGAAGGT
The DNA here is from genome assembly GCF_024508875.1 of Phenylobacterium sp. Classification (GTDB taxonomy): domain Bacteria; phylum Pseudomonadota; class Alphaproteobacteria; order Caulobacterales; family Caulobacteraceae; genus Phenylobacterium. Next base: position 23,845 of record NZ_JANINU010000235.1, read on the forward strand.
CGCGTCGGCCGGATCACCCTGAACCGGCCCCAGGCGATCCACGCCCTCACGACCAACATGTGCCGGCTGATGACCGACGCGCTGCTGGCGTGGCGGGACGATCCGGCCGTGGAATTGGTCCTGCTGGACCATTCGGGCGAGCGCGGCTTCTGCGCCGGCGGCGACATCCGCATGCTGGCCGAGAGCGGCGCGGGCGACGGTCGGCTGGCCCGCGAATTCTTCTTCGTCGAGTACCGGCTGAACCACCTGCTGTTCAACTATCCCAAGCCGCGCGTCGCCATCATGGACGGGATCACCATGGGTGGCGGCGTGGGCCTTTCGCGCCCCTGCCGGTTCCGCGTGGCGACCGAGCGGACCACCTTCGCCATGCCGGAGACGGGCATAGGCCTTTTCCCGGACGTAGGCGGCGGCTGGTACCTGAGCCGGATGCCGGACCATATCGGCCTCTGGCTGGCGCTCACCGGGGCCCGGATCAAGGCGGCGGACTGCGAGCTGCTGCAACTTGCCACCGACTACGTCGAGAGCGGCAGGGCGCCCGAGCTGAAGGCGGCCATCCTGGCCGAGCCCCAGCGGGTCGAGGCCATCCTCACCGAATTCGAGGGCGACGCCGGCCGCCCGGCGATCGCCCAGCACCAGGACGAGATCGCGCGGCATTTTGCGGGCCCCAGTGTCGAGGCGATTGTGGAAAGCCTGGAGAAGGCCGACACCGACTGGGCGCGCGAGCAACTCAAGGTGCTGGCGACCAAGTCGCCCCAGACCATGAAGGTGGCGTTCCGACAGCTCCAGCTCGGCGCGAAGGCGAAGGACTTCGCCGAGAACATGGCCATGGAGTACCGCATCGGCGCGCGCGTCGTGCAGCGCCATGATTTCCTCGAGGGCGTGCGGGCGGTCATCGTCGAGAAGGACAACGCCCCGAAATGGAACCCGCCCAGGCCGTCCGAAGTGGACGAGGCGACGCTCGACGCCATTTTCGCCCCGCTCCCTTCCGGCGAGGAATGGTCGCCTCTACCTTGACCTGAGGCGGCCAAGTCCGGCCGCGGGAGGAAGACTTCGATGAAGACCAGGCTTCTGCTCGTCGCCGCCGCCACGGCGCTGGCGCTCTCGTCCGGCATGGCCGCGGCTGCGCCGTCCGCCGCCGTCACGGCCGCGGTCGCCGACAAGGGCCGGCCCGAGGCCGACACCAAGCGCGACGCCGACCGCAAGCCGGCCGAGATGCTGGAGTTCGCCGGCGTGAAGCCGGGCGACAAGGTGGCCGACTACATCCCGGGCGGCGGATATTTCACCCGCATCTTCGCCAAGACGGTCGGTCCGAAGGGCAAGGTGTTCGCGATCATCAACCCGCCCGCGGCCAATGCGGCGAACCCGCCGCCAATCCTGGCGGTCGCCGCCGACCCGCAATACGGCAACATCACCGTCGTTTCGACCGGGATCGGCGCCTTCGTGCTGCCCGAGCAGGTGGATGTGTTCTGGACCTCCCAGAACTACCACGACCTGTTCGCCCGGGCCCGCGGCCTGGACATCTCCAAGGTCGACAAGCTGATCTACGACGCCATCAAGCCGGGCGGCGTCTTCATCGT
>NZ_JANINU010000236.1 GCF_024508875.1 Phenylobacterium sp.
CCAGGCGCTTCTTGTGCTGGGTCGACACGACGATCTGCAGGATCTCGACCGGGCGGTTGTCCTCGTAGCGGACCGTCACCTGGCTCTTGGCGTCGGGCTCCAGCACCGCGCACTCGCCCGAGTGGCGCACCTCGGCCAGCTTCTTCAGAATGTCGTGGCTGTACTGCAGCGTCGCCGGCATCAGCGAGTCGGTCTCGTCGCAGGCGTAGCCGAACATGATGCCCTGGTCGCCGGCGCCCTCGTCCTTCTTCTCGGTGGCGTCCACGCCCTGGGCGATGTGGGCCGACTGCTCGTGCAGGTGGCAGGCGTACTTCGCCTTGTTCCAGTGGAAGCCCTTCTGCTCGTAGCCGATGTCCTTGATCGCGGCGCGGACCTTGGGCTCCAGCGACTTCACGATCTCCTTGGTCAGGGCCTTGTTCTCGGCCTTGGAGCCGCCCGGCTTGCCGGCGCGGACTTCGCCCGCCAGCACGATCCGGTTGGTGGTCACCAGGGTCTCGCAAGCGACGCGGGCCTGCGGCTCGGCGCTGAGGAAGGCGTCGACGACGGTGTCCGAGATGCGGTCGGCGACCTTGTCGGGGTGGCCTTCGGACACGCTTTCGCTGGTGAAGATGTAGCTGGAACGGCTCAAGGGCTAGGCTCCGGAGATGGGTGCGGCGCGGCGGACGGCCGGCTAGTAGGCCGAACGCCTATAAAGAAATCCTTATGTGGCGCCAAGGCTCGGCGCCTAATCGGCCGCAGGTCTGCGACGCCGGCGACGTCCGGCCAGCCACGACGCTGCCGACAGGACCAGCAGCCCGGCGAACGGCCAGTCGCCCGCCCGGCTGTAAAGCGTCGGTCGCGCCGGGGCGGGCAGGCGCGCGTCGATCACGCCATAGGCGCCCAGGCCCAGCTTCCGGTCATCGACCAGCCGCCCCTGCGCGTCGATCACCGCCGAGACGCCCGTCGGGGTGGAGCGGATGATCGGCAGGCCCTGCTCGATGGCGCGATAGCTGGCGATGTTCAGGTGCTGCCAAGGGCCGCTGGTGCGACCGAACCAGGCGTCGTTCGAGACATTGAGGATCCAGGCCGGCCGCGCCCCGCCCGCCGCTAGGCCCGGGAACAGCGCCTCGTAGCAGATCAGCGGCTGGACCGCCGGGACACCCTGCACCACCAGCGGCCGCGGGCGTGGGCCGGGCGTGAAGTCGTCCTCCATGTGCACCAGGCTGCGGATGCCCAGCGTGCGCGCCAGGTCGCCCAGCGGCATGAACTCGCCGAACGGCACCAGCCGGAACTTGTCGTAGTAGCCGGCCACCCGCAGCGCCTGCGCCTCGCGGCGGAACGCGACCAGGGTGTTGAAGTAGCGATATCCGTCGCGCCCGTCCGGCTCGGCGCGATTGGCGCCCATCAGCAGGGTCTGGCCCGGGGCCAGCGCGTCGCGCAGGCGAGGCGCGTAGGGAGAGCCCTCCGAGACCAGGTCGTCGATCACCGCCGGCAGCGCGCCTTCCGGCCAGATGACCACGTCGGGACGCCGCGCCGCGGGACGCTTGGTGAGCTCCTCGTACGCCGAGAACACCAGGTTCAGGTTCTCGGGCCGCCACTTGTCCTTCTGGTCGATGTTCGCCTGGACGATGCGGATCACCGTGGCGTCGCGGGCGTAGGCAGGGTTCGGCGTGGCGGACAGCCGGCCGGCTCCGCCGGCGTAGAGCACCGTCAGCCCGACCCCCGCCGCGACCAGCACGCCGGCCTGGGCCGAGCGGCGGACCTCCAGCATCAGCACCGCCGGCGCCGACGCCAGCAGCAGGGTGATCCAGGTGAGTCCGTAGGCGCCGACCAGGGCGGCCGCCTGCGACGGCGCGCTGCCCGCGCGCCAGGCTTCGCCGACCAGGTTCCAGGGAAAGCCGGTCAGGATGTGGCCGCGCAGCCATTCGGCGGCGGCGAAGACCCCGGCGAAGACGATGGGCTTCCACGCGCTCCGCGGCCGCAGGGCGCGGTACGCCGCCGCCGCCGCGCCCCAGAACAGCGCCAGTCCGCCCCCCATCAGCACGATGGCGAAGGGCGCCATCCAGCCGTAGATCTCGGGCTCCACGAGAAACGGCTCGCCGATCCACCAGGTGGAGAGGCCGAAATAGCCCAGGCCGGCCAGCCAGCCGAGGAAGAAGGCCGACCGGCGCGGCCGCGGGCCGTGGATCGTCTCCAGGCGCAGCAGGATCAGGCTGAAGCCCAGCAGGCCGACGACCAGCCCGAACGGCGGATGGGCCAGGCCTGCCGCGAGGCCGCCCACGAGCGCGGTCAGCGGCGCGTACCAGCGGGGTCGCGCCACTCAGGCCTCGGCCGAGGTTTCGGCCGGATCCATCCGGCGCACGCGCACCCGCTTCACCCGCCGCGGATCCGCGGCCAGCACCTCCAGCAGGTAGCCGTCGGGATGCTCGATCCGCTCGCGCTTCTGCGGCACGCGCCCCGCCAGGGCGTTCACCAGTCCGGCGACGGTGTCGATTTCCTCGTCGAGGTCCTCGGGCGCCAGGTCGGCGCCCTCGCCGATGGCGTGCTCCAGTTCCTCCAGCGGCGCCCGGCCATCGACGATCCAGCCGTCGTCGTCGGCGACGATCGGCAGGTAGGCCTGGTCGCCCTCCTCGTCGTGCTCGTCGGCGATGTCGCCCACCAGGGTCTCGAGCAGGTCCTCCAGCGTGACCAGCCCGTCCACCCCGCCGAACTCGTCGATCACCAGGGCCATGTGGATCCGCTTGGCCCGCATGGTCGTCAGCAGGCGCTCCGCCAGCATCGACGGCGGCACGTACAGCACCTCGCGCACCAGGTGGCGGCGGCCGGTGAGCACGTGGTCCTCCGGCTTGGGCTGGCGGCTCTTGCCGGCCAGCAGCTTGAAGACGTCCTTGACGTGGACCACGCCCACCGGCTCGTCCAGCGTCTCCTTGTAAACCGGCATGCGGCTATGCTCGGCCTCGACGAAGCGGGCGGTCAGCTCGGCGAAGGTGCAGCCGCGCTCGATGCCGACGATGTCGGCGCGGGGCTTCATCACGTCCTCGACGCGCAGGTCCTGGAACGCGCGGGCCTGGCTGACCAGCTCGCCGCCGGTCTCGGTCAAAGGCTCGGGGTTTTCGTCGGCGGCGGCCTCGGCCGTGCGCCGGAAGAAGTCGAACAGTCCGAGGAGCCCGCGCGTCTTGCGGCGCGGGCTCTGTCGACTAGGAGGTTCGGGGTCGTTCATGCTCTCCCTCGCCGGCCGCATAGGGGTCTGGGACGCCCAGGCCGGCCAGCACCGCACGCTCGAGGCCTTCCATGACCTCGGCCTCATCATCGCCGATGTGATCGTATCCGAGAAGATGCA
>NZ_JANINU010000237.1 GCF_024508875.1 Phenylobacterium sp.
ACGGCAGCGGCCAGAAGCTGCTGAAACTGGTGAACCAGGTGCTGGAGATCGCCCGCCTGGAAGGCCGGACGATGGAGTTCGACGCCGACTGCGAGCCGCTGGAATCGGCGCTGGACGACGCCCTGACGGCGCTGAAGCCCGAGCTGGACGCTCGGGGCGTGCAGGTATGCGTGCTGGGGCGCGGCGCGCTGCCCGCCGTGACCGCCGACGGCCGGGGACTGCGCTCGGTGCTGACCCACCTGCTGCACAACGCCATCGTCTTCTCGCCCGAGGGCGGGCGCATCGAGGTGAGCGCCCGGACCTGCGACGGCCAGGTGGACATCCGCATCCGCGACGAGGGCGAGGGCGTCGACCCAGCCGAGCTGCGGCGGCTTATGGCGCCCTTCGAACAGGGCGAGAACGCGCTGACCCGCAAGGCCGAGGGCGCGGGCCTGGGCCTGCCGATCGCCGACATGACCTGCGCGGCGATGGGCGGGCGGCTGCGCCTGACCTCCGCACCCGGCGACGGGCTGACGGCCGAGGTGCGCCTGCCGGCGGGCTGATGCCGGTTGCCAGGGGCGCCCGGCGTCCCTAATTGGCCGCCATGACGATCGAGACCGCGCTTGCCGAACTCCGCGACGAGTTCGAGCTCCTGGGCGACTGGGAGGAGCGCTACCGCTATGTGATCGAGCTGGGGAAGGACCTCGCCCCGCTATCCGACGATGAGCGGACCGACCCCTACAAGGTGCGCGGCTGCGCGAGCCAGGTGTGGCTGGTGACCGAGCCGCAGGCGGATGGGACGCTGGCGTTCCGCGGCGATTCCGACGCCCACATCGTGCGGGGCCTGATCGCGATCGTGCTGCGGCTGTATTCCGGCCATACGCCGGCGGAGATCCTGGCGTTCGACGCCAAGGCGGCCTTCGAGCAACTGGGGCTGGCCGGCGCCCTTTCGACACAGCGATCGAACGGCCTGGCCTCGATGGTGGCCCGCATCCGGCGCGACGCGGAAGCCGCACTCGCGGCCTGACCGCGCCCGGCCGGCGCGAAGGCCGTTGATCCCGGCCGCCGTTTCACGGAACACTGGTCCCGGTTCTGGGGGTGACGGCATGGTGGATCGGCGGGCGCTGATGGCGTCTTTCGCGGCGTGGGCCATGGCGGGGCCGTCGATGGCGGCGAAACCCTACCGGACGCCGCGGACGCGGTTCGGCGCGCCCGACCTGGAAGGCCTCTGGACCAACGCGTCCTATACCGAGCTGGAGCGGCCGGGCGACCTGAAGTCCCTGGTGGTGTCGCCGGAGGACGCCAAGGCCTGGGAAGCCAAGCTGGCCAAGTCGGGCGGGGTCAATGTGGGTCCCGATCCGGTGGGCCAGGCCGGCTCCGAATTCCCCGAATCCGGCAGCGGACTGGCGCGCATCAAGGGCGAGATCCGGGGGTCCTGGATCGTGGACCCGCCGGACGGCCAGCTTCCCTATACCGAGGCGGCGCGGAAGAGGCTGAAGAGCCCGCCCTATCGTCACTCGGACTACGACGACCCTGAGCAGCGGCCGATGGCGGAGCGTTGCCTCACGGCCGATGCGACCGGCGCTCCGATGATCAGCTCCCCCGACACCAACGTCCTGCAGATCGTTCAGACTCGCGACGCCATCGTCCTGGTCAGCGAGAAATACCACGACGCGCGGGTGGTGCGGCTGGGCGGCGGGGCCGGGCCGAACGCGCCCCGGTCCTGGATGGGGGAGTGCGAAGGCCGCTGGGACGGCGAGACCCTGGTGGTCACGACGACGCGGCTGCGGACCGGCCTGCAGGAACGCTCTTGGGGTTTCTGGCTCTCCGGCGAGGCGCGCGTGGAGGAGCGGCTCACGCGGATCGGGCCCGACGAAATCTTCTACGAATTCTCAGTGGACGATCCGTCGCTCTACACGCAGGTCTGGCGCGGAGAGATGGTGTTCCGGGCGACGCGGGGACCGATGTTCGAGTACGCGTGCCACGAGGGGAACTACGGCATCGTCAACATCCTGGGGGCCGCCCGGCTGGGGAACCAGCCCCCGCCGAAGACCTCCGCGCCCTGAAGCACGCCGGAGCTGGAGATGCGCCCTGCCCCTACGGCTCGCGGGACGAGACGTGGTTGAGGGCGATGACCCAGCGGCCGGCCACCTTGCGCATCAGTCTGGTGTTGACGCCGTCCTGCGGCGCGCCGGGGCGGTCCAGCCGGTAGCGGCTGATGAGCTGCGCCGCGTCGGGGGCCAGCATCTCGATCTGGATGTCGAAGAAGTGGAGGTGGCCGCGCTTCTCCGGCGCGCCGCCGTAGTCGCGGACGTAGTGGTCGAGCGTGCCTTGCCAGCCGTCCTGGACGCGGCCCTTGGAGACGAAGACCACGCCGGGGTTCTGGAAGCCGGCCATGTAGCCCTCGAAGTCGCCGCGGTTCCAGGCGGCTTCCATGTCGACGATCACCTTGAGGATCGCGGCCTTCTCGGCGGCTTCGTCCGGGGCCGGAGCGGCAAGGACCGGGGTCACCGCCGCGGCCGACAGCAGGACCGCGGCCGCTCGCAGCCTCATGCGGCCGGACGGATGCCCGTCGGCGACGAGGCGCCCAGGCCCACCACGGCGTCGTAGCCGAGGATCATGTCGACCTCGGCGCCGGTGGTCGCCAGCGGCAGGCGGATCCAGATCAGCGACAGGTGCGAGGCGCCCCGCCAGGCCAGATTGTGGACCCCGACGCTGGGCTTGCGCTCGCGGACCACCTTCGACAGCTCGCCCCGCCAGTATTCGGCGGCGGAGCTGTTGTAGATCTCGGAGAAGCTACGGCCGGTGATCTCGCGGCCGTAGACGTTGTAGAGGCCGGTGCCGGCCAGGCGCACGCGGTAGTCGCCCGCCTCGCCCGGCGCTTCGATGAGGCTGACCGTGGGCAGCAGGCGCTTCATGTCGGCCGGGTCGAGCCGGCCCTTCGGCGGGATCGGCGTGTCGCGGCGCAGCGAGTTCCAGTACGCGAACAGCTCCTCGTGCGCGCGGATCGCGGCAGCGGTCGGCGCAATATGAGTCGCCATCTTCAGATGCCCCGTCAACGACTTGGATTCATGACGAATCACATATCGCCTGACCCGCGAATCGGCGGCAAGCGCGAAACGCCTTCCGGGCTGTAAAAATGGTTAACGCCGACCCGGAAAGCAGAACGCCCGCCGGAAACCGGCGGGCGTTCGAAGACCACGGATCGTGGATCGGCCGAGGCTTAGCGCTTCTTGCGCGGCGCCTGACGACCGCCCTGGCCCAGGCCCATCTGCTTGGCCAGGTCCGAACGCGCCTTGGCGTAGTTCGGGGCGACCA
>NZ_JANINU010000238.1 GCF_024508875.1 Phenylobacterium sp.
GCCTTGGCGTCCTTGGCGATGACGGCGACGCGGACGTCGCGGCCGGTGCCCGAGGGCAGCGAGACCACGCCGCGGACCTGCTGGTCGGCGTGACGCGGGTCGACGCCCAGGTTGACGGCGATCTCGACGCTTTCGTCGAACTTGGCGTTGGCGTTGGCCTTCACCAGCTTCACGGCGTCGGCCAGGGCGTGCGTCGCGGCGACGTCGCCGGTCCAGGCCTTCATGCGCTTGGGTTGCTTCGCCATCTCTTAGGCCTCCACGATCTGCAGACCCATCGAGCGCGCGGAGCCCTCGATGATCTTGGCGGCGGCCTCGACGTCGTTCGCGTTGAGGTCCTTCATCTTCTTCTCGGCGATCTCGCGCAGTTGGGTGCGGGTGATCTTGCCGGCGCTGTCGCGGCCGGGCTTCTGCGAGCCCGACTTCAGGCCCAGCGCCTGCTTGATGAAGAAGGACGCCGGCGGCGTCTTGGTGATGAAGGTGAAGGACTTGTCCTGGTAGACCGTGATCACGGTCGGCAGGGGCGTGCCCTTGGCTTCCTTCTCGGTGCGGGCGTTGAACTCCTTGCAGAAGCCCATGATGTTGACGCCGCGCTGACCCAGCGCCGGGCCGATCGGCGGCGACGGGGTGGCGGAGCCCGCGGGCACCTGCAGTTTGATATAGCCCAAGATCTTCTTGGCCATCTTTGCTCCTCATGGCCGGAAACCCGGCCGGTTATGAGCCGTGGTGCGGGGTTCGGTGGCCCTGCCCCTCCCACGGATTTGAAATCGCCGACGGAAAAACAAAGAGCGCGCCCGTCAGCGAAGGGCGCGCTCCTATCAGGTCTGGGCCGCGGCGACAACCGCGGCCAAATATCAGCTGGCCTTTTCGACCTGGCCGTATTCCAGCTCGACCGGCGTGGCGCGGCCGAAGATCGAGACGGTGACGCGCAGGCGGGCGCGTTCCTCGTCGACCTGTTCCACCGAGCCGTTGAAGCTGGCGAACGGGCCGTCGATGACCTTCACGGTCTCGCCGATCTCGAAGGAGATGGTCGGCTTCGGCCGCTCAACCCCCTCTTCGATCGCGCCGACGATGCGCTGGACTTCCTTTTCCGACACCGGGATCGGCTTCGAGCCCGAACCCAGGAAGCCGGTCACCTTCGGCGTGTTCTTGATGAGGTGGTAGGCCTCGTCCGACAGCTCCATCTTCACCAGGACGTAGCCCGGGAAGAACTTGCGCTCGGAGTTGACCTTCCGGCCGCGACGGATCTCGACCACGTCCTCGGTCGGCACCAGGATCTCCGAGAAGTTCTCGTCGAGACCCTGCTGCTTGGCCTGCTCGCGGATGCTCTCGGCCACCTTCTTCTCGAAGTTCGAGTAGGCGTGGACGATGTACCACTTGTGGCGGGGGTTGCCCTTCGGGGCGTTGGCGGCGGCTTCGGACATCTTGTTGTTCTTCTTATCCGCCCGTGGCGACGCGGAGCAGCCACGTGATGGCGAAGTTGAGGGTGGTGTTCACGATCCAGAAGAACAGCGCAGCCATCACGACCATGATCGCCACCATGACGGAGGTGATCCAGGTCTCCTTGCGGCTGGTCCACGTGATCTTGCGCGCCTCGGCGCGGACCTCGCGGGCGAACTGCGCGATGCTGGTCTTCTTCTTGGGCGCTTGGGCGGCGACCGCGCTGGGCGTGGCCATGACCGCGGCCGTCTTGGCGGCGCGGTCGCGGATCGCTTGCGGGTTCTGCCCCGGTTTCCTGGCCATGCGGCGCTTCAAACTCTCATCTGGAACGGCGGCGCTCAGGCCCCGCCCCGGTTTATCCTACGCTTTATATAGGTGGTGGCAGGAGTGGAGGGACTCGAACCCACGACTTTCGGTTTTGGAGACCGACGCTCTACCAGCTGAGCTACACTCCTTCAGCACCCCTATCCGCTCGTCTCACCTGGTTTCCTGTCCGGGGCGAAGGCCCGTGAACCGCGCCCCGGCGGCTAGAAAACTCAAGACTCCACGATGTCGGGTAGGACGCAGGCGTATGACGCAAGCGCCCCCGGTTTTCAAGCCTCTTGCGTGGAGCGAAGCCGCGGTCGGGGCGTTAGGCCGCCATGCCCAAGCCCCACGACCCATCCTACAATCGCGACGAAGACCAGAAGCCGGGCTCGCCCCAGCGCATGGCCCAGGAGCCGAAGGGCGCCGAGGGTTCCTCGCGCACCTCCAAGACGCTGACCGATCCGGCGAGCGGCGAGCCGCGTCGCGACCGCCACGCGCCGAACCAGGCCGCGGCAGACCAGACAGACGGCGCGGGCAAGAAGGCCTGAACCGCTCCGCTACGAGCGGTTCCCCACCCTGATCGATCCTCCGCCGGACACCGACTTGCGGATCGAGCCAGTGACTTCGCGCACGCGGATGCCGCCGAGCCCCGAGATCGACGCGTCCAGGTCCTGCGCCTCGCCGTCGAACTGCACGCCGCCGATGCCCGAGACCGACGCCCGCATCCTGCTGGCTCGTCCCCCCTCGATCTTCACCTGCCCAACGCCCGAGAGCCGCGCGTCGATGGGCCCGCCGACCGACTTGAGTCGGACGCTGCCTGCGCCGGACACGCGCGCATCCAGGCCGTCGCGCACCGAGACCGCGTCGATGTTGGCCGCGCCCGAGAGCTGCACCGCCAAGCTGCCGGCCGAGCCCATCTTCACGTTGCCCGCCCCCGACTGGCGCAGGTCGGCGGCGCCCTCGACGTCGGCGATCGTCCAGTTCGCGCAGCCGGAATTCTCGAGCCTCACGCTCGCGGACCGGCCGATGGCTCCGATGACCGCGCCGTTGGCGTCCACGCTCACCGCCTTCGGCGTGTAGATCACCACCTGCGGCAGCTCGGCGTAAGGGACGCGCCCAACGCCGCGGACGTTGATCCGTGCGTTCGTGCCCATGCCGTTGCAGTCGCGGATGCGGTGCGAGAGGTCTCCATCGACGATGGTGCGGTCGCCTTCGAGACGGACCGTCAGCGGCAGCTCGGCGCTCGGCCGGACCACCTCGACCTTGATGTCCGGCCGGTCCTGGGGAACGACCGTCACGCGCGCCGCCGCGTCACGAATCTCGACCGTAGCGGCCTGCGCGGCGCCGGCCGACAGGGCGGCGGCGGTGGCCAGCAGCATGATGGAATGGCGCATGTCTGAACTCCCCAGCTCGATGGGAAGCTAGGCGCGGCCCGGTCGCCCGACAGCTTAAATGTCGGTCATGACAGAGAAGTCATGGCGGGTCTGGGGGAGGCAAGCAAAAGGGCCGCCGGAGTGATCCGACGGCCCTTGAGTTCGATAGTC
>NZ_JANINU010000239.1 GCF_024508875.1 Phenylobacterium sp.
CCTTCGCCGACTTGGCGATGCAGCGGAAGGTGCCGACGAGGTTGATCTGGATGATCCAGTTGAAGGCGTCGAGCGGGAAGTGCTTGGTCTCGCCCGTCGTCTTGTCGCGGCTGGCGGTCTTGATGGCGTTGCCGGTGCCGGCGCAGTTCACCAGGATGCGCTCCTGGCCGTGCGCCGCGCGGGCCTTGGCGAAGGCCGCGTCCACTTCCTCTTCCGAGGTGACGTTGCACTTGCAGAAGACGCCGCCGATTTCCTTGGCGACCGCTTCGCCCTTCTGTTCGTTCATGTCGAAGATGGCGACCTTGACGCCCTTGGCGGCCAGCGAACGCGCGGTGGCTTCGCCGAGGCCCGAGGCGCCGCCGGTGATCACCGCCGCGACGGATGAATTGAGTTCCATGGACGCACCGCTCCCATATGATGTGCGAGAAATTTGTGGCGAAGCCTTAGCCCGATGAGCGCGCGCGAAAAAGCGTCACCCGACGTCAGCTTCGATCCGGAAGCCGAGATCGACCCCGGACGGGCCCTGGTCCCGGCCGTGATGCGGCTCAACGAGCAGCGCGTCGACCGGGGCTTCTGGCCCAAGATCCGGCGGGTGGCGGCCAAGATCCCCTTCGCCAAGGAGGCCCTGTCGGTCTGGTACTGCGCCAAGGACGACGAGACGCCGATCGCAGCCAAGGGGATGATGTTCGCCGCCCTGGCCTATTTCGTGCTGCCGGTGGACGCGATCCCCGACTTCATCGCCGGCCTCGGCTACACCGACGACGCGGCGGTGTTCACGGCGTTGATGGCCATCGTCGGCCGCAACCTGAAGCCCAAGCACAAGCTGGCGGCCCGCCGCGACATCGAGCGGCTGCGCGGGGAGTAGGCCCTGGGCGCGGATGCTCGCCCTCTCGGGGAGCAGCTTTCGATCATCGCGCGTCCGCCTGCGCCGTCAGCTTCGCCGACCGCGCCAGTTGCTGTTCGCGCAAGGTGATGAAGAGCGTCGCGCCCACGACGACGGCGGCGCCGGCGACGGTCCAGACGCCCGGGATCTCGTGGAACAGGAAGAAGCCGATGGCGGCGGAGAAGACCAGGCGGGTGTAGTCGATCGGGGCCATCGCGCCGGCGTCGCCCAGGGACATGCCCTTGATGTAGCAGGCTTGGTTGGCGGTCGCGATCGCGCCCATGGCGACCAGCAACAGGAAATCCTTCGGCTCCGGCACCCGCCAGGTGAGGATCGCGCCGGGGATCGAGAGCACGAAGCCCAGCACCGCCGACCAGACCAGGATCACGGTGGTGGAGTGGTCGCGGGTCAGCACCTTCATGCCGGTGACCGTGAAGGCGAACAGGAAGGCCGAGCCCAGCATGGCCAGCGCCGGCACGCCCATGGAGAACTCGCCGTCCGCCATCGGCCGCACCATCAGGAGCACGCCCACGAAGCCGACGATGGCGGCGCCTGCGCGCAGGGGTCCCACCTTCTCCTTCACGATGAAGGCGGCGAGCGGCACCAGCCAGAGCGTCCGGGTGAACGACAGGGCGTTGGCGTCGGCCAGGGGCAGCTTCTGGAAGCCGTAGAACGACAGGATCATCCCGACCGTCCCCACCAACGAGCGGAACATCATGATGCCCGGCCGGGTGGTCGCGAAGGCGGCGCCGCGATGGCGCACCAGGATCGGCAGCAGCACGGCCACGCCGGCCGCCTGGCGATAGAAGGTCTGCAGCGCCGCGGGATAGTCCGAGCCCAGGAACTTGATGAGCGTGGTCATCACCGAGAAGGAGATGGCCGACAGCAGCATCCAGAGCGCGCCCTGGAGATTGGGCGATAGCCCGCCCGGCTTCGCCGCCAACGTCACGACTGGGCGGGCTGCGGCGGGGCGAGGTCTCCGAACAGTTCGGCGAAGGGCGAGGGCCCCGACTGGTCCCAGGCGTGCCGCGAGCCCACCGTGATGCCGCCGTCCACGACGAGGTGCGTGCCGGTGACGAAGGCCGAGGCGTCCGACGCGAGATAGAGCGCCGCCTGGGCGATGTCGTCGGGCAGGCCGGCCTTCGGAATAGGCTGCACCTTGGCGGCGTTCTCGACCACCAGGGCGGCCATCTGGTCGGCCACCGCGCGCGGCAGACCGAAGGAGGCGCCGAAGATCGAGGTGGCGATCAGGCCGGGGCAGATCGCGTTGACGCGAATCTTCTGGGGCGAGAGCTGGGCGGCGGCCACGCGGCTCATATGGATCACCGCCGCCTTGGCCGACGAATAGGCGATGGGGCCGTAGCCCGCCTGCAGCCCGGCGATCGAGGCGGTGTTGATGATCGAACCGCCCCCGCGCGCCACCATCAGCGGCGCGGCGTGCTTGAGGCCCAGGGCCGGACCCCGCACCAGGATCTCGAAGATCCAGTTCCACTTGTCGGCGTCGATCTCGCCGATGCTGCGCATGGCGTCCGAGATGCCGGCGTTGTTGAACAGGATGTCCAGCCCGCCGAACTCGGAGGCGGCGAGGTCGACGGCGGCCTTGATCTCGGCCTCCTTGGTGACGTCGCAGTGGGCGTAGCGGACCTTGCCGGGGAACCGCTGCTCCAGCATCGCGCCCTTCTCGTCCTGGATGTCGGCCGCCACCACCCGGGCGCCTTCGGCCACGAACAATTCGACGGTTCCCAGGCCGATGCCCGACACTCCGCCCGTGATCACCGCGACCTTGCCTTCGAGCCTGCCGGCCATCGTCCCCTCCTGATTGGTTATCGGCGATCAGTAAGGGGGCGACGCTGCGTCAGCAACCCTCTGTGCGGCAGCGGTCGCGATAGGTGCGCCAGGCGTCGCTACTGGAGCGCGCGAGGCTCTCGCTGACCAGTCCGAGGGCGATCTGGTCGCCGGCCCGCTCCTCCGGGGTCTCCGCGCGCACGATCGGCGTCAAGGTGACGGGCCGGCCGTTGGGCAGGGTGAGGGTCCGGGTCTCGCCGGCGGCCAGCTCGCCGGTCACGCTCTCGTCCGGGTCGAACCGGCGGCTCAGGCTGGCGGTCACGAAGAAGCGGTCGCCGCGCTGGGTCACGGCGGTGAAGAGCCGCTCGCGGCTGCCCGAGGCGATGAAGGTCCCGGTGCGGTAATAGTGCTGCGAGCCGAACGAGGTCAGGTCGGTCATCAGCGGCCGGCCGTCGGCGTCGGTGGTGGATGCGACGACGCGCACCGCCGTGCCGGGCTCCACCGCCGAGCGGCCCGCGGCGGTGAAGATGCGGCGCGGCCGCGGGTCGGGTTGCGGTTCGGGCCGGGGCTGCGGGCCGGCGGTCCGTTCCTCGGCCCAGCGCGGCCCGCGGCGC
>NZ_JANINU010000240.1 GCF_024508875.1 Phenylobacterium sp.
GCGCTTCTTGGCGCCGCCACGGGCGAGACGGATCTTCAGCATTATCTAAGTCCTTGATCTTTCGGTCTATTTCTTGAAGGGATTGAAGCCCGGCGGCAGGCCGCCGCCGAGGCCGGGAAGTTTGGGCATGCCACCGGGCATGTTCTTGAGCTTGGCGGCCATTTCTTCGAGCTGCTCAGGGGTGGGCTGCTGGCCGCCGGCCATCTGGGCCAGCTTGCCCATGTCCATGCCGCCGCCGCCCAGCATCTTGGCCATCTGGCCAAAGCCCTTGCCGCCATTCTTGCTGAGCGCCTTGAAGGCGTCGGCCATCTGGCGGTGCTGTTTGAGCAGCCGGTTCACCTCGGCCACGTCGACGCCCGAGCCCGCCGCGATACGTCGCTTGCGCGAGGCGGCTAGGATGTCGGGCTTCTTGCGCTCGGCCTTCGTCATCGAGCTGATGATCGCCATCTGGCGGTCGAAGGTCTTGTCGGTCAGACCGCTCTCGCTGATCTGCTTCTTCATCTTCGCCACGCCGGGCAGCAGGCCCATCATGCCTTCCATGCCGCCCATGCGCTTCATCTGGGCGAGCTGGTCGGCCATCATGTCGAGGTCGAACTGGCCCTTGGCGAGCTTCTTGGCCGTGGCTTCCGCCTTGGCCATGTCGAGTTCCTGCGCGGCCTTCTCGACCAGCGCCACGACGTCGCCGCGGCCCAGGATGCGGCCGGCGACGCGGGCGGCGTCGAAGGCGTCGAGGCCGTCGATCTTCTCCGAGACGCCGAGGAACTTGATCGGCAAGCCGGTGACCGCGCGCATGGAGAGCGCGGCGCCGCCGCGACCGTCGCCGTCGGCGCGGGTCAAGACCAGGCCGGTGAGCGGCAGGCGCTCGTGGAACGCCTTGGCGGTGCGCACCGCGTCCTGGCCGGTGAGGGCGTCGGCGACCAGCAGGGTTTCGGACGGGGTCGAGATCTTCGCGATCTCGGCCGCCTCGGCCATCATCGCCTCGTCGATGGTGGTGCGGCCGGCGGTGTCGAGGATCAGGATGTCGAAGCCCTGGAGCTTCGCCGCCTGCATGGCCCGCCGGGCGATGTCGGGGGCCGCCTGGCCTGCGACGATGGGCAGGAAGCTGGCGCCCGCCTGCTCGGCCAGCATGCCGAGCTGCTCCATCGCCGCGGGGCGGCGGGTATCGAGCGAGGCCAGCAGGACCTTCTTGCGTTCCTTGATCAGGCGCAGGGCCAGCTTGCCGGCGGTGGTGGTCTTGCCCGAGCCCTGCAGGCCCGCCATCAGGATCACGGTGGGCGGGTTCAGCGAGATGTTGAGGCCTTCCGGCTCACCCTCGCCGCCCAGCATCTCGACCAGGCCGTCGTAGGTGATCTTCACCACCTGGTCGGCCGGCTTCACGGCGCGGATCACCGCCTCGCCGGTGGCGCGTTCCTTGGCCTTGGCGATGAAGTCGCGAACGACCGGAAGGGCGACGTCGGCCTCGAGCAGGGCCACGCGCACCTCGCGCATCGCCTCGTCGATGTCCTTCTCGGACAGCACGCCGCGACCGGAAAGCCGGTCGAAAACCCCTGTCAGCCGATCTGTCAGCGCGTCGAACAAATGCCGCTCCTATGGCCCAAACGCAGTCGACCCCCGTGCACGATTGCGTGGACGGGGGGCCTCGCCGTCCTCGTCCCAGATAAGCCCTGGGGGTCGTGACGGTAGAGGGCGCTGACCGAGGTTGGCGCCGGAAGGGCGCGCTTATGCGGGAAAGACGCTGTTAGGTCAAGAAAGCGGGCGTCAGGCGATATGGGTCCTCAATCGCTTCAACGCCTCGATCAGCTCGTCCAGCTCGTCCAGCTCGCCTTCGCCCAGCTCGATGGGGTCTCCGGGTCGGACCTTGAGCATGACCGATCCAACGTCGGCCCATACGACGATCTCGCCATTCGAGAGTTCGAATACGTCCGAGTCCGGCATCGATCATCTTCAGGAGGGCATCGGCAGATGCCTCCCGTCCTTAAATCTCACGGTGGATGCGAGCCTGCCGGCCCAGGCGTGTCAAGGACCGGCCCTTGGCCGGCCGCGACGCGGCGCGCGTTCCGCGCGTCCTTGAGACGCCTGGACCGGCGGGCAGACTGGCCGCCATGAGATTCAAGCCGGGCCTCGCCGCTGCCGACCTCCTTGCACATTTGACGGTTCGTCATCCCCGCCCTTGTGACGGGGATCCATCCGTCAGCGGCACGGTCGTGGGAGCGCGCCGGGCAGACCCGGCCCGCCGTAGGGACTTGCGGCGGCTGAACCATGGATCCCCGGGACAAGCCCGGGGATGACGAGCTGAAAGGTGAGGGAACGGCAGGGCCCTCGGTCCAAGCGGCGTGGCCGGTCGCTCGCCAGCGCCGCCCTCACCCGACCTCTCCCTCGGCGCTCCGCGCCTGGGAGAGGAGTGGGCCTAACCCTCCTCCCCCCGCGCGGCGAGGTTCGTCACCTTGTCGCCCGAGATGGACACCAGCGCCACGTCCAGGCTGATGAGGATCTCGTTGTCCGCCCGGTGGCTGATGCGGATTGCGCCGGTTCCGAGCGCCATGGCTTCGAACGTCACGTCGATCCGGCCGCCGGGGGCGACGCGGGCGGCCTGGGACCAGGGCTCGATGACCACCAGCGCCTCGTCGGGGCGCTCATTGAGGTAGGACAGGCGGGGCATCGGCGTCTCCAGGCGGGCGCCCAGTTGCGGCCGCGCCGGCGGCGGGATCAAGTGTGGTCGATGTCCGAAAGCCGCCAGCGGTTATCGGCGGCCAGCGCTATCTTGCCGCCATGACCCAATACGCCCTGTTCGAAACCGCCATCGGCCACGCCGGTATCGCCTGGGGCGACCACGGCCTGGTCGGCGTCCACCTGCCGGAGCGCGACCCCGAGACGGCGCGCCGCTCGTTCCTGCGCCGCTTCCCGGACGCGTCCGAGGCGCCGATCCCGGAGGGGTACGGCAAGACAGTCGAGGATATCCGCGCCCTGATGCGGGGCGAGAAGCCCGACCTGATGGACACGACGATCGACCTGTCGCGGACACCGGAGTTCCACGCCCGCGTCTACGAGATCGCGCGCGCAATCCCGCCGGGCGAGACCCTGACCTACGGCGAGATCGCGGTGAAGCTGGGCGACAAGCTGCTGGCCCGCGACGTCGGCCAGGCGCTGGGCAAGAACCCGTGGCCCATCGTGGTGCCGTGCCACCGGGTCACGGCGGCCGGCGGCAAGCCCGGCGGGTTCTCGGCGCGCGGCGGCGTGAACACCAAGCT